>JAZSHP010000176.1:0-133646 GCA_045533355.1 Candidatus Fimenecus sp.
AAAATACGGAGAAAAAGATGGCGACGGTTATTCCATCCCTATAATGGCGAACAATGCGGAGGAAGCCAAGGAAAAAGCCGTACGTGAGAAACGTTTTGAATACGAAGAGGATGCCCGCGCTATTGATTACATTGAAGAGTTGACGAAAGAAGAATACAACCAAATGATAGGAGCGTGAGGGATAACCCCACGTATCCAGCATATCGTTAACAATAAGGTGTTTTTATAAGTATCACGTCGTGCGGACGGTAAACGCAGAAAGGATTTAAGTATGAGCGATTTCACTTTAAGACCCTGTATGGGATGCGGAAAACCCATTCCTCAATTAGAATTTGTGGACGACAAATGCAAATTCTGCTGTACCAAATGTGGTTGCGAAACAAAGCCGCAGGACGATTTAATGAAAGCTCGCGAGCTTTGGAACGATGGCGCAATTTATCCCAAAAATGAAGCAGAATTCATGCGTAGAGTCACAGGACGATTGAAGTAAAGGAGTAAGAAGGATGAAGGACAGATTGATGAATCTAATAAGCAACGATATCGGCTGGGTTGATGAACAGCCAGCGTCTGAATTCGTTGACTATCTTCTTGCCGAAGGCGTAATTGCACTTCCCGGCGATACCGTCTATCGCATTGTGGACAAAGGCACCTCGTTTGCCACGGTGATGCCCAAGAGCGTTGACGAGTTAACGTTATTCGAACTGAAAAACCTCTCGAAGTACGGCTACTACACCTCGCAAGAGGAAGCCGAAAAGCATTTGAAGTAAAGGAGTAAGAAGGAAAAAATGAAAAAGTATTTAGCTTACAAATATAAGGACGAGGACGGGCTTGAATCCGTTCAAGCGTGTTTCAATGTAGCCGGCAAAAGTGAAGTTTTAGACGTCATAGGCACTTTCGACGACGCAGCCGAATTAACGCAGCTTATAGTTGATAATTGCTCGTATATGTTTTCGCGTGGTATTGCGGATATTGAAGGATATGCAAACCTATTAGTTTATCTTCTTGAGCAAGCGTAAAGGAGTAGAAACATGGAACACGCATTTAATATTTTATTGACAATTGGTATGGTGGCAGGTTTTGCTGTTATTGTGGCGTATGTTATCGCCTATGCACGAGACAAAGAGGTGTTGTCTGAAAGTTGTAAAGCGTGTATTTGGATTATATGGTTTTACACAATAGGAGCATTCTTTGCGAAAAGAGCCGGAGGCGTTTTCGCTCTTGTTCTTCTCTCGGTATTGTTTATTTTTGTTACTCTTTGGTTGGTTCGCATTTGGCGAGATTCTGCCAAAATAAGCAGATTCAAAAAGTGGCAAGATAACTTCCACGAAAAGGAGCGTGAGGAATAATGGCCAGACCGAATATCAACGAGGTCATTGAAAATATCATTTTAAGCATTACAACTCATTCAACGTTCAAATCATAAACATCAAAACGTCCCCGGCAGCACTGCGAAAGCAGAACGCCGGGGTTCTTTTATTTTAATGAGTATGCGTGTTGTCGTCATTGTCTTATATCTGTTGGATGCGAAATTAATTGAGCCACTGAGTCGAAAACAATGATAATCCTATTCCATAAGTATTTCTGTTTTGCTTAAACTATCATTATCAGTCGCTTCACATCTAACAATAGCGTCTGCCAACAAGCTGTCAACAGATTGATTCTTTTCAGTTTGCTGTACGATTTCTTCTATCATTTCATCCACGGTTTCTATCATTTCAACAATACATTCTTCTAAATCATCAGACTCAGATAACCATGTTGTTTGTTGCCATTCCATATCCGGAGTACGAACAAATATCTCAAACCAATTATTGTTTTCTAAAACAAGATAGCCTTCATTTTTTGCTATGTAGAGCTCTGTATCATTTGCCAAGCAATGTGCCATTTCATCACGGAATCTACCGGCGTTATTTTTATCTTTTACATATCCCAATTCATTATTATTGATATCAAAAAGCGTACAGTTTATATCGCCCCTTGCTTCCATAGAGAAAAGGAACCCTTTGTACTTAATTTCGGCTACAGGACCGCCATACCACAAACAGTTCATGTGTTCCTCGTCGATGAATTTAATGACCTCAAGTTCAATATTAGAAGCTTCAAGCCCATTCTCTTTAAGTCGAGACAAAAGGTGTTGTTCAAATTCTTTGATTTTATGATTTTCATACATTGATATTCTCTTTACTCCTTTGTAATTTCCATATCGCCTTTAGCGTTATTTTGCCGAATACATCTTGCTGTTGCATCTACAAGAATATCATCTACGCCGTTCTGTTTCTGAACACCTTCCTCCACAAACCCGTTATAATCTTCAACGTTTATCACAATGTCAGGTGCAGCTTTAATCTCTTCACAAAGTGCCACAAGAACCTCTTCAATATCGCCTTCTAAACCATAATAAACATCACCAAAAATTCTTGCTTCATCTTCTGTACCCTCACGGTCCTCGCTTGGTATGGTAATATCGTGTTCATCCAACAAGTCCTCAAACAAATCGCAAATTTTCACCGCAACCGCACGAATGTGTAACTCGTTTTTGCCGGAAATAGGCTTTAACACGTCGATTTCGTTTTCGTTAATGATGATATCCGGATTTTCTTTAACCGTTACGCAAAGCGACGCAAGCATGTCGGTCACGTTATCCTCTAAATCAGAATAAACCTCGCCATATATTCTCGCTTCGCCTTCTTCTCCTTCCCGGTCGTTACTTGGAATGGTTAAATCGTGTTTGTCTAATAATTCTTCAAGAAAATCACAAATGTCAGCAGAAATCAAACGAACATACCATTCGTTTCCACGGTTGTTCACATCTTCACAAGATTGTGTAGCCTCGGCAATAACCTCAACAACCGACTTGTTTTCTTCCGCAAGCTCTTTTGGGGACAACACACGAAAACTATCCTCGCCAGGCACAAGCCCCAACGTCCGTCCGTTATCCCAATTCATATGAATCGTACCCATGTCGTCCACTAATCGTACAGTTCCACGCGTACCGGGCGCAACGGGAGCATACGGGTCATCCATGCTTTCGAGCACAAGTCTTGTTCCGACAGGATACATCTCCTTATATCGTTGAGCTTCTCGCTTCAATTTTTCCCATTCATTCATATTAAATCTCCTTTATGTATATTATAAGTTACATTGTACCGCATAAAGAAATAGTGAACAAATACAAAGAGTCGAGATTAAATAAATCCCGACTCTGGTTTCTTGAAACCTCGTTCTTTGATGTATTTGTAGTACGATGTTTTTTTGCAACCGGTAATGCGGCAAGCTTCAGCTGCGGTGATTTCGCCGCGTTCCCAACGCTTGGCAGTACGGTCGAAAAGTTCCCAATCTGAAACAGAAGACGGTCTGCCAAACTTTACTCCGGCTTTTTTAGCTGTAGCAATTCCTTGTTTTTGGCGTTCTAATGTCTTTTTGCGTTCAACATCAGCGACATAAGCTAACAGCGCCAGCATTTGGTCTTCTAATAATCTTCCGATATCACCCATTTCTCTGAATTTTTTGGAATCGAACAGCCCACTGTTATCCAACGCCACGATATCACACTTTAATTCTCGTGTTATATGTTTCCATTCGGAAATAATGGCTTCGTAATCTCTGCCCAAACGGTCCAAGGAATCTATATAAAGACAATCTCCTTCACGGAGCACCTTTTTCATCGAAATATATCCATCTCGTTCAAAATGTTTTCCTGAAGCGGTATCTTGAAATATAAACCGTTCTTCAATGCCTAATTTTCGCATTGTTTCTAATTGGCGCTCTGGATTCTGGCTCCTGGAAGACACCCTTACGTAACCAAGCCTCACAACACTCACCCTTTTTGCTTTTATTATAAGTGATTTTCGGCGTGATGAAAAATGATTGTTTTTTCTATTAAAGGACAATGGCTTCTTTTTCCATAGCAATTACAACAACCGTTATGTTATATTTTAAGAGTCGTTGTTCTTTTATGTTTCAATACACTGCAACGAGCGAAAGGCCGCCCTTTGGGCGGCTTTTTTCATCAGAAGAGAAATCAACCATATAATGCATATCCAAGCAAACAAACAACCCCGGAGAGCTGTAGACCAGCGCCGGGGTTTTTGGTGTGTGGAAGAAAAAAAGAAATAACCGCCCCTACTATGCCAAAGTCGCGGTTATTTCAACTAACACAAAGGCTAACCATCTATCGGTGCCTTGTTACTAATATTATACCACAAGAAAAAGGAAAAAGCAAGAAAAACAGGCTGTAGGAATAAACAGAAAAAACCAAATCGAGTAAAGGTATGGGAAAAGTTCTGTGGTTCATTCCGCAGGGCGTTTGTCAAGAGGGGATGGAGCGAACGGTCGGTTTTGGGGAGTGAACGGTAAAAAAAGGAAGCAGGATGTGAGTGGAATGTGAGTGGAATGTGGGGAGATTAGGCGTGCTCGGAGGGTTCGGAGCTCTCCGGAAGGGTGCTGCGGATGTAATTGGCCAAGACACGGATAAACGTCTCCGCATCGGGACAGCCGTCCGGGAACAGCTGCTCGCGCAAGTTGGTGGGTTCGGACATTCGGGTTCACCTCGCTTTCTGTCAAAGAGGATACCACACCGCCCACGTCGAAAACGGTCACATCGCGCGCCTTCAAAAAAATATTTTCAGAAAATTCTAAAAATAGTATTGACAAAACGAAACATTGGGTGTATAATAAAGACAACAAAGAACGAACGGAGTAAGCAGGATGGACGGAATGAGCATTGTGGGTATTGGCCTTTTTATCGGTTCGATTGTCGGATATGCCCTATTCCACTTTCTCAGATGGCGCTACAACATTTCTGTGCCCGATTCTTTAATGTTTGGATTAGGGGTCTTATTGCTTAGTGTTGCGTTCTCTCTGTGCGTGGTAGACGACGTAGACACCGGTTGGGGAACCGACGAAACCTCTTGCTGTTGCGACTGCTGTAAAAACCATGAAGAAGTAAAGGAGCAAGAAAGATGAAAGGGTTAAATTGGCAATCATTTGTAATTAAACATTGTGGCGAAATTGGATTTGCTATAACAGGAATAACGCTGGTTATGGTGATAACCTTTCTTGCTGCCGGCAACGGCGCGGCTGCCGGAATCAGTCTTTGCATCGGGTTGTTTTTCAGTGTCCCTTTTCGCATTGCATACGAGCTTGGCGTGAGCGAGTTAAATTCCGAGGATGAAGAAATGAAGGAGTAAGCATGGAAAACGAAAACAAAATCAAAGAATTGGTGGACGAGTATGCCAAAGCTTGTAAGGACTACGACAAAACCGGCATTGCGAACACCGACCAATACAACAGAGTTACCTACGCCATGAAAAAGGTGTTGAGGGCTATCCTGGACGAAAATGGTTATGCCGACGTCCGCATTGTGTTGTAAAGGAGTTAGAATGATGCCGCTAAGAGAATTTTTGAGACGCGAGACCAATGCAGGAGAATTGTGTGTAATACGAGATAGCGGTTGGACGGTAGCCGTGTTTTGGATAGATTACGAGGATTTGTTTTGTCGTTATATCCATAAAGACTTGATTGACCGCGAAGTAAGAAGAGACTCCTGGGGCAATCTGCCGATAGTCAACGAAAAGAAAGAGTATATAAGCATTCCCTGTCATTACATAGATGTTTAAAGGAGATTTTCTATGATACATCAAAATATGCCGAGAAAGGGTTCTCACTTGCATAAAGACGAAAACAAAGGCTTTTTTATGGAAGGAAAGGACTTTGATGATTGTCTTTTGCAATTACGCGAATGGTGTGACTGCCATAAAGATAAATGGGTATATTATCACGATTGCGGTGTCGCTCCTTCAAAACCCATCCCTGTTGCAAGAAATGTTTTTGAGGTTGTATTTTTTGACGCAGAGCCCGCAGCTATTATGTGGTCGTGGAGGTTATTTCAGATAGGATGCGAAAGAAGGAAAGAAATCGATTCTATGACCGCAGAGGAAAAGAGCGAGCTCAGAATTAAACAAGCAAAGGCATTCTGTATCATCGGTTCGAGCTTTCGGCAAAAGAGAGGCAAGTAAAATCTCAGAGGTGTGAAGCGTGACCACTGCAACATATATTATCTTTATATTTTCCGGCTTATTGATATTGTCGGGGAACATTGTGAGGCTAATAGGCGAGCAGGAACAATCCAAGCAAAGCAAGACTGCAGGCACCCTAATAGCTCTTTTTGGCGCGCTTCTGATGTTAGTAACAATATGTTTATTATGAAGAATATTTAAAATCAGAGATTAGGAGTAATATTATGGAATTCGTATTTGGGAGAGACAATCTTGCCCTTACTGTTTTTGTGCCTTTTGATTGTCCTAACGACTGTAAGTTTTGCACGTCGAAAGATTATTACCGTAGACTTCAACCTTCAATAGATGGCGTCAAAAAGCAAATGAAGCTCATTTTTAAGTCTTATCATTTCCCTATTAAAGATGTGGTCTTTACCGGCGGCGAACCCATGGCGGACGTTGCTGTTTTAAAAGAGCTCATAGAGATAGTTCCCTCGACGTACAACATTTATATTAACACTACATATATTAATCACAATCTTACCGAATTCGTAAACCTCGTAAATGGTTGCGATAAAATCAAAGGCGTAAACATATCCCGACATTGCGAAACGTATGACGCCGACTGTGCCACACTGTGCGACATTGCCGAAGACAGCGCGATACATCTGCTCAATAAGCCTGTTCGGATTAACTGTGTCCTTACAAATCAAGACATTGAAAAGGTCATTTTACGGTGGAGTGGCAAAAATGTTCACCTGTGTTTCAGGAAGGATTACACGAAAACAAAGGACGATGTTGACCTACATAATCCCTATAACGAGATATCCTTAAAAATTCGGCAGCTTGGCTTTACATTTAAAGCTCATTCGCAATGTAATGTTTGTGATACCACAACATTTGAAAAGAATAATGAGCTTGTGTCATATCACAAAGGAAAAAAGACCACCTCTATGTTAAGAAAAGACGTTATGGAAATTAACGATTTAATCATTAAACAAGACGGCGGCTTTACATATGATTGGGACGACTATCTGGACAAGCAGACTATCTTTGATTATTTGAGTCATACATTTACTTTGGCAGCATTATTGACCGAATATTATACTTGGAGTATTTTTTCCAATCAGAAAGAATCAAACGGTCGGAATAACAGTAAGTCACCCTATAGAGGATGCGGTACCGGTGGCGGCTGTTAATCAAAAATCAAAAACGGATATTAAAGAACCGAGGCGCAGCACCACGTAGCAAACGCCTCGGGTTTTTCCTTTAATAGAAAAGAAGGGACCCATATCTTTACTTCCCTGCTATACTAATATTTAAAACATTCAAAACATTAAGTTCGCATAATCATCATACAAACATTACAGTATGAAAACAATATGGTTAAGTGTCATACAAACACTACATCGTACATACAAAGTGACAAATCATAATGTTTGTAAAGTTTACTACTTGATTGATGATATAAATACATACAATATTGTTTGTTTGTAAGCACACAAGTGTGTTTGTAAAATTACACTCAATCTCTCCGTAAAGGTCTTTATTTTAAACCGAACGTTCAATATTTTAAAATAAGGCTTTTGCGAACTTATCAGCTTTGCATATTCGGACCGTTCGAAAAGTAAACATTTCGAACTCCTTATTCACGCTTTATGTTTGTACGTATAATTACATTTTGTTATGATGCATAATCATCATACAAACATACAATAGCTGATTCAAACAATAATGTAAGTACACAAACATACAAACAATAAAACATAACGATATGTAATTATACTTGTATAAAAGTAATATGAGAAATCATTATAAAAACATACGGAAATGTAAACATGCAAGTATGTAAGTATAACGAAATGGTGTATGTAAAATATTTCATATTGTCACAAAGTAACTTTAGTGGGATAATGTTGACAAATACCGTCTTTAGTGGTATAATGATAATAAGCTATATGTGTCTGCTTTTGTGTGTTATAAGTGAAGCAGAAGATAAGGTGAAAAACAGATGGCGTATTCAAACAATTATTCCAAGGAAGAGCTGAAAGCTCTTGCTATAGAAAAGGTTCAAAAATCGTTGTTTAAGGTCAAACAAGATGTTGTAGGCGTATTCAATGAATCGCGTTTTCCTGATTATTTAAAATTCGCTGCCAACTTTCATTATTTTGATGTGAACAACACCATGTTGGTTTATATGCAACGTCCGACGGCAACATATTTGGCATCTTTTAAAGCCTGGGAGAAGTTCAGCGTCGAAGCGTGGGGAGACCCGAATAGACCGGTGTTCACCTCGTTGCAGAAAGGCAAGGGCATAGGGATATTAGTGCCTTACATACTGAAAAAGAAAGCAGACAGCGTAAGTTATGGGGTTTCAGCTACAAAACCCATGGCATTTTCGTATTTTGATTATCATGTAGTTTTTGTGTTCGATAGAGAACAGACCAATGATATTCCGACTCCGTTGATATCGTGGGACCTTTCAAAAAGCAAAAATGACTGCATAGCATTGTTTAATGCGTTTAAAGTCACAGCCCCCTTCGATATAGTGTTTTCTGATAAGAGCGAAAATTCGGCAGATTTGATTTATGAATCATATTCTACCGGTGAAGATAAAGGCGCCTTGGTGCTCAATCCGAAGGACAGGAACAACTATTATTTGTTGTGTTCTAATATCGTGAACGCTTATACCAAGCAAGCTCTTAAGAGCTTACAAAGCGAGCATAAAGAAGATGAATATCAAAAGATATGTGAATGTGTGGCTTTCATGATATCAAGTTATTTCAAGCTGCCCACGGAACAATACAGTTTCTTCTTTGCCGGCCACTGGTGTGGGGGCGATTCGGATAATATGATTCGAATTTTAAATACGGTGCAGTCTTCCGCCCATAACATCATAGATAGTCTGGAAGAGGAAATGACATTTTATAACGGCGCCGTTGAAGAATATGAATCCTTTGATAACGATGATATATTCGAATTTAACGGTCCCTATGAGTTTTGAGGTGTTCTTGATGAAATTAGACTTTAATGAGACGAACATTTTAGTTCAAACCGTTAATGATTTGGTCAAATACAAAAAAACGGTTAATAAACGTTCTTTAATCGAGTCTTTGTGCGAGCTCTCTCAGAACACAGATAAGAATTACACTTTCATTCACCAATCCATAACCTCTTTAATCTCTAAAGTTGAAAAAGTTTCAGAGAAGAGCGTTGATGTGATTCATAAGGACGTTGTAAACGACAACATTATAGCTATGGCGTGTTATGCACTGCCTCAGCTTTAAACATGTAACAAAATACACAAAGGAGTGTTTACTATGGCATTTATTGAAGGTCTTGAGGACCAAAAAGCTGCGTTGAAGAGGGTCAAGGACAATCTGACCGAGATTTCAAAGACAGACGAATCAATTTCAAACCTCGAAATGTATGCTAACGGAGCAACAAAAAAGGAGTTTAGAATCGAGTGCGAATTTATTATGCCCGACGATTCTCTGAAGAAACTTAAGATTCCGGTACAGATAAACGACAACAAGTTTCTTCTCGATGCACTGTTAAGACAAAGAGAAACGGTTGCGGCAAAAGTTCGCGAGGATTCTTCTAAGTATCGGATTACGCTTTCTCCGCAGGAAATGGACCTTTTGAACCGCAAAGTATCTTCCGATGCTTGATTTTTGATTTATCTTTTCGGCAACAGCGTTCGATATCTTATAGAAAGGAACAACGGCACACTTCTTTTGCTCAAAAGGAAGCTGTTGTATAAGTGTTGCGATGAATCTTAACCAAATCGTGATTTCCGAAACATATTTTTCTCTCGAAGAACAAGTAGAGCTGGGGAGAAAAGCATCAAACGGCGACACAAAAGCACGCGAAAAATTAATATTGGCTTGCGTTCCTATAGTCAAATCATTTGTAAATACCGTGTTGTGCCATCGGTATTCTACATTTGATGATGCGCTTCAAGACGGCATGCTCGGTGTTCTTATGGCTGTCGATAAATATGATTATCGGAAAAACGTTAAATTCACAACATACGCCTTTAAATATATCCACAAAATGATATATAAGGGCATTATCGAACGAGTGCCTTTAAAAATCACAAAAACCGATTTCTTTAATGCGCTTCTGATTGCTTCCACAATTAAATCATTTCAAGTAACCTATATGGTTCCCCCTACATGCGAACAGCTTTCGCAGCTTACCGGTATCCCCATAGAAGACATTGAACTCTATTTGAAGCGCGACATTAACAACATGGTGACGAGTTTAGACGAAAATTATATTGCATTAAAAGCTCAATCACTTATAACTTCTGATGATTATAGTGCCGCCGAAGCACCTTTAAAACAGTTTGAGCAAAGAAAAATTATCGAGGAAGCGTTAAATACGTTATCTGACGATGAAAAAGAAATCATCGTAAAAAGATATCTGTCCGGCGACAACAAAACCAGCTTAAAAGAGCTCGCTGCCCGGCAGAACATTTATATCGCCACCGCATCAAAAAGAGAACAGTCGGCGTTAAAGAAGCTTTTTGCGTTCTTTGTCGAACGTCATATTTCGTTTGATGATTTGGTTTAACATTCTGCGCGCCCTGCCTTATATGGCGTTATTTTTAAAAAACAAAGGGGAGGAGGACAAAAACTATGTCGAGAGAAGAAGCTGTTGCTATCTTACAGCAACTAATCAATAGCGGCATTCTTAGCGAAGACCTTGAAGAAAAACTTGCAGATATACGTAACTGTATATGCAACGACACTTTCAAGCCCTGCATCGGCACTGAATATTGTGGGTCGTGTCAATTCAGAAACAAAAAAACGTAAACCGTTAATTCGGTCACAACACCATTGTGTAACGTATGCGTTACATTGTTACACGTGAAACAATTTTATGCCAAAAACAAAAAGCCGGGTGGGCTCAAAACACAAAAAAACAAAACTGAAAGGAAACTTTATCTATGCGAATACTAATTAACGGCTTCGGTCATATAATTACAGTGACCATTGCTATTGTGGCTCTCATCGGCATGATTCTGTTGCTTTTTACCGGCAATGGTTCCGGCTGGATGGAGCAAGGCTTCAAAGATTTAACAGACGGTTTTGGGAATAAAGCTACTACGGCCATTGACAGTGCAGCTAACGTGGTGACTATCGATGAATGTTTTACAAACTCATTCGATTACACCATACGAAAAGATGACTTTGACACTGCCATCATTTATAAGAATGATGAAGCTATCGCAACATTGAAAGTTAGCGATAGTCAGGTTGCCAAAGGACAAAACAAGTATTCTTTCAATAAAGGTGACATTGTTAACGGCGACAAAGTTAAAGTTGAGGTTTATAAAAACGGCAAACTGCTCGACGTTGACACAGCGATATTCTCGTTTAAGTACACATATGCAATAATAACTTCATCCTATAACCCGACTCTGTTGTTTGTCTCCTCGGAAAACGAAATCAAGGAAGGAGACACATATAACAGCAAAACATGTGGCGAAATTACTGTTGTAAAGCTCTATACAGGTTTTGACAAAGAAATTTATTCCAATTATAAAGAAGTTCCTTGGAATTACTACATGAATCCTTCCAACAAAAGCTATAACATAAAGAAAGTTGTTGTTGAAGATTCGATATCGCCTGTTTCTACCGCGTATTGGTTCTACGGTTTTCAAATGGTCGAAGAAATTGACCTTGCACTTCTTGATGTATCAAACGTTACTGACATGAAGTATATGTTTTATAATGCGGCAAGGCACAACAACACTGGCACCAGTGCAAGACTCACAATAACTGGTTTAGAAAACTGGGACACGTCTTCTGTTACCGACATGTCCTATATGTTCTATTCTACCGGCTATAAATCTGAATCCCTATTTTCTCTGAATTTGACCAGTTGGGACACGTCTTCTGTTACCGACATGTCCCACATGTTCTATGAAACCGGTTACTCTGTTACAGAAATTAATATCCTTGGAATTGAAAACTTTGACACTTCCTCTGTTACCGACATGTCTTATATGTTCGCCAAGACCGGTTATACGACTCACAACGCATTCAATTATGATTTATCGAAGTGGAACGTTTCTTCTGTTAAAAACATGAAGCATATGTTTTTTGACTTCGGTCATGCTTCGAGTAATATCTCCCTAAACCTTAGTGGGTGGAACACTTCTTCTTGTGAAAACATGGACTTTATGTTTTCAAGATTGGGATACACTGCAAGTACTTTTTCTTTAATCGGTCTCAAAGATTGGAATGTTTCTTCTGTTACAATGATGGAAGGTATGTTTCAATACTGCGGATACAATTCTACTACCTTTTCTCTTGATTTATCAAAGTGGAACGTATCTTCTGTTACCGACATGTCCTCTATGTTTGAATGGTTCGGTTATAGGTCTGTTTCGCAAACGCCTCTCATTGGTTTAGAAAACTGGGACGTATCTTCTGTCACACACATGGAAAATATGTTTGCTTCGTTTGGATATTCCTGTGAATCTATATCGCTCAACTTAACCGGATGGGACACGTCCTCTGTTACCGACATGTCCTCTATGTTTGAAAGCTTCGGTCGAAGTACAAAATCAATATATTTGTATGGATTAGAGAATTGGAATGTTTCTTCTGTTAATAATTTTAGTTATATGTTTTATTATGCCGGCCGAGGCTCGGGTTCAACCCGCACTTGCACAATAGACCTTTCAAATTGGAAGTCACAGGTAGTAGGCAATCCTCCCCATACATCATTTAAATATTCTATGGGCACCGCGCTATTTGTAACAGGACTTGCATGGTCATAAGCAGATAAGGTTATTTTTAAGTAATTTTAATTGTCTGACGTTTAACACAAAAAACACCCTCGGTTTTCTGCTTAGCAGGGCCGAGGGTTGTTTCTTTTATATTATAGAGTTTTTGCTAATTAATAGTGCACAAATGGGATTATTGAAAGCCATAAACGGCGTTTTCGTGATATCCACATTAGCCTTTCTTCGCCTTCTGTTCGGCGTATCTCGTTGTTTAAATACCGTAATTCTCTTTGAAAGCTATTCATCCATATTGCTAATTTTATGACAATACACATCACGATTAATGCTGCGAACAATATGAGTAAAATTATAAATTCTTTGTCTTTCATTTTTTCTGTTCCTGTACGTTCCTTTTCGTTTATCTGTTTGTTTCTACTTAATGCCGTATTTTGCCCAATTTTCTTTTACGGCATTAAGCAAATAAGGGTATCGTTTGCTTTTGTCTTTTATGCGGGCGTTGGTGTATACGTCTTGTACGTGAAGATATTGGGATAAATCGATATCACGTATTCCTGCACTCACATAGTTTTGTGAATTAGCATATTCGCTTCTGATGGCAGCTTCGCGCAATTCCAAAACTTGGTCGTCGGTAAACTCTTCATCGCGGGCAAGAACCGGACGATACAGTTCCAATCTTTCGTCAATCACGTCAGATTCTTCCTCCGACCGCAACTCATCTGCGCTTTCTTCCGGGTTTGCTTTGCAAGTGTTAGGATAAATCAAGGCCTTGTCTATCCACATTTCTTTGCCATCTTCTAACGTCACTTTAATCTTAGCAGATGTTTTGTCCGAGTCTTTTACGGCAGTGCTGTCCGTTTGTGAAGCGCTGTGGCGCTTTTTAATAGAAAATTTAATTTGCGCATTTATACCTCTGCCGTTTATTTCATAATCCACTTCAATGTCAGTGCTTGTGTTTATTAAGGCTTTGGCCGGTTCAATGACGTATTCTTTGAGGTTGGCATTGCTGCCTTTGTATTTTTCTTTTACAATATTGCCTTTTTTATCGTAAATGATTAAACCCAATTTTTCTTTGTATTCCTTGACTGTTAACGTGCGGCTGCCGATTTTCGCAAATTGTTTCAAGAGCTCATAGGTGCGCATCGTGTTGACCTGCGCGCCGTTTTCTTGTAACTGGAGAATATTATTCAGTGAAAAGCGCGTGAATTCGCGCTGTAAGGCTATGTAATGGGGCTTAAGCTCCGGTTCTATCCTTATCCGCGCATATCCTTCGCCGAGCTCGTATTTACCGAAGGATATGAATCTGACGGTCGTGAAGACCGGTTTTTTCGTGTTAGGGTTAATGGAATGCTCGCTAATCCCCTTTGTGTTTAATTCTTCCAATGCTTCGGCTACCGTCCTATACGCCAGCTTCGAGTCCACCCCCCAGAGTTTTGAAAAGCTTCGCACGTCTACCCGGTATTCTTTCAGGTCCTCATCGTCCTTGTTAATCATTCCGGTCAACGTGAACAAGAGCTGCGTCGCCGGTAGGCTCAACTTCTGCTTGCGCTCAATCAGGTAATTGGACTGCACAATGTTGGTGTTTTCGTTCACAAAACAATCTCTTGTTTCTAAATCGTTTCTATCCACTTTCGTATCTCCGTACCATATATTTCTTTGTTTTTTCCATATATTACCATTAAATTGCAAGAATGTCAATAGCGAACTTGCAATATACCGCAAAAAACTTGCGAATGATACCATAAATAACTTGCAGTGTATCCATAAATATCTTGCAGTATGAGCCATAAACAACTTGCGAAATACCATAAAAAACTTGCAAACGACCATAAATATCTTGCAAAATACCATATTTAACTTGCGATATGGTGCTCAAACCCCTTGCAATTACTGGTTTTTCCGACCCCGAAAACAATATAAAAACAAATATAAAAAGATTTAAAAACAAACTTACAAAACGCGCGTGCGCGCGTAAGTCGGTCAGTAAGCCAAAAAAATATTATGAATTTGTTAAAAGCCTTCAAAACGAGCTAAAACAAACGATTTGGACAACAGATGATAAATTCCACACACAAAACACAAAAACGTTACAGAGGGCGTTGTGAACGGCCACAGAGAGGCGTTAGGCTTATCGGGTGTTATTGCTGGGTCCCCAAAAAGAAAAAAGGTCGGAATTTGTCCGACCTTTTTTCAAAAAGGGGAGATTATGAGGGAAACCAAAATGGCATTTATGATGATTTCTTAAATGATGTTTGTGGCGTCATCCACGAAGAGAGTTGCGTTCTGCACGTCACTCTCTTCGTTTTAATGCGGATGCCGCATCACGATTAAATATGAAGCACATATATTATATCAGAAAATTCAGAAAAGTCAATACCTAAATATGTATTATGCGCGAATCACAAACAATATTACAATGCCTTTGAAACATTCCGCCGGCTGCGGTAATGCAAAACAGCCGAAGCCGTTATCAAAGAATAAAAAAGAACCGTGGCAGCAGAGCCACGGTTTTCTCATTCTGAAAAGGCAGTATCAAGCATATGAAGGGCACGGACGCCGCGGATGCGGTTGCGAGCCCACTCGCTATCGAGCTCTTCGCACCTTCCGAATTCTTGGCGCATATACGCCTCGAAGGCCGCGAGCACGTCGGCATATCCATCGGTTAAAGCCGAGGGATAGGTATGAACCAGTGCGGCGCCGAACAATTCCGTGCGCTTTTGGACATTAAGGCACGCATCCATCTCTCGAAACGCTTCTGGTTCGGAAGCCTTCAAGCTGAACTCCGGGAAGCATTGGAGGAAGTGGTCGCACTCGTCGCAACAGCTGCCGCCGTTCTCAATGTTGCCGGCGCACGTCTCCGGCTGCCCGGGCGTCAGCTCCGGGTCGGGGGTGGTATCGCAAGGAATCAATTCCTCGATGCCTTTTCCCATTCCTCGGACAAGTCCTCGTAATCAGAAGGATTGCCTAAAATACGGTAAAGCGTAGCCGATGGGTCTAATCCTACCGTTCCGCAACGACAGTAGCTTGTGTGACACACATTCTCGTCTTTGGTTTGGTTCACGTGTTCCAATACGTCGCCGCACTTCTTGCAGCGAACGCGACACACACGGTAATACTTCAAGCTCATATTGCTTCTCCTTCAAAGGGTGCTTTTGCTTTTGATTAAGGGTTAATAAGAGTGCAGTCCTTTACGACTTCTTTTATCTGGTACTTAAAGAGCTTTTTCTTTGCAATGATAATTTGTGTGTTGCCACACCCCGGAATTCTTTCACCGAATACGTTCTTGCCCATCATAATATTCCCACACTTGGGACATACTGTTTTGAGCTTTTTCTGTTCGTATATCTTCCCGCATTCTTTGCAACGGTACATTTGCTCGTATTTCATATTCTTACTCCTTGTTTTCTAAATCTAAAATGCGGCCGACCATAGCGACCACGTACTCGGGCGGAACCCGGCGCTCTGCTTACATAGTGCCGGCTTTGTTTTATCAAGTTTCAACCATTTCTTTAATAAACAAACATTCGCAACCTTTGATGATGTGAAATTGTGCTATAGGTTCAGCTTGTAAGAAGATGTCGTATGCTATTACGCCTTCGTCGTTGGGCCAGGTTTCTTTCCAGGCGGCAAATCGTTTATCAATCCAACTGTTTCTGATTTTTCTATCGGAGCGACTTAACACATTCAAATATTCTTCCAAGGCTTCTTTGCGACGAGATTGGTTAAACATGTGAACATAAACGCACAAGGCAGTTAGCAAGGCTGTTTCGCTTTGTCTCCAAAAATCATCGGTTCTTGTTTCATACTTTTTAACAAAGTCAGAAACCAATCGAATGACATCTTCAATGCTTTCGGTTTTCTCAAATAATTCAAAGAAGGTTTCTTGGCTGTATCCGCACGTTTTGTTGTTCGCTTCTGTATAACCCTGTTCTTTTGTTATATTTGATAAATCAGTCGGGAGATGTTCTTTGTTATCAATTGAAGAATCATTTATAAGGACGGACGGCTTTTCGTAGGAAACTATATTTTCTTTTTCGTTATCTGTAGTGATTATGCAGCCGACACAAATTTGCTCAAACAAATATGGCTCAACATGATAATCGTAAACAACGGATTTTGATTCGCCGTTTGTCGGCTTGTATTGATGTTCGGCATACACATAAAAGTAATAGTCGTCATCGAACACGCAACACTCTTTTTTTGTGATTATGCCCGTATTTGACGTGTGTTCGTTTATGTAGTCCTTTTTCTTTTTTCGCCTCTTTTTTCGTAATTTTCCAATAATTAAACCTACGGATATAAATAACACAAAGACACCCAGGAAAATCACAAACAATGTGGCTTTTTCTTTAGAATCTAAATTGATAATTGGCATGTTTTTACCTTCTCTTTTCGACATAACACCAGCTCTGAGGTGGCTTTTGGATTTCATTATGACAGTTCCCACTCATATAGTCATAGCGAGAACAACTGATGCAATTATTGTTTTTAATGCAAGGTCTTTTAAACTCTTTCAGTTCCTTCGGCTTATCGTAGATAACAAGATTTGAGATATGCCAACCATAACCCTTTTTTGTGGGAAAATATTCGTACAGCATATCGTAATCAACACATGAATGCAGTTTGATGTGACGATACAAAGAAGGTAGGTCAAACTCCCATTTGGAATAATCTTCTATACTATCGCAGATATATTCGCCTATAACTTTGCCATTAAGAAAATTATTTTTAGTATATGGCTCATCACAACAAATCAATTCCCCTGAATAACCGTGCTTGATTGTGCCGTTTGGCATACGGTATAAATCATCCAAACTTTCGACTATTCCGCCATGTACGAAATGTTCTTTTGATTTGGTGCAGTATATGTACACTTTAAAAGGTGTTTCGCATTTGGGCCGAGTTTTGCGCAATTCAACGGTCTTTCGGCCGGATATTATCATTTCGCACCATTTGGGTTGAACACTTTGCAAAACAGCTTCATTTAATATAACGATATGCGGATACAACGCAATGACATCCATAATGTACCTCTTGTTTATTTCTTGCAAAAAAATCTTAAACCGTGAAACGCCGATGAGAATTTTTTCGGCAGCTTTGCTATGGTTTTGAAGAACATTCTGGTTTTTGAGGTCTTTTGCGGTGGTTGAATTTCGCAATTATAACAAATCATTCGTCCTTCTGGAATAATGGCGCCGCAAAAGATACAACGATTATCGGTGCTCATAGTTTTTTGTCCTTATTCTATTTTAATTGTGTATGACTGTTTGAATCAGTGTGCGCAACACGTGTTTGTTATCAAAACACGAATAAGAGGTTGAAATCGGTTTGAGCGCCGTCAACCTCTAATATTCGTTGTAAACATACAAATATACTTGTATGACGAAATGATTGTGTGGTTAATTGTTTGAATCCAGTGCGCGCTCAATTTTCTTTAAGGTTCTTGAAATAACAAGTTCTTTTGCGGCTTTGATAACATCCTTCGAGAAATAGAGGTCGAGCGCATCTAAAACAACTTGGTTTTTGGTCGTTCCGTTCTGGTGAGATACAATATCTACACACGCACGGTGCAAATCGGTAAGATAATAAGTGGAGCGTTCGGCGTTGCCGAATAATTGCTCAACGATTGCGCCTTCTCCAGTTTGGATATTTTCCAAAAGCAACTCCTGTTCTTCCGCAGGTAACATAGCAAGAGCTTTGTCAAAGCCAATTTTATTGTAATCTTCTATAAAAGAGTTTATTTCCTCAGCGGTCAATTCTCTTTTTGCGTTTGCAATAGAGGGTTCCTCTTCGGGCTTTGTATTTTCTGTAATTATCTCGGGTTCGCTTTCGTAACCCGCCTTAAAACTTTCCTCAACAATATTATCGAAGGTTTTCTTTTTAGCCATTATATTCAATCTCCTTTAACAGTTCATTTGTAAAATTCATATAGTCAATGCAAGGCTTACTTTTCGGCTCGTATTCCAAAATCGACTTTTTTAACGCCTGGGCTTCCTTGATAGCTACTGCTTCTCGGATAGTGGTCTTAAAAATCTTTGCGTTCATACGAGTTGCCAAAACCTCCAACTGTCTGCGGATGCTCTTTTCCAGATTGGTACGGTCCGCATACTTAGTTAACAACATGCCGGCAACCTTGAGATTTTTGTTGCTGCCTCGTTCGGAATTGGTAATGCGGTCGATGCGTTCAAAGAGCTGACCGATACCTTGTATGCCGGCCGAGGACGCTTCCACTGGGATAACTACATAATCGGCGGCTGTCAATGCCATGTTTGGCAGGATGCCCAACTTCGGCGGTGTATCGATAATAATGAAGTCATAGTTTTCGCGAACGGGTTTCAACGCATCCGTTAACTTATAAACATCGTAAAATTCGCTGAACTCTTTTTCGGCGTCTTCCAGCTTCTTGTGAGCCGTACACATATCATAATTGTTAACCTCGCTATCCTCAGCATCTTTAAAGTGAATGGCGTCGACAAAATCACATTCACCCTTCAAGACCTCGTAAATCGTCCAATACTCAGTCAAAGGAGCACCACTGAATTTAGAAAGGTTCTGCTGGGGGTCAAGGTCAATAGCGAGAACCTTGTATCCTTTTTTGGTCAAATTGCTCGCCAATTCATGTACTGTGGTGGATTTTCCTACACCACCCTTCTGAACATTCACTGTAATTACTTTAGCCACTATAATCATCCTTTCTTGTTTGTTTCCTATATTACGTACAAGGTTTATGGCTATAGTATAACACAAACAAACACGTTTGTCAACATACAAACAAAAAATCATACAATAAAAATTGTATGTAAACATACAAACAAAATGAAATGATGCGAGTATTACTTTTTGGTTTGGGTATAAATAAATCAAAATATAGTTTTTGACTCGTTAAAGGCATAAGATTTATTTTATAAAGGCGGCACAAACATACAAACATAATTGTATGATGAAATATAGCTATAATTGTACTTCCGTTGCCGTTTTGTGTAAAGTCTTCCTTTATATATTATATATGTTGTGGCCTTCTGAACGTCTCGGAGGGCGCGAGCGT
The DNA here is from genome assembly GCA_045533355.1 of Candidatus Fimenecus sp. Taxonomy (GTDB): domain Bacteria; phylum Bacillota; class Clostridia; order Oscillospirales; family Acutalibacteraceae; genus Fimenecus. The sequence goes on from JAZSHP010000176.1 coordinate 19,802, forward strand.
TCTTTCGGATGGTGGCGTTTGAGTTCCGAAAAGATTTCTAACTGGATTCGGAACTAATTTTCTATAGCTGCGTTCTGCCCTATCATCTATTCAAAAGGAATGTCCCCAAACATATACAAGTATGATGATTTAACAGTATGTTTGTAAAACAGTATGTGTGTAAAATGTTATATGTGTGTGGTGGCCGACACAAAAAAGTGCGTATTTATGCCTTTGTTACTTCCCCAAATGTAACAACATACAAACAATACGTTCTAATGATATGATGTTTTGAAAGTATGTAAGCATACAAGTAAACATACACAGCATTAGTTTGGCAAGATATCTTTTCTCCGAATGCAAATAAATTATTGTTGTATAGCCGGAAAGCAATAAACGATAAATAAATTTAGTGTTGGTTGTATTGGAACATTGCTGAATATGTATCTCAAAGTCTTTTCCTGGTGTTGTTTAGTCTTTCCATGTTTTCTGGTGTAATCTCTTTTTGTATATCTCTATAAGTTTACTCTAAATTCATAAGGTATAGCTATATTCTGTTTGCTTGAATATTCCTCTCCTTCTCTCTCTGACTCTGTATATAATATGCTTTAAGTTTTGGCACTTTTAACGCAAAACCCTTGATTTTACTGGGTTTCAGATTTTACTTTCCGCTTTAAGTTTTGGCACTTTTAAATTTTGGGGATTGCGCTTTAAGTTTTGGCACTTTTAAAATGTTTCCTGAGTTTTCCTTTGCGTTATTGACAAATTATTTCTTTTGCGGTACAATGTTAAACAACATAAGACGTAGAGTTCACCATAGGCGGTGAAGTTTTTAACAAAAACGCAAATGATGTTGTAAGGAGATTGGGTTTTGAAGGTTTCGGAAGGCAACGAGAATATGATTACAGAGCAAAGACTTGTTGATGTTTTGTCTAAAAATGATTCGGAGTTGTTTCGGAACGTTGTGTTTTCGGATATCTTTGAATCTAAAAAGAAATACAAATTTGCTTTTGTGGCCTTAACCTCGTGCTGTGTGCTTCCGTTTGTTACGGTTGTTTCCAAAGGTTCCTCGGATGTTTGCGAAGGTGTTTCAAATGCACTTTCCAAACGTTTCGGAGATGTCGGTTATATTATTCGTGTTTTCAAGGATAGGTTTTACATAAAGAAAAAGTGTAGCGATTTGTTTGTGCTTGAACCGATTTCCTCGGCGGAAGTTACAACTTCCTCCTACCGTGTGTATATATGGCGTTCTGACTTTGGCAGGTTGGAGCCGGTCTCCATCGATGTTGTCGAACAAATTATATGTGATGAGAACGATTCTGAATTTAATCAAGAAGAGTACGACAAAATTTCCATTTGTCTTACGAGGGCAGGGTCCGAACCGTTAGAAAGCAGTAATGGGCATCAGCATTTTGTAAAGAAAGGAAATGAGTGGATACCTGTTTTTCCGCAGGACCCGGATAAAGTCTTCCGTTTCGCATTGTTTGGCGGTTTTGTCGGCGCTCATAGGTTTTACATGAAAATGTATGGCGCAGGAATCTTGTATATGCTAACTTTCGGGTTGGCCGGTGTTGGTTGGTTTTTTGATTGTCTGGAAATGTTATTAGGATGTTGGAAGAAAAAAGGAAACCAACTTGCACCTCTTCAGAACAAAAAAAAGCCGATATTGCAGTTTGTTTCTGTCTTCGGTGTTTTGATATTGCTTTTCATAGTTTCGTCAATTTGAGGAAAATTTATACTTAATTTAAACGGTTGGTAGAAATATTGTTTTTTGAGGGTATAATAAGATATAGAGGGATTAGCCGTCTTAGAGCTTGATAAAGCCTAATAAATAAAACAGGAGGATGCGCTTCAAATAGCGCTATATGGAACATGGCTAACATTACAGAAGAAATTAATGAATTGGGTGCCGATTTATTACTCAAAGCTGCTATTGCACTTTCGAGCATATCGGTCGATGTTGCCAAGCTTGTAAACTCTGTTGGTAAAAACACATTGGCCGAGGTAAAGGAAAACATGGCTCAGGAAGAGAATGAAGCATTAAAAAAAATACAAGCGGCGGTTGAAAAAGACGGAGAAACGCCGTTGCAGGTAACCGTTCTCGAGCGTGACCGCGAGCTTATGGAAATGTGGCTGAATAAACAGGATGTTTTATATGCCACGCTTAAAGCCGATTCTCAGAACGTAGACCCCGGTTTTGAAAAATGTGTTATCGCGTTTTTGGGCAAGGATGCGGAAGCAATGAGCAACGCCATAGCTCTCACACAGCACGAGCGCGGACTTATTAACGAGTTGCCTCCGAATACGTTTTTGTTCCTTCACAAGAATAAAAACATGGTAGTTATTGATAATCTCAACGTTTATGACCTTGAGGTGTTTCGCGAATTGGCGAAGGATTACGGCCTTGTATATTCTTCGATTCTTAATCCCCCGGATTCGAACCCTAACGAAAAAGGCAATTCATATAAAATATTAGTTCATAAGCAAGACGCAAATAGAGCCACTGCGATTATGCAGCAAGTGGTGTGGGGAATGACCGGAGAATATGAGGGTGGAATAAAAGAAAGAATAAAGGAACGCCTGTCTATAAGGTCCGAGGTTCAGCAGCTTATAGAAAAAGGCGTAGAGCCCGGTACAGTAAAGGTGAAGTCCGATAAAGGCGAGATGCTTGAATTGGAAAACGCATGGTACATAGTAAATCAAAAAGCCCCGCATCAATATATTAAGATGACGAGCAAAGGATTTGTGCATTTCAAATTTGATAAAGAGGTTGAAAGTGTTTCCAAATCCGATTCGGGTTATTACGATAAGTTGCAGAATGCTCTTGGCGATTTTTCCGGTGCAGTGATATATAATGCAGAGGAATGGGAATTGAACGGCCTCGGCAAAGGTAATTTGAGAGACAAGCATACGAGTAAGAAGGCTTCTGTATTTCCCGAAGGATTCAGCAAAACAAAGGACATAACCGAGCTTCAAAAAGCACGTAAAAAGAAAGATGAACCGCAAAAGGATGATTACGAAGAAACCGCATGGCTTTTTGACCGATATGATGCTCACAAGGAATTTTCAGAAGTCTATGAAGTGAATTATGAAAACTCTTCGGAACCTCCCGAAAAGACCGTAAGTGTTCATTATGATAATGCGTGTCAGAGAGCCGAAGCATATAAATATATTGATGTTTCGAATGACGCAAAAACCATTGACAATATTATCCTGGCAGCCAGAGAACATTCGCTCGGCAACAAAGAGTATCGCATCGAAGACGAAAAGACGATTTAGTCTGTTGTTTTTTAAAAATAAAAATATTCATAAAATTTCGCAAAACATATTGACAAACTGTTTTTGATGTGCTATCATCTATATCAGAGAATAAAAATAACAACACGTGCGGTATATTGTTAAAATATATATACTGAATACAGTTGAGTGTTATTTTTGTTCGAAGTATTTTTATCGCCGTTTCTCCTGGCAAGCAGAGCCTCCGAGATTCGGTCACAAATACCGGGCGAGCGTTAGCCAATAGAGCTGCGGCACCTGCTGCGAGCTCCGCACGTCGGCTCTTCAATGAGCAACGGTCATAGGATGCTGACGCGAGGAAAACGGCGGCCAACCGGGAGGAATAGATTGACAGACCGGGAACAGTACCAAAAGCGAAGATGCGACTGCTGAAGCAAAGCGGTCGCCGAGCACGTACGCGTTACGCACTCACTTACTTTTTGTAGGTGGGTGCGTTTTTTTGTATTAAATTATAAATCTCCTATTTACTTTGGATGCCGATACTGACATCAGCAGAACGCCAACGGCGTGCTTAAACAAACATTGGTTAGGTTAATTGTTGGTTTGTGAAAAACAAAACTAACTTTTAATAATTAAATTAAATTCCGAGAAAAGGAGGAAAAGGTAATGCAGAAAGTATTTGAAGAATACGGCGGAGTTATCGTTACTGCTCTCGCAATCGTAGCTCTTATCGGCGTTGTTTATCTCATGTTTGCTGGCGACGGCAACGGTTGGATGGAAAAGGCGTTCAAGGATGTCATCGACAAGTTCCTTGGTACTGCTACCGATGCAATCGACGCGCTTTAATTTAAAGCACACCAAAGCAAGTGCTTTGTGCTTGCTTTGTAATACCCCAAAACAAAAATTCTAAAAGGAGGAAAAAGTAATGCAGAAAGTATTTGAAGAATACGGTGGAGTTATCGTTACTGCTCTCGCAATCGTAGCTCTTATCGGCGTTGTTTATCTCATGTTTGCTGGCGACGGCAACGGTTGGATGGAAAAGGCGTTCAAGGATGTCATCGACAAGTTCCTTGGTACTGCTACCGACGCAATCGACGGTCTTACCACCGCAGGTTAATCGGCACAGTCGATATCTGTACAGTTGAATGAATCGGCGGCGCAGGAACACCCCGCCGCCGATTATGTTTTTGCATTTGCATATCGGGCAAGTCCCGATGAGCTTGATAGCCATATTAAGTGGCCCAGCCGCATTTTGCTCCTGACTGCAGGTGCGGGTGCGGTTTTTTGATTTATTTTATTTAGGAGGTCATCATGGCAAACGAAAATAACGAATTTCAAAGAGAACTGTCGCCGGAAATATACGGTCCTCTTTGGAAGTATGTTGAGGATGACAATATAACTGATATTAACCTGAATCGTAATGGCAGTGAACTTTGGGTCACGGACATTAAGAAAGGAAAATATTGTATTGAGGACCATGAGTGTGACGAGAAATTCGTTAAGAACTTTATTCACAAAGTAACGAATCACGAAAATGCTCAATTCAATCCGATGAATCCTATCCTTGAATCTGAAACCAGCAGATTGAGAATTTCGTGTATCCATGAACGTGTTGCGCTTTCGGGTTTGACAATATGCATCAGAAAATCACCGCCTTTTATTCGTATGACGAAAAAATCGGCCGTGGAAGACGGATATGTTTCCGAGCCGGTTTTGAATCTGCTTGTAAATTGTGTTCGCGCACATATGAATTTTATATTTTGCGGTGAACCCGGTGTAGGTAAGACCGAATGTGCAAAATTCTTTTCTCAGTTTATTCCGGCGGAAGAACGAGTTATTACAATTGAAGACAATCTTGAGTTGCACTATAAGGAAATTAATCCCGGCAAGGATTGTGTTGAGTTAAAGGTGGAACTCGATAATGATATTTTTGGTTATGACAAGGCCATTAAAGCGTGTCTCCGTCAGAATCCGCAATGGATAATGCTTTCGGAAGCACGTTCGACAGAAGTTAAGTATCTGTTGGAATGTTGGAGTACCGGTGTAAGTGGTTTTACTACTCTGCATACAGATGATGTTCGGAAGATTCCGGACCGTATTCAAAATATGATGGGAAGCAGAAAAGATGCGGACCGTCTTGAAAATGATATTTTCAGTTTTGTCGATGTCGGTGTTTTGATACGAAAGAAAACAGATTCGGACGGTCAATTATACAGATATATAGACCAGGTATGCTTCTTTGTTCGTGAAGGAAGCAAAAACAGAACAGTAATGATAGTTGAAGACGGCGAAATGGTCAAAAAGGACGTCACGGATGAAAACAATAACGTAAAGAAGGTATTACAACCGTTGCCGGCTGATATTATGAAAAAGTTCATTTTTTCAAACATTCAAAACCCACTTGGAAGTGTTAACTAATATAAAACGTGAGCTGAATTTAAGGAGTGTTTGTTATGTCTGAGTTGAATATGCAAAATAACAGCTCCGGGGAAGAGAATATGACACATAATGATGCTGTGTCTGATGTCGCTGAAAACAGCAACGATATGAGAGATAGTAACGTTGATGCATCTATCCCCGAAGAAGTTAAGAACGAGTCTCAGAAGGCGAATCCGAAGGCAAAGAGGTCGTCTTCGGAAGGTGATGTTGATTATGCCGCGTATGGCGTTGAAATTACCAAGAAAAAGAAGAAAAAGAAAGACCGTCCTCCGTTGACCAAGTTGTTTAATCCGAAGAACTTGCAAACGGAAGTGAACCGTTACGGGTATAATTTCTCGATAAAGAAATTTTATCTGTCAATATTGATTGCTTTGGCGGCGGCTATTGGCGTAGGGATATTGTTCAAACTGGCAATTCCGTATATTTTATTCATATTTATTGTATGTATGTTATGCCTTCCTTCGTTGCTGCTGACATCATATAAAAATATGTACGAATCAAAGCGATTCCATGACATTTCCAACTACATGGAACAGCTTTTGTATTCTTTCAGAAGAAAAAAGAAAATCCTTACTTCTTTGGAAGATGTGTTGGTTGCGTTTGATTCTGATTCCGATAACGGAACAATGGCGCAACTTATCAAAGAAGCAATTAATTATATTAAAACTTCTGACAGCGACGGCGATATCTACCGCGAAGCGTTAGATATCATTGAAAACGAATATAGCAATTCGCGTTTGCGTAACCTGCATAATTTCCTTATTGCAGTTGAACGTAACGGCGGCGATGTAGAAAACCCTGTTGATTTATTGCTCAACGAACGTTCTATGTGGGATGAACGTGTTCACGGTTTCCAGAAAGAAAGAAACGCTGTAAAGAGAAATATTATTCTTTCTATCTGTTGTTCGCTTATTCTTTGTTTCTTTATCTTGTATATTTTGAGCATGAATAGGTTAGAACCTCTTCAGATGCCTCAAAACATCGTAGTCCAGATATCTTCGACATTTGTTATAGTCGCGAGTGTGCTTCTCTATACAAAGGTTGTTAACAAGCTTTCGCAGAGCTGGTTAAAAAGAGATAACAAATCTTCCGACTATCAGATATTGAAGGATTATTTCTATGTTGTTAATTATGACAAGAAAAAAGAGTGGAAGAGTGCAATCCTTTGGGCCGCAATAACTTCGCCTATTTGGATTTTGGGTTTGATATTCTCTAAAACATTTATTGTTATTGTCGGCGCTGCTATCTCTTTGTTCTGTCTCTTTTCTCCTGTTTTTTCTTACAGGCTTTCCAAGAAGAGTACGCTCAAAGAAATCGAAAAGGCATTCCCTCAATGGCTTATGGAGCTTGCATTGATACTGCAAGATAATAACGTGCAGGTTGGTATTTCTAAAACTGTTAAGACAGCACCCGTTGTTTTGCGTCCCGAGCTGGAAAAGATGGTTGAAGCGTTTGAGACTGATACAAACAGCATTCTTCCGTATACTCAGTTTCTAAAAGATTTTGACTTGCCGGAAATTAAGTCTGCAGCTCGAATGCTGTATTCTATAACCACGACAGGCACAGGCAATATTGACGAGCAGATTACAGGTCTTATCAGAAGACAGAATGTTCTTATTGACAAGGCCGAGAAAATCAACAACGAAGAAAGTTTGGCGGGTTTTTCTGTTCTAACAATGCTTCCGATGTTGTTCTGTATTGTTAAGTCTATGATGGACATGACAGTGCTTGTCATTAGTCTGTTCAACATGATTTCAATTTAACAATTTACGAAAGGAGCAACGCTGCCACCGTAAGGCGGTTTGCGTGACGAGTGATGAGTTCGGTTATTAAATCATATTTAGCAATCGTGTTGATATTGTTGATAGTTTTTACGTCTGCCGGAATCATTTCGGTTACATTAGATGTACAGAACGCGCGCGATTATCACGCGGCGGTTGTTAACGAAATAGAAAACTGCAATCATGCTGCAAGCGTGATAGAAGCCTGTAAGACCGAAGCTTCGGAAAATGGCTATACTCTTACTGTTACAAACTATTATTCCGACAACGATAATTCGCCTAATTCGCAGATATCCAAGGTTGTTTTGAAATATTCTTACACCATCGATTTTTTAGGCATTGCAACGGAAAAAGAAATTGTAGGATACGCCAGATAGTCAGTAAGATTTCGGTTTACGGCGGTGCCGAGTTGAGGCAAAGCTAAAACGAAGCACCGCCTTTTCTCCTACAAATATTATGCAAGGTTGAAAGGTTGTGGCGTGACGTATTATGAAAGCGATATTTGAAGAATATGGTGCCCTTATAATTGTTGTTGTAGTGGCTTTAATGCTTATTGCAACAGCCGGGCTCATGTTTAATGATTCCGATACCGGTTGGGTGCAATCGGCGTTTAAGGAAACGGGGCTGGCGGAGAAGGCATCTTCGAGTCCTACGGAGGAATCTCATTATGATTTAGCGATGAGAACATACACGCAGGATGAGATAGACAAAAACGTTTATATGTATTCTGTCGGCGCTACAAGTCCCGAATATATTGTTGCTTCGTTTAATAAAGATTACACAGAAGTTACAATTTTCAAAAACGGCGATGCAAGTGATGGGCTTTGCAAGGATTATACAGAAGAGGCCAATTCGATTTTCACTCAATTTTATGCTGAAGACTTAACTTCCGCGATAATAGAAACAGGTGTAACGAACATTTCAAGTTACATGTTTTATGAATGCGTGAAGCTGAGCAGCGTGACAATTCCCGAAAGTGTTACTTCAATTTCGTCTGCCGCCTTTTCAGGTTGTACCGAATTGACAACGGTGTATGGCGTCAGCGGTTCTTACGCCGAGACATTTGCGGCCGAGAACGGCTATGTCTTCGTTGCTATGTGAAGATGATTATAGTTATATGTATCGCGAAATGAAACAGAAAGGAGCATCTCGTTTTTCTAACACATGCGGAAAGACGCGGTGTAGTATGTTATGAGAAAAATACTTGAAGAATTTAGTGATACAATTGTATATGTTTTGTTCGGCACAGGCGTACTTGCGCTGTTTTGGGCTGTTTTGGAAATGGTTTCTTCGCGTTAAGACGTCGGTTTAATGCCGTGTATTTAAGTTGAAACAATAGAAAGGAGAAGCTGCACTGCCACACCCAAAAGCAGCGTAGACAATTATGAAAGCAATATTTGAAGAATATGGTGATTTGATACTGCAAATTCTCGGGGGTCTTGGCGTTTTGCTTCTTGTTGTGGATTTGTTGCGCAGCAACGGCATACTACGTGAGCTTATCGTAAAGTTTATTGAAAGTGCGTGCTGATAATCATAAAAGCTGACGATATATCAGAAAGGAGCGCGAAAAATCCTTTTAACGTAATGTGCGAAAGGGTTTGCGCAACATGAGATGAAAACTATTTTTGAGGAATACGGGAAGTTTATTATTACTGCGATAGTAGTTATTGCGTTAATTGCCGTTATCTTCGGTGTGGTTAAAATCACCGATGTTATGGGTGGTGCAGTAGATGTTGAAGCGTCTCTTGCCACATCGAGAAGCGAAGAAGCTGTAGGTGATATTGCGATAAGAGAAAAACCGACTATAAATATTTCTTCTTCTGCTTCTACACACATATATGCAGATGATATATTCCAACCTTTGGCTTCTGTTTCATGCCTCGATGCCGATGGCTCTGAAATATCGGCGTCTGTTGTTGACATCGTGTTCATTGATAACGCAAACGGCACACAGACCAATGTGCTTTCAAAGTATGATAGCGCAAACGATAAGTTTGATATAGAAACAGCTATCGGGAAAACCGGCACGCTGGCGGTAACATACAAAGCCACAGACGGGTATAGTCTTACTACAATAAGGACAATCTCGTTTGTTGTTGATGTTGCTCGTTCTTGATTTATATACTGCTTTGAGGAAAACTCTATAATAATATCGAAAGGAGCATCCCGTATTAAGCGTCAATACAATTATTGACGGAAAGGGAATGATGCGTAATGAGGACTGCAATTCTTTCATGCACATTAGTGTTCTTGGTGATTATTTTATCGCTTGTTTTGTTTACGGTATACGGACAGAATACCCGACAGAATGAGCTTGAAGATAGCTTGGATATAGCTATTGAACAAGCACTTGAAAATCTGAAAACAAGACAAGCATACAGTATCGATAACACTGATGAATTTGTAGCTGATTTTGTTGAGAATCTTATTATCTATATTGAAAGTGATTCCGATGTAAAAGTCGAGATTTTAAATGTTGATATTGAAAAAGGTCTGTTGGATGTAAATGTTGTTGAAACGTTTGAGCAACCCAACGGCAGCATTAAAAGCATAAGCTGTCGTAAGACCGTTATTATGGAAGAATATACAGACGCTCCTATTATCTATCATCAGGTTCGTTTTATGACAACCGAGGATGGAAGTAATGTCGATTATGTTGAATATAAGACGTTTACGTTATCAGAAGGCAGTTTTGTTATTATTCCTTCTGAGTCGCCCAAGAAAGAAGGCTACACCTTCAAGGGGTGGAGTTATACAAAACCGGATGCGTCGAATGTGTTTTCTCCTGAATTAATATCTGTCTCTGAAATTGATGGCAAATTGGCAGTTCAAGAAGATATTGTTTTCTATGCTGTATTTGATGAAAATTAAAATATAAAGAAATGTTATTAAGCGCTATTTGTGGGAGCCACACTGCTCATTTTATGGGTGGATGAAATAGTCGTTGATAATAAAATAAATAGGGTTATGAACAGAATGGCTCTCAAGTAAGAGGTTTTGTTCGCTACCGAGGTTGTTAATCACAACGCAAAACAAAAATTAAACAACGGCAGAAGTATCCGTCAATAGTGTGACGGATATTTTTGTTGTTTTGGCTCTTTCTTCTTTCTGAAGGCGTAGCCGTTCGGGTTATACAAACAAGAACGTATGATTGTATGTAAGCATGTATGTATGATTGTATGTATTGGCTACGACCATAAGGCGTTATATAAAAATACAAAAAAGAAAGGTGTGTTTTGTTGTGAAAATCGGTAGTTGTTTGTTAAATTTCTTTATGAATAAGAAAGCGTTGCTTTCGTGTTTTATGATTGTGACGTTGCTTTTTGCGGGCACCATGTTTTTTGGCGTGTCTGCAAGTGCCGCGGTTACTGTAGACACGTTTGCAGAGCTTGAAGCTGCGTGTCAGCAAAGCGGTACGGTACAAGTAACGAGTAAAATAGCTGTAACAGATACGATTACCATACCCAAGGGTGCTACGGTGTATTTGACGTGCACGCACGATTCCGGGAGTACAACTACAGATATTTACAGAGCTCAGGGTTTTCACGGTCATCTCTTTAAGGTTCAAGATGGTGCGACACTTTATGTACGTTGTGCTATAGATGGCAACAATAAGGATGGCAGTGGTAATTTAAGAGGAACCGGAGCAACCGGAACAGAAAGCTCAGGCTATTATGGTCAGGCGTTAATTCTTAATTATGGCAACGTTATTATGGATAACGCTAATTCTGTTTTGAAGAATAATTACAATGCTTATAACAATGATTATAAGGCCGGATTACTGTGGACTTATGATAGCGTAAAATATTACGGTTTATCTGCTTCTCCTGAAAATACATCGTTGGCCGGTAGTGCTATTCTTTGTGTTAACGGAAAATTCACAATGTCTAACGGTCATATATATGGATGTTATTCGGATAACGGACCGGCTATATATGTTTGTAATGGTTACACATCCGATGTAGTTAAGATAAGCGGAGGCAAGATTCACAATAATGTGGCTCGTCGATATGGCGGTGCTATCTTTGCTGCGTCCAGGAAGCCGTATAGTGCTTATAGCGATTCTTCCAGTTTTGTGGGAAGCCGGACGTTAAACAGTACGGGCAGCAACGCATTAGTGACTGTTTCCGGCGGCGCTATTTATAGCAATTTAGCTCGACTGAATTCCGGTGCTGTTTGGGTTGGATTCGGTGGCACTTATTATATGAGTGGCGGTTCGATTTATAACAACGTGGCAGTAGAAGAGGGAGGCGGTGGCCTTCGTTTAAATGCAGGCGGTGCCGGAACGACAGGCGGATGGATGTGTTTTGCCAATCCCGGTGGTCAAGCGTGGATTGCCGGCGGGTCCATTTATAATAATACCTGTGCCACCAATGGCGGCGGTGTTACGGTCGCCGACAATGATGATACTAATAATCTTTTGAAGCTTACCGGAGGTAATATTTATAGCAATACCGCAGGAAGCAATGGCGGTGGCGTGTATTGCGCGTCTACGCTTACTTATAGTGGTGGCAATGTTTATAAAAATACCGCATCCGGAAACGGCGGAGGCGTGTATTTGACGGGCACCGGCGTTCTTACAATGTCCGGCGGTTCTGTTCATACCAACACAGCAACGAATTACGGGGGAGGCGTCTACCTTACCACAGCGGGCTCAGCATGCACGATTTCCGGCGGAAATATTTATGGCAATAAAGCTAACTATGGCGGAGGTGTTGCTACTCTTCGCACCGCCGGTCTGACACTTTCTAATGTCAAGGTTTATAATAACACCGCCAGCGAAAGCGGTGGTGGTGTTAGAAGCACCGGTAAACTGACGATTAACAGTGGGTTTTACTATGGGAACACCAATATCGGTGTTTATGTGGCTGGTGGTTCTGCTACTATTAATGGCGGTAAATTCGGGGTTTCGGCATATACGGATTATTCTACATATACAGTTTCTCGAAATACCGTATCACAGATTACTATTGCGGCGGATACAACCGTTACAATTAATTCTACGAGCTATCCTCGTATCATATCTACATTGGCGGATGGAGAAGCTATAGGTGCTAACAAAGGCATTGTTAACAACGGTACTCTTACAGTTACGAACACTTCTGCCAATGCATTTGATATGTATGGCACCGGTACTTCTGTGTATAACACTGGAACATTTAACATCAATGGCAATTTCAACATTTTATCCAGCGGGAAAGATGGCACAACTACTGTTCAGCAGAGATTGGGTATTCAGAATACTGCAACCGGCACGGTAACAATGAATTCTGTAGATGCAGAAATTAAGTACTGTGGTTATAGAGGTGTAGTTAATAACGGTACGTTCAATCTGAAGAACGGCAAGATTTACAATTGTTCTTCCCCGGATATTACAGCCGACAATGGCGGAGGCGTTGTTGTTTCCGGCGATGACAGCGCTTTTAATATGTCCGGTGGTGCAATTTATAATAATACTGCCAACTATGGAGGCGGTGTTTATTTCACAACGTCCGGCAAAGCGGGTACCTTTTCCGGAGGTTCCATATATTCCAATACCGCCTCAAAATCCGGTGGTGGTATTGGCAATTCGAGAACCGCCGGTCTGACTCTTTCGGGCTGTGCGATTTATTCCAATACCGCCGGGTATGGCGGTGGCGTGTATAATGCCGGTGTCTTGTATCTTAAAGGTTCCAATATTTATTCGAATTCTGCGATAGATTCTCATGGTGGTGGCATTTATGTCACAGGTGACAACAGTGTTCTGACTATGACAAGCGGTACGGTGCGGAATAATGTTGCTAAGACGCATGGCGGCGGTGTTTATTTTACCACCGCAGGGAAGGCAAGTACGATATCCGGTGGGTCTATTTATGAGAACGAGGCTGGCGGCTCCGGCGGTGGTCTGTTCTCTGTGCGAACTAACGGTGTAACGCTTTCGGGTGGCTCTATATACAGCAATACCGCCACCACATATGGAGGCGGCGTATATATTGGCAGTAGTCTCTTTACTATGACCGGAGGCACAATCTATTCGAATGCTGCTGAAACCGGAAAAGGTAACGGGGTTTTTATTGCCGGAGATTCCACATTTAAAATGTCGAAAACGGCACTTGTGAATACAGACAACGACTTTTTCCTGAACAGCTATAATTATATTACTGTTCCCGAAAAGTTCACCGGCACACAAAACATCAGAGCTTTAGTGACCGGAGATAATTTTAATACAGGCAGAGTCATAGCCAAATACGGTAACGGTACTGATGATTCGGGCAGCGAAGCTCTTTATTGGGATGCATCTGCTCCGGATATGGCCGAACAGTATTTTAAGGTTGAAGGAAAAATTATTCGCGCGGGCGACCAGGGCGCCGCGGACGATGATTCCAGCGGTATAAATCCTGCAGATGTGTTTTTGAGTTTTGAATATAATATATCTTTTGACGGCAATCTCGAAGGGTATGATGTTACCGTTCCTGATAGCATTGTTAAGTATTGGTATGAAACATTGACAAATGTTGTCTTTGCTGATGCTTCTGTTGATTCTGCATTGTATAAATTTGTGGAATGGAATGGTGCATCTGACGGCTCCGGTACTGTTTATATATCTCCGATTACTTATTCGGTCAATGCGAACGTAATATTATATGCTCAATGGAACTATATAGGAACATTTATCGAAATCGATTATGTTGGTAATGGTGCTACGTCCGGTTCGGGGTGGACAGAAGTGGTAGATGTTTCGTCTATTCCGACATATTCAATGTCCTCTAACAAGAATGCCTTTTCGCGTTTGGAAGAAAATGCCGACGGGACTGTTACGCAGTTTAAGTTTATGGGATGGACGGTGGATGGAGAATTTTATACATTTGGCGCCGAAATTTCGACAAGTGTTTTAAACAATGCTGCTGTTGCTGTGCCCGGCCGTGCATATGAGGTTGTAACCATATATGCGTATTGGGATGAATTTCCCGTTATTAATGCGGTTGACCGTTGGTTTACGCTTGATGAGGCCCAGAATGGACACATTACTCTTGATGAGTTGATGGGAACCGCAAACGCTATTGACGGTGACGTTGGTGATGAGACCGATTTTGATAACGGCGAAGGTGCGTTCACTATTATTGATTATGCAAAAGCTGATTTTACCAAGTTTACTGCCACCGGTAGTGTGACAGTAACATATATTGCTGTAGATAAGGTTGGCAATAAGGTGAAAGAGGTAATTACTGTACACATAATAGATAAGAACCAAACTGTATTCGGTTCAGATGATTCCGCGAAACAATATGTTCGGTTTATTAGTGGTAAATATTATAAAGAAGCGGACGGAGAGTTTATCGATGATGAGCACGGCGGCGTTGACGAAAACTCCGTTTGGAGAATTTTCTACGAATATGAAAAGCTGTTGACGGATACGTTTAACAATAAACAAAACCCTGATACGGGTGAGTGGGAAACTGTTTATGAGACGTGGGTTATCTCTAAAGACCAGATTGCCGAGGTAAAGGCGTTTGTTGAAGAATATGGTCTCGGCAAAACACAAAACGAAGATGCTTTAGATAAATTCTATAAGAAGTTTCATTTGGGTGTAAGTATTGAATAGTGTGTTTGTTTGATGCATTGATTGTATGTTTGTGTGTAATAATATTTGCAAATAACATTATGCGTTGTTCTTATATTGATGTTGTGGGCGAGTGTACCGAAAAATATATTGTGAAAATTCAGAATATTTTGCTTAAAAGTATTGACGTTTTGCCTTCTCGTGTGGTATAATGTTCTTGAGGTAATATACGTGAAAGGTATCTCCCATTTACCTATTCCGACTCGTCGGGTTAATTAGGGGCTTGCACAAACAAGCTCCCGGTTGGCCCGTTTTGGCGTACTCTTTTATAAAGGAACGGAGCGCGGGGTAGTAATGGGTTCTTCGCAGTTTTATTTCGAGGCACTGCCTATACTAACGAAAAGGAGAAAAAGAGATGAAAGAAAGAATGACTGCAGCAACTCACACAAAATTCAAATTCATCGCGGCGATGTTGGTCACTCTGTTCGTGTGCGTGGCTTTCTTCGCAAGCTGCGCTGACAGTACCGAGGCCGCATCTTCGGCCGAATCTTCTGTCGCTACGTCCGAGGTTTCTGAATCCTTTGTAAGCGACGATGCGAGCAACGAAAGCTCTGCGGAAGTATCTGATGCTTCCGAGCCCGAATCCTCTACTATGAGTGATACTGAATCGTCCGAGGATATCTCGAACGATGGCCCTGAATCTTCGGAAATTTCGGAAGACCCTTCGGATGTTTCTAATGAAATCTCCGAACCTACTGAGAGTGGCTCTTCCGGCACCAATGCAGGTGGAAACGATGGCGAAGACGAATCTGCGCCCGAGAACGAAACCAGCTCTTCGCAGGGTTCCGACACTAACGGAGAGGACGAATCTTCCGAACCTTCTGAGGAAGACGACACTTCTAACGAAGACAATGCTTCCACCGACACCTCTTCGGATAACGGTAACAGCGAAAGCACTGAAGAACCCAAAACGGTTCTCTATGGCGATACTCCTGTTATCGTTGACGTGAACGGTGTTGAATATGCACTTACCTCTTACGAGGAAGCTGCCGCGCTTATTCCTTTTAAAGCGGCCGAGAAGGGCTTTACCATTGTTTTTAAAGCCAACACGTCCAATGCTGGTTTGGTTCTTATATCCAATGGCGACGGAACCTATACTTCTGGTAGCGGAACCACGTTTAGCGCAACCCGAGTTTCTAATATATTCCACAACCATTGGTGCCGTAAATGTGGACTTCGTTCGGGCGACGGCACTCACGGAACCTGTCAGGTCTTTACCTGTGACAAGGATTGCCCTCTTTGCGGTGAACCGTGTGAAAAACTGGCTTGTCACACTTGTGACGAGTAAGGTTGGTGACGAACAGTGAATAAACGCATACGTTTTGTTGTTTCGTTGCTTTTGTCTTTGGTTTTAGTTGCTTCTTTGATTTTGCCTACGTTGGCGGCTGAATGGAACGGCAGCACGGCTGACCCTTCTATCGGCGGTTCTTCGCCAAGCGCGGGAGGCTACGGTATTAAAGGCACTTGGGCGAGTAAACCCAGCACCATCTTGGCCCTTCGGTTCTCGTTTTATAATGGCGATACCGGTGAAACAAAAGGAACCGCCATCGATATTTACAAGAGCGCTTATGCCGATTATATGAACTGGAACAAGTTGAATGTCAAATATAACAAGATGCAGCTTCGCGAGCTCTACAACGAGGATGCTCTGAATGTTGGCTTTACAACGGATGAGTCCAATTGTTATGTCGAGAATAGTGGCGACTTGGGTCTTCCTGGTGGTTTGCCGGATTATACAAGTGAACTGGCGGATTGGCAAACTGACGACAATAATCTTAATGCTATTCTTCAAAGCATGGAAATTGACGATGTTGGCAGCATATACGATTTCCAAACCGGTGATTATCTGGTAGTCGAGCCGATATTCCCTGTATATATCGACGGCGCATGGTTTGCGTTGACGGTAACAGAGATAGCTGTTCTTGGTTCTGACGGCGATTTGAACGGTATTGGCGACGATTACGAGGGCAATAGGTCCGAAGGTAACTCCGGTGCTAACTGGAAGTTCATTGCGGATTATACCAATATGCACTTCCCGAACTCGCTGTTTTTGGACCAAGCTTGGATTGACAGCGACGGTCTGGCAATATTAGAAACCGAATCTGTGCCGGCGCTGGCAAAGAAAACAACGTTTGATGCAATTATTAATAACGGCTACGGTATTGGTATTGCGTTCACATTTGAAGAGCTGGGCGAGAGACTTCCGACATTTGACGTCAAGTACAATATAAACGTCACTCCTCTTTCGGAGGAAATAACTATAAGTTATCTCGGCGAAGAACTGTGGTCGGATATCGACACTGCAAAAAAACACAATTATTTTTATACAGACGGCAGAACCAAACAAACCTTTACATTAGGTAATTCTGACGATGGCTCGGAACATTTTTATGAAGATGCGTTATTAAACGCTTCTGATGGCGGTGGCTGGTATGTTCATCGTGATGAATATGTTTGGTCCGGACGTTGGAATACCAAGAGTAGTGGCAAAGGCATAAGTGTTGATTGGGATATTGACATGACGGCCGAAGAGTTAGCCGAAACACTTGGCGTCGACCTCACAGAAGAGGACCCTTCTATAACGCTCTACATGGAGTGGATAGAAAAGCCCGAGTTAACGATTAAATATCATACCAACGGCGCGAACATCGTTGTTAGTAATGCTGGCTTGATATCGGAAACGTCATTTGTCAGTGCGAGCAACAAATCAAAATTTGTCTACGGTGAATATTATACAGACGCCCTTCGAAATATGAATTTGGCGCCTGACGGAACGATTCCCGCAGGAGAATTTTATGCCGAACGAGATGGCTATACTTGGACCGGATATTGGAACACTTCTGAGGACCGTAGCGGTAAACGTGTTAAATGGGACGTAGATATGACGGCCGAGGAATTGGCTGCTGTTTTGGGCGTTGACCTATTAGAGGGCGACCAAACGGTAGATGTCTATATGGAGTGGTTTCCTACTCCTGTTGACCCGTATGTCCTTACCATAAGATATCACACAAACGGCGCAGACTCTATCGTAATGGGTGGCGTTGGCGCGATAACGGAAGAGGCTTTTACGAGCAATGGTCATAAATCTACCTTTGTATATGGCACATCTTATACGGATGCGTTGCGCAATGCTTTGTCCGAAGATTATTTCTACGTTTCCAAAACTGATAGTACCTGGTCGGGATATTGGACCACCGCTGCCAATGGTAGCGATGGTAGCAGAAATCGTGTCAAGTGGGATGTTGACATGACAGCCGAGGAGCTGGCTTCCGCGTTGGGCGTTGACTTATCGGAAGGCAACCAGACAGTAGATGTTTACATGGAGTGGTCAATCACGGAAGAACCGGGTGGTTCGGACAACCCGCTTGCTCCATATACCGTAAATCATATCTTGATGGACACTTCGGGTCTTTTTCCTGCTTCAAAACCGCACGAGACAGAAACGCTCTACGGTGCGGCTAACACCATTTTGACATTGGCCGATTTGGCAAAGACCTACACCGGATTTACCTATAGTCACGGTAGCGTAGGCAGTTCAGTTGTTACCACTACCACGATTTTGGAAGACGGTAGTCGAGTAATTAATCTGTTTTACGCTCGTAACAAATATACCGTTACTTTAAACAAGAACACCGGTATAGAAGCTGTAAATGGAGCCGGAACATATTACTACGGCGAAACGGTTACTATCGATGCTACTCTTTCCAAGGGGTATTCGTGGAATTATTGGATAATGACCGGTTTTGGAGGAATATATAATCGGGAGCATACATTTACGATGCCTGCGAGTGATGTGGCAGGTTATGCGTATGCTAAGCCTAATACATTGACCGTTATTTATAATTCTAACGGTTCAGACTCAATTCTGCATAAAGGTACTGTTCTAACGGAAGAAAAGTTTCAAACCGATAGCACCGATGTGTTTACTTACGGCAAGTCGTATACAGATGCATTATTGAATGCGTCTGACGATGTTGAATGGTTTGTTACGCGTGAAGGCTACACCTGGTCGGGGTACTGGAATACTGCCGCCGATAATAGCGGTATACGCATCAAGTGGGATGTAGATATGACGGCCGAGGATTTAGCCGAGGCGCTTGGCACAGATATATCAACAGAAAACACAACCATTACGCTTTATATGGAATGGGAACCTATTCCGGTTGATTCTGGATTGCTCTTTGTCGATTATGACGGCAACGGCGCTACATCCGGTGAGGGTTGGTCTGAGACCATTGATGTAAACGATATTACGAAATATATGTTATCGTCCGACAAAGAAGCGTTTTCGCGCGTTGAAGAAGGCGCTGACGGAATTGTTACACAATTTAAATTTATGGGTTGGGAAATTGATGGAGAATTTTATGAGTTTTCCGAGGAAGTACCTGTAGATAAACTGTTAGCAGCCGCAGAAAGCGTTTCGGGTCGTGAGCACGATGTTGTAACGATATATGCACGTTGGGACGAATTCCCTGTGGTTGAAGCTGTGGACCGTTGGTTCACGCTTGACGAAGCAACGAACGGCGACATAACACTCGAAGAGTTGTTGCGTACCGGTGATGCTGTTGACGGTGAGGTAGGAGACACTACCGATTTTGATGCAGGAGAAGGCACGTACACTATTATCGATTACAATGCCGATGATTTTACCAAATTCACAGCTACAGGCAGTGTTACAGTAACATATATCGCTGTAGACAAGGTTGGTAATAAGGTCAAAACAATTGTAACCATTCATATTGTTGACCAAGACCAACAGGTTGACGGTTCACAGGATTCTATAAAACAATATGTTCGCTATATAAGCGGAGAATATTACAAAGACGCAAACGGCAAGTTTGTTGACAATGAGCAAGGTGGCGTTAATGAAAATTCCGTTTGGCGAATCTTTTACGAATATGAAAAACTGTTAACTGATACGTTTAACAATAAGCAGAACCCCGAAACCGGTGAATGGGATACTGTTTATCAGACATGGATTATCTCAAAAGACCAGATTGAAGAGGTTAAGGCTTTTGTGGAAGAATATGGGCTTGGCAAAACACAAAACGAAGATGCCTTGAAAGAATTCTACAAAAAGTTTTACTCGAACGTTATAGAATGATTTGATAACCCCCACTCTTTGTGGGGGTCTTCCGTGACTAATATTCGGTCGGCTTTATGTTGCTGAAAGAAAAGGCACAAATAACCATATTGTAAAATCACAAAATAACCGAAGACACCCAGGGATTGCCTATTGTTAATGATTATAAATCGTTAATATTGGGAAGTGTGTCAAATATCAAAAAACAGAGGGTTTGAATGGATAATAAAGATAATTTATTAAACATTATTGCCGTTACAGGTTTTCTTTCAGGCGATGTAAAGTTGACGTATGATGAAACAAAAGGTACATACGTTGCAAAGTTTTATATTAAAAATCCGTGCAAGATAGGTAATTATACATATTTTAATGATTATTATGTTGTTGTTTACGGAAACAAAGCTGAACAGTGCAAGAATACATTATCAGACGGTAAAAAGTGTTCTGTTATAGGTAAGTCTTCTACTTGGAGCAAGAAGAGTAATAAAGGTAACGCTCAACCGGGCGTAACAATAATTGCTTCTGAGGTTCATTTTGAAAGTGAAAGCTAATTGTATTGGCTGTTTCGTCTATGGTATGTAAGAGAAGAGACGGTTAACGTCTCTTCTTTTTAAATTAACGATTGTTTTTATTGCATATTTTTTTATCTATAATATGCCGTAAATGGTAATATGTTGTCTGTGTTTTACCCAATGAGTGTTGCCCCTTAAGGAGGATGAACAATGGCAAAAATGAGGAACGATAAGAAGATTGGTCGACTTTTAATCAAGCTCGGAATTATAGGGTATTTTTTGGTTATTTATTTTGCTTGTCACGCCGCACACGCCGAAATGGATATTTCAAATGCCGGAACATTTCTTGCGTCGATTTTTCGGCATATTATTGATAGTCCGTTTGGTATTACCCCAGTCAATTGGACGGTTGTAGGACTTGTCTCGTTTGTATATTTTTTGTGCGTAGCAGGCGTAAGTGTTATATATGAAAGACAAAAGAACACACGCCCCGGTGAAGAAAGCGGCTCCGCTAAATTGAATGACGATTATGACAAATTTTCATCGAAGTATGCGGAACCGTTCGGCTCTAAAAATATAGAGCAGAAAACCGGCTGGACAGAAAAAGAAACCGGTTTGCCGTGGAGCAAACAGAAGAAGCGCAACGATGATGCAGATGCAGACGTTCAGAAAACAACAAGTATTTTTGTTGCGTTGATAAATTTAATCAAAAAGAAATACAGAGAATTTAAAAACAATTGCTATGATGCTTGGGCCGAATTTACTTTAAAATTCAAAAAGAAGAAGAAACAGAATGCGACGGCAAAGCCGTATCGTGAGCCGACTGCTCGCGAAAGAAAACGCTATGAAAAGATTTGCGAGCTTGAAAAGAAGCTCGATATGAACCTTGATAAAAGAAAACCGAAGGCATGTCTTGAAGAGAAGAGGCGGCAAGAGGAAGCCATACGAAACAGGGAGAAAGAGGACCGCAGGACGCAAGAAATTGGCGTTAAACGGCATATTCCGGAAAAATTAACCGCGACGCTATTGCCGGTTAATAAAAATATGATTTTGTCTCAAAACGTGGCGTTGAGCATGGACGGTCGTGCGACCCGCAAAAACTGTAATACGCTTATACTCGGCGGTTCCGGCGCAGGTAAAACGCGATTTTACTTAAAGCCGAACCTTATGCAGCTCAACTGTTCCTACGTTATTACAGACCCTTCTGGCGAAATACTTCAGACGATGGGCAAGTTTTTAGAGAATGCAGGATATGAGATAAAGGTTATTAACCTTACGAATATGGACCAATCTCATTGTTATAACCCCTTTAACTATGTTCGCGAGGATGCAGATATTCTTGTTATGATTGACGTTCTGACAAAGAACCTCACGCCTCCGGATTCTCATTCGTCTGACCCCTTCTGGCCGAAATCTCAGGCGGCACTTTTACAGGCTATTGCTTTTTATTTATATAAAGAATGTCGTCCGTCCGAACGAAACTTCACGAATGTAATGAAACTGCTTCGTGCGGCGATTATTAAGGACGGACGTGATGATTATAAATCTCCGTTGGATATCATTTTCGAGGATTTGGAGAAGAAAGACCCGAATCATATCGCGGTCATGCAGTATTCGATATTTAAGCAAGCACCCGCGAAAACTGCATCTACCATTCTGACGTGCGCCGAAGTAGACTTGGCGCCATTTAACCTTGAAACGATTGCCAACTTAACCAGTATCGATACAGTTGATATGGGCACTATCGGTTTCAAACCGACGGCGTTATTCTGTATTACACCTACTGCAAAGACAACGTATAACTGGATTATTTCGCTTGCATATACACAGTTGTTCGAAACCTTGTATTATACGGCAGAAACGAAGTGTAAAGGTCTTAGGTTGCCTGTTCACGTGCGGTTCTTGCTGGATGAGTTTGCTAACATTGGTCAGATACCCGACTTTGAGCAGAAGCTCGCAACAATGCGTAAGTATGAAATATCTTGTGCTATTATTATTCAAAATATGGCACAGCTTGAAACAATGTATAAGGATTCTTGGAAAACGATTGTCGGTAACTGTGATACGTTTATTTATCTTGGCGGTCACGAATTTAGTTCTACTGAGTATGTTTCCAAAATGCTTGGTAAGCAGACGATTAAATCACGAAATTCAAGCCGTACATATGGCAGACAGGGCAGTAACAATATTAGCTTAAACGCAACCGGACGTGAACTGATGACGCCTGATGAAATCGCGCACATGAGCGACCAGGATTGTTTGGTTATGGTTAAGGGCGTTATGCCTTTTTTCGATAAAAAATACGACCTTCTCAAACATCCGAATTATAAGTATACTGGCGATGCAGATGATAGTTTATTGTTTGATGTTGCCAGGGAAATACGAACACCTAACAATAAATTGGCAGGGTCAACCTATGAAGGGCAAGTGAGGCGCCTGGAATATGAGGCGATGCATGATGTTCGGAATAATGACCGCAGCCAGATAATAGGAAGGCGTTCCAAAGATGCTGTAGAATTCTCCAAGAAGAACATTAATAAAGCTTTTAATAATTGCTATAACATTGATGATGGTATAGAGGAACGCTTGCCAGAAATGTCTGTTGTAAGTTCGCATGTTCCTGAATTCGATATGGATGAAGATAGCGAGTCGGCAAGTGCCGAAAACTTTGACAGCTTCCTCGACGGCAAAGTGATGGATGATGATTCTGTTTCCAATTAAATTTTAAATATTTTTATAAAATTGGTAGAAAAACAGAAAATGCGGAGTATAACAATAGTAAGGATACTTATATTAATCATCCATAGAATAGGCAAAACGCAGTTGTATCAATGATGTATTTATGATGTTATGTTTGTTTGATTGCATGTAAACAATATTACACATCTGCTATATTTTCTATTCTTATGGTATAATGTAGTTATGATTATACTTTTAGCGAAAGGGTATTGGTATGGCGAAATACAATATTGACAAATTAGGTGTCATGTTATCGGACGAGGTAAGACGTTTTACGTCCGAACCGTCTGTGTGGTGCGATTTTTTAAAATGTTCTGCCTCGAATTACAAGTATTCTTTTCGGAATCAGGTAATGATTTTTTTACAGCGTCCTGACGCGGTTGCCTGTGCCGATTTTGATACCTGGAACAAAAGACTTCATCGGTATATTCAAAAAGGGTCGAAGGGCATTGCTATATTTAATGAAATCGGAAATAAAGTTAATTATGTGTTCGATGTTTCTGATACAAAAAGCCTTAATGATGAGCCCTTAACATTATGGGATGTAAACGATGAGTCTGGTTCTTATGTTCTTGATTTGATTAATTCGGCGCATATGTACAATTGCACGTCTTTTGAGGATGCGATTGTCACGAGAATTGAAGAATTAGTATCTACCGGTGCAGATTTATATCTTTCCGAGGGAGACATGGCTGAATCGGAAGCATTTGTTAACGCATTTTATAAATGTGTTAAGGATTCATGTTGTGCAGCGGTTTTACGTCGTTGCGGCTTTGATGATGCTTCTGATTCATATATGAATGGTTTGACGGAATCATCTCTTAATGGGTTTGATTCAGACGTGAAGATTTATGCTCTTGGCACTGCCGTGAGTGCCATTTCAAGTGTTTTATTGCGTGAAATCGAACGTGATGTACGTGAATTTCAGAACGAAAAAAACATTAATAAAACGGAGGTACAGAGTTATGGAAATGACATACAAACAGGTGAGCGATTATATGATTCCGGACATTCAAGAGGAAGAGAAAACAATGAACATCGGCAAGATGGGGACGTTAAGGTTGAGATATCTTCAAGCCAACAAACCAACCTTATATACAACGCTCATGATGAGGGGAGAGCTGGCGAGTCATCTGATGGAAATAGACAAGGCAGCGAAAACACAGACGCAACAGTTAATAGAGAGCTTTCTGGAGAAAAATCCGGCTCCTTCGAAAGCGGAGAATCCTACAGCGTGGACGCAGCACATGAACTCTCTGCAGTTGATGGCGGAGGAAGTAGTCAAGAAGGAACTGATATACCGTTAGACAACGTTCTTTTTCCTACTGTTGAAAAGCAGTTGGAAATTATAGAGGACGCTGTTGAATCGAATTCTAATTTTGAAATATCTCAAGAGGACATAGATGCTGTTCTTGCAAGGGGCAGTTTGTTTGCTGACGGGAAGTTTCGTATTTATTCGTATTTCCAAGAAAAACATACTGTAAACGAAAAAGCCGAATTCCTGAAAAACGAATACGGTTCCGGCGGCGGTACTATGTTTTATCCTGACGGAGTGCGCGGTTCTGCCGACCATGATGCCAAAGGATTAAAAATTATAAAATATGGGTCATTTACTAACCCTGATTTGCTTCTTAATTGGAATAAAGTCCAAAAGCGCATCGGTGAGCTTATCAAAGACGGCCATTACTTGAATCAGAAAGAATTGGACGAATATCCGCAGTATAAAGCTAAAATTGAGCTGCGTGCGGCTCGTTTCAAAATCGGCAGCGAATATATTTCGCTCGTTCACAATTACAATGATTATCTCAGGGATAACGACAATGTTGATTCTATGTTGAATCAGTATGTTCTCGTCGATTGCGGTTCTTGTTTTATTGATGGACGGCTGAAAACCGCGGCACTGTCTTTTGAGGGTGATTTGATTCTTCCTCTTATGAGAGAATCGTTAACTAAAATCATTAACTCGGAAGCGCCTTTCAAAGAGCGTGCCGAGAATTTGCTTAACGCATTAAGTATTGATGTTCTTGAAAACATGGGTTTCATCGGCGCCGTTTCCGAAGAAGCAGAAGAAAGCAAGTATGTGTCGGTTCCGAATTATAAGGTCGGCGATTTGTTCTTTGACGGTGCTACGAAATATTCCATTGTGGAAATTTCGAAAGCAAGTGTTTATGTTTCGGATGTAGATTTCGAGCTGAACTCCTTGGAGCTTCCTATCACTGAATTTGAAAGAAAAGTTATAGAGAACCCTTCGAACAATCACCTTGTTCAAAAGGTCAAGGAAGAAGACTATAACGCCAAAATCAATCACGCTATTGCCGTTATTGACGAGGTTGAGCATAGTCTGTTGCCTGACGATGAGCTCAATATTGAGGTTGTTGAGCTTGTTCAAGTAGGGGATTTTTATGAGGTCAGAGGCGAAAATGCTAAGCGCGTAGCAGATGCTTTGGAGCTGATGACCACAAGAAAGACGCTTGATGACGATACCGTTGTTGATGTATGCGGCTTTCCTACCGTTCATTTCGACAGATACAATGAACGTTTGATTGAAAAGGGGTTGGTGTTACGTGCACCTGCTCTTTCCGAAGAATATTCGGAATCCTCCGATAGTAAGGGTGAGGCTATACCTCGAAAGCGCAATGCGTTGATAGCTCGGAACTATGATGCTTTAAATCGTTTAGCTCCCGGTATTTTGAATGGTGATTATACGTCGCTTTTGTTTCAGAGCAATGGATTTGAGCCTTTGCTTGTATCTAATGTAGGCGATGAATTTATCTCTATAATGCATTATTATGAGCAAAACGGAGACCGCATGAGCGACCCTGATGTGGTTGTTCGCGTTGATTATGAGAATAAACTCATTTCTGCCGCATCTTATGAAATGAGTTCTTTAGGAATTTATCGAGAATATATCGATTTCGATGAAGGCGAAATTATAGATATAAATGGGCAGAAAGAAACAAACGGTTTCCTTTCTCAATGGTTCAAGAACATCGAACAGCAAAACTATGTTTTGGTTCGAGGCAAAACCAGAGACGGTGAAACGGTATACTTTGATAAATCCGGCAACGAAATATCCGAAGATTCTGCCGAAGGAATAAAGGCAAAGTACCAAGTAAGGTTGTATCGCCCGTACAATGCCCCTGATACCGTCAAGGCGTACGTTTCGGAGGTTCACGCTACGTTAGAGCCGGGGCATATAATAGATGACGAGCGCGAAGTATTTGAGTACCGTGAGGCGGCCGAAAACAGTGTTGATAATTTCCATTCGGTTTTTGATTTCGATGAAGAATTCCGTGCCGAACAGCTCGCTCGCGTTCCGGAGCCTGTGCTTCATCGATATTATTCTGCACAACGCCCGGTCGGTCCCGGCACGTTCCCGGACATTGCCGACAACAAACCGGTTAACATCGTTAATTTCGAAGAAAGAGAGTTTCAGCCGAATATTGACCGTGCGGCGTGGGGATATCTTGAATTTGAACATCCGTTGACAGAAAAACAAGCAGAGGATTATGAGCTTGTAAAAGCTCCCTTCATTGTTTTGACAGACGGTTATGCCGAACCTGTAGTAGACGAGCAAGATAAGATTGCTGTACGTATGCAGTTGGACGGCAACGATGATAACGGCATATTCGTGTATATAGAACGTAATGATATTCCGTGTCCCGATGACCATGTTGAGCTTGGTGTTTTTGACACGGAGGATGCTGCGCTTAAGTTCTGTTCATATATAGACAAACTTTTGGATACCGATGATATTTATAGGCAGAAACAATTAAATACTTTAAGCGATAGGTCGATTTCTGCTCGTAAAAAAGAAGTCGAGCTGTTAAAGCCTATTGTTTACTGCGAATGGTCCGAGCACAATAGTTTTGAAGATGAAAAGGAATTTCCTTTTGTGGAATTCAACGCCTTGATGAAAAAGCTTGACGATGAGGTTGTTAAGCTGAAAGAAGAATATCGTGCGCGGAATGACTATTACCCTTATTTCAAAACAAAGTTTGTTATTCGTTTTCCTGACGGTTATGAATATACCGGTCGCCAAGACATTGGTGACGGTGACGGCTCCTTGTTGGACCACGTTCGTTATATGTCGGAAGATAATCTCAAAAGAATTAAGGAAGACGGCTATGGTGGTCTTTACAAAGGTGAAGAGCGCACGGCAGCCATTCAAGAGTTTGAGACATTCTTGAATGTTTATCTTCCCTTGTTGGAAAATGAGGTTAAGGAATATGAGCTTTCTTATGATAAAGAAGCGTATAAGCTTGGGTACGGCCATTTAGGAAACGGAATCACTGTTTGGAATTCGGCAGATATTGATAAAGAAGCCGATGATTACCGCACTGTTGCTCATATTAGTGACGACGGTATGGTTAAGTTTTATGCTGATGATTTGCCGGAAGGTGTTAAGGCCGAAATCAATGCAAGTGCTATAAATCACTGTGCCGATTATATTCGCAACATTACTGATATGTCGGAAGAAAAATTCAAGTATTGGTATTTCAATCAGATGCTTTCCGTTCATCCGACATATGTTCCCGGCAAGGATTTTAATATGAGCGACTATGTGCATTGTTATAAAGCTTTGCACAGTGATGACTTTGTTCGTGATGTGGATGTGTCCTTGCTAATACAGCTTGAAAACATATCATCAAACAAACATACATACATTTCACAAGAAACGAAAAAAGATGTATTGGATAAGGTTCGAGCAGGAGAGATATCCTCTGATGAAGTTTCTGCAACACTTAAAGGCATCGATGTTTCTAAAATCAATAACGAGGATGATGTATATGATGTTCTCGCGAATAAGTTTGTCGATGAGGCGGCAGACGTTCAGAAAACCGTCAAGAGCTCTAACTATAAAATCCACGACTATAATTTAGGCGTAGGCGGGCCGAAGGAAAAGTACAGAAATAATGTTGCCGCCATAAAACTACTCAATCAATTAGAGAGCGAAGGCCGTCAGGCCGCGCAAGAAGAACAAGAAGTTCTTTCAAAATATGTTGGTTGGGGTGGTTTAGCCAATGCGTTTGATGTTAATAATAGTGCCTGGGCACAGGAGTATAAAGAACTGCAGGAACTGTTGACAACGGAAGAATATCGGAGTGCAAAGGCATCGACTTTAACTTCGTTTTATACTCCGCCCGTTGTTATAGAAGCTATATATGACGGTCTGCGGAATTTAGGTTTTAAACGAGGCAACGTATTAGAGCCGTCCTGCGGTATCGGTAATTTCTTCGGAATGCTGCCGAAAGATTTTGCTGATTCTAATCTTTTCGGTGTAGAGCTTGACGGTATTTCGGGAAGAATAGCCAAACAACTTTATCCGGAAGCAAAGATAGCAGTCAAAGGGTATGAAGACACCAAGTTTAAAGACGGTTTTTTTGATGTGGCTATCGGCAATGTTCCGTTTAATTCCATTAAGGTTCACGACAAGGGCTATAACCACCTAAACTTCTTTATTCACGATTATTTCTTCGCGAAAACATTGGATAAAGTTCGTCCCGGCGGTGTTATTGCCTTTGTTACCTCAAAAGGTACGTTGGATAAGCAAAACCCTGCTGTAAGAAAGTATATTGCACAAAGAGCCGAATTGCTTGGCGCCATTCGTCTGCCTAACAATACTTTTACAGATAATGCGGGCACTTCGCCTACATCAGACATTATATTCCTTAAAAAGCGAGACAAAGCAATAGAGATAGAACCCGATTGGGTGCATCTTGGCTTTACCGATAACGGTCTTCCGATAAATTCCTATTTTGTAGAGCATCCCGAAATGGTGCTCGGTCATATGGAAATAGACCGAGTGCAATACGGAAGGGAAGATACCGTTTGTGTTCCGAATGAAGGTGTTTCTCTCAAAGAACAGCTTAATACTGCCATTCGCAACATTAAGGGTCAAATAGCCGAACAGGTTATGGATTTTGACACAGCGATAGAAGATACTTCCTCTGTTGTTAAAAGCATTCCGGCTGACCCGGATGTGCGCAATTTCAGTTATACCATTGTTGACGGCGATATTTATTATCGTGTTGATGATGAAATGGTTAAGCAGGAGCTTGGCGCGACACCTGAACAACGTGTCAGAGGCTTGATTGAGCTTCGTGATTGTGTGCGTCGCCTCATTGATTTGCAACGGTATAATTATTCGGATTACGAAATCGAAGCCGAACAGCGCAGACTTAACAAACTGTATGACGAATACACTGCGAAATATGGTTTGATTAACAGCCGCGGCAACAGTATGGCTTTCGAGGACGATAGCTCGTATTATCTTCTTTGTTCTCTTGAAAACGTGAACGAACAAGGTGAGCTCATCAGCAAAGCCGATATGTTCACAAAAAGAACGATTAAGCCGCATGTTCCGGTTGTCTCTGTCGGGACAGCCAGTGAAGCTCTTTCGGTATGTATTTCTGAAAAAGCACATGTAGACCTTGATTTTATGTCGAGATTGGCGGATATGTCAAAAGAGAAGATAATCGAGGAATTGCAAGGTGTTATATACCGTGTTCCCGGCGAGGAAGATTATAACGGTGAGCCGATATACGTAACGTCCGATGAGTATTTGTCGGGCAACGTAAGAGAGAAGTTAAAGGTTGCCGAAATGGCGGCAGCTACCGACCAAAGCTTCGCCATTAACGTTATGGCTTTGGAAAAGGTCATTCCGAAGGATTTGGAGCCGCACGAAATTTCTTTGCGTCTCGGTTCCACTTGGGTTCCGGAAGATATCGTTAATGAGTTTATGTGGCAATTGCTTGACACTCCTAAAGG
Source organism: Candidatus Fimenecus sp. (assembly GCA_045533355.1). GTDB lineage: Bacteria > Bacillota > Clostridia > Oscillospirales > Acutalibacteraceae > Fimenecus. The sequence continues at coordinate 49,943 of JAZSHP010000176.1, forward strand.
ATACCGTTCAAGCGAGCCCGATATTAAAGCTCATTATAGCGAGATTAATGGTGCATGGACAGTCGAAAATAAGCATTGGTACGGTTATGGTGTAAAAGCCAGCTCGACATACGGCACAAAGCGTATCAGCGCCTATGAGATTATATTCAATACTCTTAATCTTAAGACTGTTGAAATTTATGATTATGACGTTGATATTAACGGCAAACGCACTCGTACTCTTAATAAGAACGAGACGATTGTTGCTCAGCAAAAGCAAGAACTCATTAAGAATGAATTTCTTAATTGGGTGTGGCAAGACCCCGAGAGAAGACAAAGGCTTGTTCGAATTTACAACGATAAATTCAACAACATAAAACTTCGCGAATATAACGGTGAGCATCTTGTTTTTGAAGGCATGAATCCCGACATAACTCTGATGGAGCATCAGAAAAACGCGATTGCTCACGCGATATACGGTGGCAATACGTTATTGGCACACGAAGTGGGCGCGGGTAAGACATTTGAGATGACCGCCATTGCTATGGAAAGCAAAAGGCTTGGACTGTGTTCAAAGTCTCTTATGGTCGTTCCTAACCATCTTATCGGGCAATGGGCATCTGAGTTTTATCAGCTTTATCCTTCGGCTAATTTGTTGGTTGCCACGAAAAAGGATTTTGAGCCGGCTAACCGTAAGAAATTCTGTTCGCGTATTGCTACCGGTGATTATGATGCAGTCATAATCGGGCATTCTCAGTTCGAAAAGATTCCGTTATCTATCGAGCTGCAGTCTCGCTTTATCGAAGAAGAGATATTTGAGATAGAGGAAGGCATACGTGAGTTAGAAGCGCAAGGCGGTGACAGTACATCTGTCAAATCGCTCGAAAGAACCAAAAAGTCTCTTGAATTGAGATTGGAAAAACTGAGCGATATCGAACAGGATGACGTTGTTACGTTTGAAGAGCTTGGAGTAGATAAGATATTCATTGATGAAGCTCATTATTTCAAGAATCTTTTCCTGTATACAAAAATGCATAATGTTGCCGGGATTTCGCAAACGGAAGCCAAGAAATCTTCCGATTTGTATATGAAGACACGCTATCTGAATGACCTGACCGGTTCCAAAGGTGTTATTTTCGCCACCGGTACACCGATTAGTAATACGATGGCCGAGGCTTTCACGATGCAACGATATTTACAGTATTATACATTGAAACAAAACGGCATGTTGCATTTCGATGCTTGGGCTTCCATCTTTGGCGAGGTAGTTACTGCGGTTGAGTTGGCTCCGGAAGGAACCGGCTACCGTGCAAAAACACGATTTGCGAAGTTCCATAATATCCCGGAACTGATGACGTTATTCAAATTGGTTGCAGATATAAAAACCGGTGATGATTTGAATCTGCCGAAACCCGAAGCCGAGTTTCATGTTGTGCAAACGGAACCATCTGCATTCCAGGAACAAATTGTTGAATCTCTCGGCAAGAGAGCAAAAGACGTTCGTGACAGAAAGGTTGAGCCTACAGAAGATAATATGCTCAAAATCACGAACGATGGTCGTTTGTTAGGTCTTGACCAACGTTGTTTTGATGATACTCTCCCCGATGATGAAAACAGCAAAGTAAACAAAGCTGTTGAAAACATCTATGATATTTGGGAAGAATACAAGGACGATAGATTGGCGCAGTTGGTGTTCTGTGATTTGTCTACGCCAAAGGGCAATGGTGAATTCTCTATATATGAGGATGTAAAACAAAAGCTCATTGCCAAAGGCGTTCCCGAAAAAGAGATTGCCTTTATTCACGATGCCAAAACGGATGTGCAAAAAGACAAATTGTTTGCGAAAGTACGTTCCGGTGAAGTTCGTGTATTAATGGGTTCTACTTTCAAAATGGGTGCCGGCACGAACGTTCAGGACAAATTGATTGCTCTTCATGATTTGGATTGTCCGTGGAGACCTTCTGATTTGGAACAGCGTTTGGGTCGTATTTTGAGGCAAGGCAATCAGCAAGAAAAGGTTCAGGTGTATCGTTACGTTACAAAAGGAACCTTCGATGCGTATTTGTGGCAGCTTGTTGAAAACAAACAAAAGTTTATTTCTCAGATAATGACAAGTAAATCCCCTGTGCGTATTGCCGACGATATTGATGATACGGCATTGTCTTATGCCGAAATCAAGTCATTGTGTATTAAAGACCCTCGTATTAAAGAAAAAATGGAGCTCGATATTGACGTGACGAAATTAAAGCTCTTAAAGGGCAATTTTATGTCACAAAAATATCGTTTGGAAGATGCCATAACGTTTCGTTATCCCAAATTAATACGAGAGCTGGAACAATCTATTATCGGTTGTAAAGCCGACATCCAATTAGTGAAGGATTGCACAATTCAAAGTGATGAATCCGAATTTTCTCCTATGGTTATTAAAGGTGTTAAACACACCGAAAAGAAGCCAGCCGGCGAGGCGTTGCTTTCTGCCTGTCGAGAGATTAAAGATACTGCAAAGGTTGAAATAGGTGAGTATCGAGGATTTAAGCTGCTTGTGCAATACGACCCGTTTCATTCTTGCAGAATCCTATATTTGAAAGGTGCTCTTTCTCATAGCGTAGAGCTCGGCAAGAGCGATTTAGGCAATATTGTTCGTATTGACAATGTGCTTGCCGGATTAGAAGGCCGGTTGAACGCTATGGAGGAGAAACTCCATGTGGTGAGAAGCGAGCTTGCAACCGCGAAAGTGGAAGTTCAAAAGGAATTCTCCCAAGAGCAAGAATTGAATACAAAGCTTGCCCGATTAGAGGAATTGGACGCTATGCTTCGTATGGATGAAAAAGGTGATGGTGATAATTCCAAAGAAGAGCAAGTTAGGTCTGATAAAGACGGTCTTGATTCTGTTCTTTCAAACGCTTATTCCCGCGCTGGGCAAAATGTTCCCGGCTCAGCGTATGAGCATGGTGAAAAAGATATTCCGCTATGATTCTATTAATCGCAAAATGCCCCGCTGTTTTAGCGCGGCGGGGTATTTTTGCAAAATATTTTTAATATTTTTTCTGTTTGAGGTAGAAAAATGAAATTTTGGGAGTATAACAATATTAGAAGGTAGAATATTCTATTTATGTATATGGGCGTGTGGTGGAACTGGCAGACACATCAGACTCAAAATCTGACCCGCTAACAAGGATGAGGGTTCGAGCCCCTTTGCGCCCACCAAGTATGTAAAAAGCAAAAATATTGTCATTAAGGTGGTTTGTTCTTATGCATGATGATTTGCAAGATGTTTTGTTTGAAAGTGAAAATGTTCTTTGGCAGGGCAAGCCGGATAAGTTTTGTTATCTTTGGCGTTCGTTTGGGAAAATGTTGCCGGCGGCTATTATCTGGCTTTTGTTTGATGGTTTTTTTATCGGCACGATGATTTCTTCCGGTGCTGCCAAAGACATGTGGTGGTTCATGATTATTTTCTTCGGTATTCATTTATTGCCGGTTTGGAAGGTAATCGGGAGCATTATAAAAGCTCGATTGGAATATAAGAACGTTATATATGCTGTGACTGATAGGCGTGTTATCGCTCGGAATGGTGTTATTGGTTTGGATTTTGAAAATATCAATTATACTGATATTTCTAACATTCGTGTAGATGTAACGATTTTTGAGAAGATACGCAACGTCGGCAGTGTGTTTATTTCGACATCTTCCGGTAATTCCGTTTGCTTTTATTCTATCGAAGAGCCTTATGTTGTGTATAGAAAGATTAACAAGGTGTTTATGGACGTAACCTCGGATATTCATTTTCCGAATGCTTTCCGTCCTTCCGAAAATCCCGGTTATAACACAAAGTATGTAGATAAATAAAAAGGAGAAGCAATATGATTACTGATATCGAAATGAATGCTATTTGGAAATTGACCGAGCTTTGCGAGGATAAGATATCTAAAGATATTTTAGATGTAGTTGGAGAGATGTTCGGTAATTTGGATTCGGATGGATTTGCTTCGGATGCCAAACAAACCGAATTTCTTGAAGAATATGCCGACGACATCAATTATATTGTTGCTAATGCAGAACCTCAAAAGAGACTGGTCGACGAGTATGAAGTTCTTTGCTCATTTGAATATGGCGATAAAGAGATTTTCTTGGGCGAAAATCCTGCGGCTCAAAATAAAGTTGAGAGATACGTAACAGGTGACATCATTAAGCGTGACATACTTGTATGTTATGAAAATTGTATCTGTAGTGATGATTATAATGAAATTGCGGCGTTATATTCTCAAAAAATAGCCGAGCAGGTTCAGGCAGTAAAGGACAATCTCGCAAAGTTTCCTTACGACCGAACGGTTATAGGAAGAGAGTCTTGTGACTCTATTTCCGACGTGAATCTTAAAGGAGAAATTGTTGTTATCGACCCGGAAGCCATAAAGAGAGAATATGTAGGTGCGGACCGTCAGCTTTGTATAGCGACGGGAGGACATGGTTGTTTTCCCGAAGCCGGCAATAAGAAAGTATTTTGTAAAAATATTTTCACCGGCGATGATGTTACGTGGTATAGAGGAGATATTCTCGGTACCATTAAACCCGAATGTTTGCCCGAATGGGTTAAGGCGCGAATGACAGATAAGCCCATTGAGGTTCTTTTTACCTTTGGTTCATCAGAAAAGTTTCCTTTTCAGATGGGGTATGTATCTATAATTGCGCCTTCCTTGAAGGAAGCAATTGCTGAGTTTAGGAGACATTATCCGGACAGACATGAAAATTGTCTTAATTGTTCCGATTACTATTTTAAGCCCGAATCGGTCGCCGAAATTAAGGCGCATGGAAACGGCGCCGGCTGTCATAGAAAAATTGACATTACTATTCCTAAAAGTAAACCTATCGATTCCCTTATTTCTAAGGCTACACAAACAAGTGAAAAACTGAACAAGGATACTGTTCGGAAAGATGATATTGACGTTGTAAAGGAGTAATGACTATGGCTGATAGTGATTTCGGTAATTCCGATTTTTATAAGATGTTTTATGCCGGCGAGCAATATGCCGAGGCGAAAGAATTCCAACGCGAAACCGGATGGAACATGTTGTGGGGCTCTGATAGTCAGGGGTTAAACGGTGATACCTGGATTGTTTATCGTGATGTTGCAGATTTGCCTCGGTATTTGCAGGATTACGCGCGAAAGATGGAACAACATGAAAATAAGCAGAGACCCATTGATAAAATTATTGCTGACGCTAATATCCGAAGTTACGAACGCTCCGGTGACGGACAGCACCAAGAAAAAGAGTTAATAGAATTGGGGTGAATAATGTGAGTAACGCAGTTGTCGATGTTTATGCTGAATTAAGAAAGCATATCCGAAATGCTTTAAGCGAGATGCATGGTGTTTCGCTTGACCGTAACGGTTTTTATTATAGCGAATGCTATAAGGATTATGATGATGAATTATCCGATGGGGATATTGCAGATATTTTAGCCGGCAGACGCAAAATATCTTTTAACGGTCAGACAAAGGTAGTAGAAGATGAGCCTATTGGCATTTTCGAAGATATGCTCCAAGAAGCGTATGGCGAGGAAATGTTTCGTATCGAGAGCGAATTATCTGATAGCCTTTTTCAAAATGCGGCTGTTGCTGAATTTATTGAAAAGCACGGTATTTCCGAGGATGTTCTTCGGGATTGTTTGCGTGACGTTTGGTATGTTAATCCGCCTTGTGACGATTATCTTCGCCAGGAAGTTTGTATGGATATCATGCTTGATACGGGCGACGCAAACTATGAGTTTACCTTAAACAATCTGGCATCCGTAAATATTGAGAGTGTCGAAGATTTCGATAGTAATTCTTCGCTTTTGTGGCTCTGTGAACAACAGGGTGTTACAAAAGAAGAGCTTTTGAATGCGTTTGACAAGGGTTCGGCGCATTCCGATGAGGTGCGCGAGCTTTTTGCTCGTCGTACAGAGTTGACAGAAGCGCTTAAACAATACGGTTTTAAAACGCCTCGTTTTAACGAGAGTGTTATTCATACGGGGGCGTATCGCGAATACGTACAACTGCAAAATACCGTAACCGAAAATCAGGCACGTCTTAGTACCCTTCGTTCTCAATATGCGACAACCGATATATCGTATGACGTATATTTGAAAAAACATTTTGATTCATACGCAAGACTTGACCCTCTAACAGAAGAACAGTTTACCGCAAAAAGAGACGAAGCTTTAGGAAAGATTTCTAAACGTATTAACGAAGTCGAGACTATTTTAAGTAATGCCCAAGAAAAATTAAGCAGCAAGGTTGATTATGCCGAGGTTGCTCGTCTGACAAGCGAGTATAAGGACGTACAGCGTCAGCTTCACGACCTGGCTTCGACCGAAGCTTATAAGAAGGCGGCATTTATAAATTCCGTTCATAACGAAATTCTCAATACATACGGTTCAAGCGTTGTAACGTTTCTTGTGAAGATGCCTTTGGAAGAGGCAATTAGGCTTCAAGATGTAATTATCGGCGAAAGTGAAATAAACAATTCCTATTACTATGAGGAAAGGAAGGGTTTGTCTTCTATTGTTCTTGATAAAGACGTTTGCTGCGGGCTTATGGACGATTGTTCCGGTAAGGGAAGCGTGTTTGAAATTAAGCTGATTAAGGATGTTGAAATCCCCATTAAAGCTCTTTACAAGGCTGTTCCGGATAGAGAAAACGGCAATTACGGTTTCATGGAAATTTACGGCGCTAATGATGAATCCTTTAGCGAATCGTTGAAAGCAATACACGAGGTTGTAAAGCCGAGAATCAATGATTTAATTGCCGATGCCGCAAAGATAAGCGAAGAAACAAACAATGATGTTGTTTCAAAAGACAGTGGCGTGATAGCAAAGGAGGAACATCGATATGGGAAAGATTAAATTGGACGGTCGTTTGGGGATTTCCTTGGATATTACGCGCGAAGAGCTTAATGTGTTGGCTGGACCTGACCGTGCTGCTGCAAAAGAGCTTTTGATAAAGCTTGTACAATCAGAGCAATGTCATATTGTAGGAGATACATATTTTCCTGTTGAGTGGAACGAGGATGTGCTCGAAGGTATAGATGAGGATAATTTGGAGTTTGATTTGCCTGTTATCTCCCTTTATGATAACGGCAAGCAAAATGATGATAAAAGCGAGGCTTATGCCGTATTAGAACATTTCGGTTTAAATAAAAGCTCTGATATATCTTTTCATTATCGAATGCTTGACCGTTTGCGTAGCGATTGTGAGTATTATCTTGGCAACGGCAATCGATACGCTAAACACCTTTGGGCTGGCAACGAAAAGGACCATATAGAGGTCATGAAAGCATTGTGGGAAACGTTTCCCGAGAAGGGCAAACCCGAATGGTTGCCGTATGAAAAAATATTGGATTATGAGAAGAAAATGATTGAACCGTTAAAGGAACGTGTTGTACAGATTCCTCATCCTCAAGAAAGTTCTCATCAAGATGAATTGGACTTTTTTATCTTTATGAAAAATGCGTTTAACAGATTGCCTGAAACTATGGATAAACAAAACATTTCTGCTGCTACGTTTTATCAGCATATCTGCGAAAACGACGGATTTGAACCACTTAAAGAGTTTTTAGATGTTCGCGATTTGACTGATGCAGATGAAGAATTTTTGGAATGTTTTTATCATGTTAAAAAAGAATGGGCCAAAGAGCATGAACTGCCGTTAAGCGTTGAAAATCTTATTGCTGATGCTGCAGACAGAAGTGAGGCGACCAGCAAAGCAGAGGTTTTTAAAGATAACGATAAAGATATCAGCGATGACTGATAAAAACAGAAAGGAGAACTGATATGAGGCTGGATTTTCGATAAATGAATTTATGTTCCTATTTACTCCCACTTAAACAAACTTATTAATTAAAACAAATTCAAGGAGAAATATTGTGAAAAGTATTAAAAAAAGTATTGTGTTCATTTTGTTCGCCGTCATGATGATGGTTTGCTTGACTGGCTGTTTGAAGGTCGATATGGGTGTAGAGATAAAAGAAGATGGCACGGCTGCCCTGACTACGAAGCTGTTTATGGAGGAAGATGCGTACAAGACTCTTCTTTCTTTGGACGAAACTGCATCTGAAGACCCCAACGTTACAACAAGCGGTGATTTGGATTTAAAAAGCTTCAAAAAAGAAACCATTGATGACGAAGTTTATTATACGTTTGAAGAGACCAAGGAACTTAAGTCTTATGAAGAATTGAAAAATGCTATTTTGTCCAGCGTCGATGAAGATGGAAATATGTTTTCAGAAGTAGAGATAATTGAAGAATCCGAAAATTATACATTTAAGGTTGTTACCGAAAAGGCTGATACCTCTGATGCTCCTGTTTCTTCCGATAATTGGCTGACGATTTCTATGACGGTTACTATGCCCGGAAATGTTGTTGAAACCAACGGCGAGCAGGTTGACGAAAATACCGTTAAGTTTGTAATGAATGACTTTACCGAGAGTCATACATATTCTGTGCGTTCTGAACCCGTTAAATTTGGTATGAGAGACATTGTGCTTATTGTCGCGTTCTTTTCGATAATCATAGGTCTCATTGCTTTCTTGGTGTATCGCAGAAAGAAAGGCTATAAATTTTAATATAAACGCATCTGCGTTATATATAAAAATATTATTTCTAAAAAGGAGATTCAAACATGAAAATTCGAGCAAATGTCCGCAAAGTCGAAAATGAAGATTCGCGTATTAAGGGTTACGCAGACCTTACTCTTGAAAACTGCGTTACGTTGTACAACACCAGAATTGTCGAGAACAAGGACGGCGAGCTGTTTGTGAGCTATCCGCAGAAAGCTGTCTTTGAAGACGGTGAGCCGAAGCTTCATGAAGATGGCTCTCAGGTTTATTCTGACATTTATTATGCAAGAACGAAGGAAGCGAATGACGCTATTAAAGCGTTGGTTCTTGAAGCGTACCACAGCGAGAAAGGTTATGCCTATATTAACCCTGCGCAGGGCGAACCCGTAAATGCTTTTATTGAGCCGAAGCTTCACGCTTGTAACGGCGATAGGGTGAAAGCAAGCGGATATCTTGAAGTTGGCGGTTATATGAAGATTCCCGATGTTTTCGTAAGCCTTCATCAGAAAACCGATGGCGAATATTTCCTCGGCATTTCTTATCCTCATTATAAAACGAAAGATGACGAATATAAGGATTTCGTTGAGCTTCATACCAAAGGAAAAGTGTGGGATAAGGAAGCGAAGACCGAAAAGGATTATAACTTTAAATCCGCAGTTGAAGGTCTTATGAAGAAGCAGACTCGTGAAATGCATCCCGAATTAAGCGACATTCTTAAGCCCTCGGTTCAGGAGCGTATTGATGATGCGAAAAGCGCATCTGAAAATTCCGTAAAGGCCGATGGAAAAGGTATGGAGTCCATTGACAAGGAGCCTGAACCCGTTGCTTAAAATATTTTATTGATTTCGAAAATTCTAATTGTAATCTATTGACAAATCACCGTTTGCGTTATATAATGTTTATGTGAATAATATTTAATAATTATTATTCACATGCGGTTTATTGTTTATTACAATAATACTCAATAGATATTTATATGCGAATTTTCGCTTTCGGTAAAGCAAACAAATACCGGGCGAGCGTGATGAAGTAGGGATACGGCTATGACTGTCATCCCCGCGCGCTGCTATAAGCAACGGTCATAGATATGCTGACGCGAGGAAAACGGCGGCCAACCGGGAGGAATGGATTGACAGACCGGGAACAGAACCAAAAGACAAGATAGGACGGTTGAGGCAGACCGGTTCTGAATGCGCTAAATTAACGCACTCACTTACTTTTCAGTAGGTGGGTGCGTTTTTGTTTTATGTATAAACTTTATTCTTATTTTCGATTAATTAAGAAAGGAGGAATAGATATGAAGAAAGTGTTTTCTAATATCAAGAAGAGAATCGTGCCTGTCGCTTGTGCGGCCGCCACTGCGCTTTCTGTCCCTGTTACTGCTATGGCCGATGGAGTAAAAATCAAGGACAATTTGAACCCTGAAACTGTTGTTGGCAACATTCTTGATTATCTTCTGATTGCAGGTCAATTGGTAGGGGGCGGCGTACTTATTTATGCGTTTATCTCCTTCGGTCTTTCTATCGCACAGGAAAACCCGGACCAACGTTCGCGTGCTATTATGTTTGTTGTAGCAGGTGCGATGTTGGTTGGCATCAGACCTATATTGAAGGCCATCGGCGTTATTGCTTAATTGTCCGGCATTCAAAAAGGGCATGTTTCATTACATGCCCTTTTTGAATATCTGTTGTTGAAAATTATAGATATGTTTGAAGGAAAGGAGGAGCTTTACCTTGGCAGTTTGCGTTAAGAGCAGTCAGGTATAGGCGTAGAGTATATGGACTGGTTGCGGGATTTATGCCAGACATTTGTAAAATATACATTCGGCGGAGGAATATTTCAATCTGCAGCAAACATGCTTACTATGAATCCTTCTACCGGGGACTTTGCTCCTGTTTGGAAAATAATAACCGGGATTTATGATAATGTCTGTGTACCGATTGGTATGGGATTGGTTTTAATATATTTTGTTGTTAATGTCATTGAAAAATCAACCCAACAGCAAACCATTGATGTAGAACAAATTATCAAGTTGCTTTTAAGATTGTTTATAGGTCTTTATTTTGTTGAGCATGGTCTTGAATTGCTCGCTTCCGTTTATTCTTTGGGGCTTAATTTTGTGCAAACTGTGTTTGGCAATACCGTAAATGACCCTAAAATGATATCTGCTGAAACAGCATGGGCAATGTTAACCGGCGAAAAATGGGACGAAAGCTGGGGATTTGGAGATATTTTTAAAGGTATCGGCGTTCTTATTTTTAGTTTTATTCCATTTATTCTGTTTTGGATAATGAATGCTATTGTTACAATAATTTGTTATCTTCGTTTGATGGAATTTTACGTTCGTACTGCTATGGCTCCTATTGCATTCAGCGATTTCTTTACAGAAGGACTTCACGGTAATGGTTGGAGATATTTTAAAAGCTATATTGCGGTAGCTTTGCAGGGCGGTGTTATTATGTTAGTGCTGGTAATATGTGGTGCTCTTTCTTCAGCTATTCTTCCGGAATATTTAAATATTACCGAGATTGAAGGCATAAATCAATTTCTTGGAACAACCGCATATATGTTCCAGTACATTTTGTATGTTTTGAAATTAGTGGTTGTTTATTGTTCGGCCATCGGCTTAATGTTGAAGTCGCTTTCGCTTACCAAGGAAATTGTTGGCGCGAATTAAATGAGAGGTGATTGCTTTGATTTCTGTTGAAATTCCTAACGATATTGTTGAATATAAGCCGAAATTTATACTCGGTCTGACCGGTAGGCAGGTTGTATGTGTTTTAATAACGGCATTTGTTATATGGCTGGATATTAAATTTCTGATGCCTTATATCGGAGATTTTGCTATAGCGTTGGCTGTTATTCCGGCGGTTATTGCTGCCATGTTCGGTTGGGGCAGTCCTTACGGTATGACATTTGAACGGTATTTAAAGTCTGTTTTTGTTCAAGCGTTTATTGCTCCCAAAACAAGAAAATATAAAACATCGGGTACTTCGTTTGTTGTTCCTTGCGATAAATATTATGTGCCTATATCCGATTCTGAAATTAGTCCTGAATTATTGGAGCACGTTAATTATGTGAAAAAGAGTTTGGGGATGAATATCGAAGAGACAACAGAAAACACAAAGAATAAAAAGAAAGCGAAGAAAGTAATCCCCAAATACAAAAAGTCTAAATTGGCAATGTTGTAGTTTGTTGTCTTGCAGAACAGATAGATGAATAGATATTTACGGAAAGGAGACGCTGTTTTCCTTGTGATTCAGGGATAATTGTATACGGCGTTGGATATTGATGATAACAACCAAGAAAACACAGACTAAACGTACAAAACAAAAGAAGCAAAAGGATAGTTTGACTATTCCCAAAACAGTAAGGGAGTCTATTCCTTATCGTTATGTGTATCCTGATGACGGAATCATAGAAATCAAAAAGGGTGTGTTTTCCAAAACATATCTTTTGGGTGATATAAATTATAAAGATGCTAATGAAGATGTCCAAGAATCTTTGATGCTTGCTTTTCAGAAGGTGTTGAACGGCATGGAATCTTATGTTCAGTGCCAGGAAACCATTTTTAATAAACGCTTAAGCGTTGAAGAGATTAAGAGAAAAGCATTTTATAAGTTTGTTTATGACGGGTTTGACCCTTTAAGAGTAGAGCTTAATGAACGACGCGAAAAGAATATCTCCGAAGGCAAGAATAATCTTGTCAAGGAAAAGTATTATACCGTTTCTGTGCAAGAAAGCTCGTATGATGCTGCGCTCGCCACATTCGCACGCCTTGATTTGGAATTAAAGCAGAACTTTGGTGCTGTTGGCGGCGCAACGGTAACTCCGTTGAATACTAATCAGCGTTTGTCTTTGCTTTACAGCATCTATAATATGGACAAGTCCGACGAGTTTATGTTAAGCGATGATGAAATTGACATTGTTTCTTTGAAAAAACAAGGCGTTACATCCAAAGATGTTATCGGTCCGGCGGGATTTGAGTTTAAATATGACCATATGAGGGTTGGTTCGAAGTATGCCCGTGCGCTTTATTTGAAGAAGCTGTCCAATTTTTTAGATGATGACATATTAGAAGAATTAACAAACGTAAACTGCAGTTCTTTAACGTCGGTAAATTTTTATTCTATTCCTTCTGACGTTGCTATCAAAACAATCGGATATAGCATCACAGCTAATAACAGTGAATTAATCGATAAGATGAAAAAAGCTGGTAAAAGCGGTTATTCGGCTGACCCTGAGTTGTTGTATCCGAACCTTACGGATAGTCAAAGAGAATTAATGAAATTGCGCGATGACCTTTCCCATAATGACCAGAAAATGTTCTTTATGAATCTTATCATTGTTCACTTTGCGGATACTAAAGAAGAGTTGGATAATGATACCGAAGCGATTATGGGTGTAGGCCGTAAAAAACTTGTTTATATAGACAAGTTGTTAGGGCAACAAAACCTCGGTTTAGATTCTGCTCTTCCGTTGGCATATGATAGGGTAGAGATAAAGAAGAGATTGCTTTCGGAATCTCTTGCCGCGTTTATGCCTTTTGTTAATAAAGAATTACAGCACAACACCGGTGTTATTTATGGTCAGCACGCGTCAAGCCGAAATTTGATTCGTATTGACAGAAAGCTGTTGGATAACGGTAACGGGTTTATATTTGGTAAGCCCGGCGGCGGTAAGTCCATGTTTGCAAAAGATGAATTAGTTAATACGTTTTTGGCATATCCGGAAGATACTATTTTTGTTATTGACCCCGAAGGTGAGTATGGGCCTATAGCCGAGCTACTTAACGGTACGGTCATTAAAATTTCGCCTGAATCGGAGTCGCATATAAATCCGTTGGATTTCAATGAACGTCTTTCGGATGATAAGGACCCAGTGTGGTACAAGACGGAATTTTTAATCAATATGTTCGAATCGTCTATTTTTTCGGACAGATACGGAAGTGGTATTACCGCAGGCGGTAAAACCATTATTGATAATTGCAACCGTGAATTATACAAAAATTATTTTGAAAAGCTGAAAGAACAAGACGCCGAAATATCCGTAGAAACTAACCCTACGTTGGTCGATTTTTATGAGATATTGAATAAGCAATCGGGCCGCGAGGCGAAAGAGTTGGCTAAAGGTTTGGAGCTTTATACTACCGGTTCGTTGCACTATTTCAGTCACAAAACGAATGTTAAGATTAATAATCGTTTTGTGGTATTTGATATTTCAGGTATGGGTACAGCGCTCAGAGCGCTTGGTTTGCTTATCGTTCTTGATTTTATATGGCGTAAAATCATAGAGAACGGTTTGAAAGGTAAGAATACCTGGTTTTATGTTGACGAAGCACATTTGTTGTTCAGAAACGAAAACTCCGCAAACTTTATGCGTGACCTTTATAAGCGTGCTCGTAAATATGGTGGTTTGAATACCTCTATCACTCAAAACATCGAAGACCTGCTTATGAATGATATAGCGAGAACCATGATATATAACTCGAACTTTGTTGTTATGCTTAAACAAAGTAATTCCGACAAACAGATGTTGGCGGACCTTCTTAATATTCCGGAATCGCAATATAAGTACATCACTGAAACTCCGCCCGGTCAAGGTCTTATATATACCGGCGAAAAATCCATTATTCCGTTTGTTAATGTTATCGGTCCCGGTAAGCTTTATAACGCAATGACGACCAAGGTAGGAGAGAAGAAAGTCGCAATTGTCGAAAGCAAACCGGTATTAGAAGAGTATACGTGATATTTCATTATGGCTTGAAGAGCAGGGAGTTTTTTCTTCCTGCTCTTTGTTTGTGAACAATGTGTTAACAAATGTGGTTTGAGGTAGAAAATTCGAGAATTAGGAGTATAACAATAATAGAATAGAAAATAATGTTAAAGCGGGTGCCTGGTCTGCTTTATGAACAAGGAAGGTATTTATGGCTGATTTTTATGAACAATGGAAGAATCTGAGCGAAAGAATCAACAGAGAAGTGCCCATTGAAGAGGTTCTTGCGTTATATGATATTCGTCCTGTCTCTAAAGGCAAATATCGTCTTCGTGAAGATGATGATAATCCATCTGCCAGCATCTTTAAAGCAAAAAATCAAATACACGATTTTGGTGATAACAATAGTTTTAGTTGTTGTTCTTTTGTTGCGTGGTATACCGGCGTTTCTTATAAAGAAGCGACAGCTCATTTGGCGGCAGTCTTTGGATTTGAAATACCGGTGCAGGGTAAAACAGAAAAATCCGACAAGCTTTCAGATTGGGAGTGGTCAAAAATAAATATATACGGTGATATGGCGTCAAAAAATATGGATTTCAACCCGGAAAAATACGGCGTTGAAAGAACTGCGGTATACGCAGAACGTTATAGAATACCAATGGACCAATTAAAAACCGATGACCCATATATGTATGAACGTATTATAAGGTCCAGGGCGATTTCGCATGTTGTTGGAATGCGGAATGATTATTTTTCTTCATTATACGCTTCTTATATAATGGCAAAGAATGTTGGAGTTGAGGAATCTGCTATTGTTGATGTTCTGGCAAATAAAAAAGAGCTTATAGATACTACTCTTGAGCTTTCGCAGGCCGAATATGCTTTGATAAAAGCAATTCGCGATACATCTATAAAGTATAGAAGCTATAAATATGATGTTGAGAGCGATTTGCACAAGGTTATAGATGGTAAGATATCTTTCGAGATAGGTCCGGAAAGTCATTATGACATAAAATGTGCGGCACATAGAGATAAAGCAAAGGTATTTTATTGCTTGGTTTCTTTAGATGAATATAATAAGCTATTAGAGAACGGTCTGGAAGACATTCATTTCGCCGCATATCAAAAAGGGAATGAAGTTAATATATGTTTTTCTTCCAATGACAGCGGACGTGTAAATTATTTAGTGAAGGCTCTTCGCGGAAAAGAACAAGATAATCTTAAGAATTCCGAAGTGCCTTCGTATAAAGAAAATGTTACGTCAGAAAAAGCAGAAGTACCATCAAAGGGTGTGGCTTCTGCAAACGAGATAGAAATTAATTAATATTTGTTTTATGCTTTGTTGGAGGAGGTTGTTTTATGTCTGAACTTAAATATTATGTTTTTGAGGATATGAAGAGGAATTTATCTTTTGAATATTTCTCGGATATCAATGTTGCTCTTGAACGATTTGAAGAATTCAAAAACATTCCGGGAAAGAAGCCGGCGCTCGGTGTACAGGTAGAGCATGGAAGTTTGGATTTGTTGCACGGTATAAACGGCGAAACTGTTTTGGTTCGTGATTATCGCGATTTGTTGGCGGGAGGTCCAAATTGGTCTAAGCCTTTGAAGGACGCATCTGTAGATATTCAGGAAGCTGTGCGGTGGCTCGTGCTTGAGAAATGGTGTGTCAGATATGAGTATCAGCCGGAACTTTTACCGCCACAGCTGCAAGCCGATATTACTGTGCTTGTTCCTCTAAATGAAGGAACGGTAAACTCTTATTGTAACGGCAAAGTGTTGAAAACCACTCAAAGCAACGGCATCGATGCGATTGATTCTCTTTATGTTGAGGGGAATGGCTGGGTGGCATATAACGAGTTTCTTAAGAACCCTGATGTATATATTTCGGATGATGTGCTTAAGGTTCCGATGTTGAATGTTGTATACGTTAATGAGAAAAATGTGGTTGGCATAGACGGTCGTATGGATATAGCGCCACACGATTTCGCGGCTATGGTTAATCAGATTAACAAACCTTACTCTATTGTTGCGTACGATGCCGGGAATTATAATTTCCAATATAAAGATAAACACGATTATATTGTAGGTTCATACGAAAGTATTCCGCAAGCAGTTCGAGGATATTACGAAATTTTCAACAGAAAGAACGTTCCTTTGTATGTTGAATCAAAAGATTCCGGCAAAAAAGTGTCTATATTTAATGGAATGGATAAGAAGCTGGAAGGAATTAATTATGATAAAGCAAAAGGAATGTACGGTATCGAAGACAGTAAGGGTTTAGACAATATCCTTGCATCTGCCGTTAAAATGGCAGAAGAACGTAATAGAATCACAAAAGATGTTAATACACGTAATGAACGAGATATTGGTATTGAATAAAAATATAAATTAAGGAGATTCACAATGAACATTACTAAACAAGAATTTGAAACTATCGTTAAAATATGCGAACGTGCGGAGGAAATGGATATTTCTGCCGGAGAGCGCATTACACTTTTGATGGACCTTGAAAACGTCCACCATAATATCGGATTGAATTTGGAAGGTTTGCTTGCTGCCGATGATTTGAATTTTGTTCACGATATTGTGGGTATTCAAACGCACATCAACCGTAACACAAAAGAATTGGAAGACTTTTTTGTTCCGCGTTATGCGCAGCAGAGGGACATGAGCATTAATGCTGTTATTGACCAAGCAAAAGTTAAGGCCGCGGAACAAAACGAGAAGTTTGATGAAGTCAAGGATGATATCGGTAAAGAGTTTAAATAAGGAGAATGTATTATGTCAAAATATACCACTAAAGAAATGTATAATTTTGAACAATACTTAGAACTGCAAAACAGCGGAATTGTTAATATGGTTTCTCCAAGGGTTCGCGAAATTCTCGGTATTGATGAAAATGAGCATAAATTTATTCTAACCAATTATTCGGGTTTATTGGAAGAATATAAAAATCTAAAGGTTGTAGATGAATTGTTGGATGACGCAAAAGCCAGAGTTAACGGCGGGCAATCCAAAGAAGAAAATTTAATGAGAGACGAACCTTCTAAATGTAACGAGTAAAACTGTTGAGGAACCATATATGGAACCTACTGTTAAGGTATTATATAGCGAAAGCACAATACCAGACCTGAAAACAGGTTCGGCAATGTCGTTGGGTGTTGCTAATAGCTTGTTTGAAATTCGTGATGTTGAATGCGCGGAATGTAATCGTATCGAGAGCGTAACATATGAGATAAAGTATATGGCGGATGATGGTGTTCGTACCTGTTGTTGTGTTCAAAGTCTCGGCAACGGAGAAGGGTCGGTTATCAACCATATACGCAATCTTACCATTGAGAACATGAATGCATTTAAGGCATTTAATGTACGAAATGACGTTATGTTTAAAAATCCTTTTGATATTCTTCGTTCTTCGTGCGAAAACATGTTGTCCTGTGTTTTACCTGAGCTTGAGGCTTACTGCTTGGCATATAAGGCGGTTGATATCATTTCATCGTATGAAGTTGATAACTGTCATTTAAAGTTACATGGTGATGTCGAATCGATAATGTTGCTTATAAAGAATTCGCCGAAGGATTTTATACAAATGTTTGAAGAAACTATTCTTAAAAACCCTCAGAATACCAGTTTGATAGTTGCAATAGAGAATCTAATATATAAGACAGAACGGTATGTTGAGTTTTTAAGCAGCAGGCATGATAATTCTGAGGGTTTGACACAGATATTGCAGGAAGCTACGCGAAAAGCGACAATGATTAACTCTAAGAGCATACTTTACGGAGTTGAGCCCCCGTACATCCCCACATATGAAGCATATGAACATTAGTACATATAACGTCGCCGATATTTCGGCGGCGTTTTTGCGTATTAAAACGCATAAGGCACCAAACACGAGCCTCCCGGTATTGATGTTGTGGGACATTTAAAACGCCCCACAATCAGTTTTGCTGTCAGGTAAGGAAAACGAAAGGGCGGCTTCGAAAGTTCGAAGCATAGGGCGCACAACGGCCGCAGGGCGATTTCCGAATGGCGAAGCATAATATAAAAGAATTATAAAAGAGCTGCATGTACTGATAAGAAAACACTTGACAACAAAGCACCGCATATGTTATAATATCTTAACAATGAAACGAACGAGAAAAATACGGAAGGAGGAGCGCTGCTCAATAGTGGTGCAACACGTTATGACTGAATACGATATAATCCAGGCTATAAGTGGCACAGATGATAACGGATTTAGCAAATGTACAATATCCCTTCAACCTCAAAGATGTGATTCGGACGGTCATATAGTTAATACTGATGAAGCATATGTTACCGACAAGCCGGTGGTTAATATGTTTAAACAAGCCGGCGGTTATATTCTGCTCGACCTTGTTTTTGAAAGTGTTGATGATGTAGATTTAGTAAATATTTATGGATATTTGCAAGATTTCTTCAATGCCGATAACAGCACCAGCGATGATGAACTTGATTTTCCTCTATTTTTGCTTACCTTGGTTCCTGATTCTTTGAACGGGGAATATTTCGCTCTTGGAGTCAATCCTATTTTTTATGCATTGGCACCTGACGATGTTAAAGGTGAACCCAAAATACTTCGTATGGTGTTCGTTGCTCAGGATGACTCTGACGAAGTTCCTAATTTTTTGTTTATGAAATCCGACGAGGAAATTCTTGATGATATTTTAGCAGGTGACGAAGAAGAATGAGTGAAATAGCTGCTTATGAAAACAATATGCGTTTGTTTTTTTACGCTGAAGATGTAGCGAAGAAATACGGCATATTTTCCAAATTTGTGGTGCGTCCTAATTATTCGGATAAGCCGGATATGTATCTCGTATTCAGTTTGGACCCTATTGAAGATACAGTGAATCCGGTTGAAATCATTAATAGGAATAAGCGAAACACAAATTTGTTCTTTCCGGAAAGCCATGCGGTCAATATTAATGCGGTGAATCCTCTGTTGGCATGGGAAGAGATATCGTATTATTTAAGTCGTGCAGAATTCATGTGCGAACTTTACCGTGAGTTCCAAGTTCCTTTGCCCAAAAAAATTCGCGATGATGAATTGGACGCATTAATCACGTTTTATTGCGGACGCAACAATCCGAATTATGATATGCAAACCCGTCGTGATTATGCAGCGGGGCTTCGGGAGTATTTCAAACAAGAGCTTTCGCGCGGAAAATTCAAGAAAGAATGGCAAGAGTTTTATCGCAGCGAGCTGTTTGACAAAGATAAATCCTTTGTCAAGAATTTTATCGCTTTTTTGAAACGAAAAGAACCTGAAACAACGATTGATGTTTTACTGGAATCAAGTTCTGATTTAAAGAAGACATATATTTCAGAACATCACTATGAGGAATTTCGTAATAGAATCAAAACGGAATACCCCGATGTGAAATATAATGTTTCCGATAAAATTGTTGTAGACAAAGGTGTTATTGTTGACCCAAAGACAAATAAAGCGGTTAAGACACAGTATGGCATAACCGTTACCGATAAAGAATATGACCAAATAAGAGAGAGCCGATTTGCAGTCGATGGATTTAAGTGCTTAGACGGTCTTAATCTTTCGCGTTCCGAAGGAAGAAATTTGTTTTATAAGGCGTCAGACGAAAACATAATTGCTTCTGTGTTAAACGATATCCGGTATCGTTGGGCCAGATGTCATAGTCTTGATGTTTTAAAAAACAGAGACAACATCGAAAAAATAGATGTTCCTGTTTCTCAGTTGGGTAATTTCTATGTTGCTGTTCAGCAATATGGTATTCCTATTGTTATTGATAATGACGTTAATAACAATCCCACTCTTGATGTGGTTCATGTTTTGTATAATTCTCAGGATGCCGAGTTGCTCGGAAAATTGGTTGCCGGTATCACATATGCGAATATATATTCATGTCATGTAACGCCGGACGATATTCAATTTGATATTGATGTAGATAGGGTGGATGCATTAATTGACAATGCAAAAAAACAGATTTCTACTAATGATAAAAAAGTAATATCAAATACAAAAGACACGAATGATATAGACTTAGCTGAAATTTAAAAACATACATAGAAAGGAGTAGTGCTGCTCTGTTTGTTGAAAACATGGCAGTGTGAACAAAATGAATAAGAACAAAAACGGTGTACGATTTGGTGCAAAACAAGAAGCAATTATAACTCCCAAAGAGGGGTATGAGGTTGTTTCCGTAGAGGTAATTAATACCGATACTAAAGAAGTTGTACTTTCTGAATTAAAAAAATCTACGGAGCATCCCGGTCGTTGCATATGTACGTTTGTGCAGCCTTCGGCGAATGTTGTTGTAAAGCCTACTATCAAACCGATTCTGTATTCTATTACAATTGAAGCTTCTTCTAATTGCAGTGTCGTATTTGTAGAGGAAGAATCGTTGGCGGATATTGAAATCAATGATGCCCTTGAAAAAGATTCATCGGAAAACAACGATTCGACTTTTAATTGTCCCCAACATTCTGTAAAAGACGATACCACAGAAGCGTTGAATGTTGGGGTTTCCGATGATGAAAGCGATTTATCTGATATAGCGGACAACGAGGATGAGGATGAGTCTGAGGTTGAGAGTTCAACAGATGTTATGTATGATAGCGGTTCGTTTTCTGATGTTATCGCGCCTAAGAAACCGACTGTTATGACACAAAAAGAACTGGACAAAAAGAATGAAGTATATTGGCAGTGGAAACGTGAGTTTGACGAAGGACGGTGTACGAAAGAAAAATTCAATGAAATACATAAGCGCCACCGAAAACTTTATGCTGACATTTCTGCCGGCCGTGTGATTGTTAAATAGATATAGTGTTGATATAAAGTGTTCTTTTAAAAAATAACAGACGTTTTGGTCTGTTATTTTTTATTTTAATGTTTTCACAACGAATTCACCTTGTTACTTAGGGGGTTTCGTTTATTCGTTTTTGGAAAATGCACATTAAGTCGAATATGGTTTTTTGTTAAACAACATATTGTTTTGTAAGAAGGTTTGTTTGACGTTGAATTTCGTATATTATATAATATAGTAGAATTAAACTTATGTTCTCTTGATGTGTTGTGATTTGTATTTATATGGAGAAATGGGTTTGTATGTTGGACGTTAAGTATACGATGTCGAAAGGGAGTATAATAATGAAAGCTCGTTTGATAAAAAGTAACTCAGGGGCTTATTTGCTGTTGTGTTCAAACGGAACTATTGCAAATGCTGATACGGCGACTTTGACAAAGTTTTTGAGGAACGCAAGGTATATCGAACAAATAATTGGTGATAACGGGCGTTGGGATTTGATTGCTCCGGATATGTTTGCCTATGAGGGCGAAACAGTTGCTTATATTAATGAAAGTTATCATGTTATTATATTGAATTTTATACCGTTTGAAATATTATTTGAGAATAATGATTCCAGCAATTCTGTTTATGATTTCATTTCGGTTCCTGAATATGCAGAAATTGTTGGAAAATCAATAGAACAAGTAAAAGTTCATTTAAGAAATGGACGTATTCCTAATGCCCGCAAAATTGGGCGTGATTGGGTTATTCATAAAGATAGTGTCGCCTTTTATCCACCCGACAATCGTATCACATCCGGAGAACATATCGGGAAACACCAGAGATATTATAGACCGTCCGCAGGCGAATAATGTGTAGAATACTTTTGTATTCGCACGTTACATTCGCTTGTGGTATGTTGTCAAATTAATTATACCTGTAATTTACTGAAAATTTTATCATTTAATTCTTGTGTTTTTAAATAATTATTGTAAAATATTAATTAGAATATTAATGGTTTGGAGGTATTATCATTTATGACAGCACAGGAGAAAATGTTTAAGGTGCTTGTTTCCGAGTTAATATGCAATAAAATAGACTTTTCTGCTGAAAGGGAAAAACGACTCATGACATTTTATAATCATGCGGAATACTACTATGAAGTGTTTTGCGAGTCGATACATATTTTAGTGACCAACCATGATGTTACTTCAATTTCATTGGACGATTATGGGTTTACAAGATTTGGTTATATTGATAATGATACGATTATTGGATATAATTTATTATCCAGAGAAGATATTGTGGATGCTTCGCGAGATATTATTTTCTATGTTGAACTTGCGCTTGCGCGTTTGCAGAAGCGCTTAAATATTTCCGATAATGTTTCCGCAATCAAAAATCAACGTAGCAGATACCAGATGGTTAAATATTCGTAAAATTGTTTTATTTTTGTCTTTTGTGGTACTTTGTTATTGTCAATATTGTCAGTAAATTATGTTAGTGAGGCAAGTGAACAAAAAAAATACAGGCAGAGATGCCTGTATTTTGTCAATATTTGTCTCGTGTCTTGCGAAATATTGACAATTTGCGAAATTTGTTTTATAATATTATAAAACAGTCTGTCAACTTTTTATAATAATAAATAAAGGTTTAGAGAGCTCGTCTCGGTCAAGAAAGAACACTCTAATGTTTGTATATCTAAATTTTAACACGTTTTGATATATATTGCAACAGGTGTTTTTGACCGTGTGATTTCCTCTGAATTTATATGAGGGAGTATGAGTGAAATGTTGCACAACATATACTTTACCGAAGCAGATATGGAAGCCCAGCTTAAAACAATTGTAAACTTTTTATCATTAGTTCATCCTGAGCTGAATAATAATTCCTATCAAAATTCATGTGTTGAGCTTAGACCTATAAATAGGTCCCCTGAATTTAATATGCGGTTAAATCGTTCTTTAAATTTATGGCGGTTGGATGAAAATTCAATTGATAGATTGCGAGATTATTTGTTTATGCATAATGGCGAGCCGTATTGTATGTATTATTCGGTTTTTGGGTTTGACTACCAAAAGGAAGCATACACCCAAAGCGGTACCAGAGCAAAAAAAGGTAAAATAACAACGGATTCTGCTTTATTCGCGTATGAAGTCGTATTGGATTTTGATGATATTTCATATGTTGAAGTTGAAGCGTTAGTTAAGAGATTTGCGGCAATAGGGATAGATGGCATTTGGATTTTCACAGGTCACGGTTATCAGCTTCATATATTATTAGAAGAACCGATGTTGGCTGACGGAAGTTTATATAAGCTCATATATCTTTTCAGGGCCAAAGGATTTATGTGTGACCCTACATGTGTGGATGCAGCACGGCTTATGCGGCTGCCGTTTACTTATAACTGTAAATGCTTTTCGAATGAAGAATACGATAGAGAGTATAACAATCCTCCTTTATGTAAAATTATTAAGGAGTCAAATAAACGTTATACGCTTCAAAGTATTATCGATAAGTTGATGGATATGCCGACGGTTAGCCTGGAAGATGAAAAATTCTATAACGCAGGGTTGGTGACACCGGAAGAGGGGAATGTAAATCCTCTTGAAATCGGTAGTGATTTGAATTCAAATTCCGAGCTAATCTCCTTGAGTATGCCGGAATATCCGTCGTATTTGATTTTCGATGATTTGCCTGAACCTATTGTTAAAATGTTGAAGAACACACCTATGGGTTTTCGGAATAATTCGTTAGGTCTTTTGATTAAATATTTCAAGCAATATTTATTGTTTGGGAAAGAACAAATATATAACATTCTTAACACGTGGGCGGAATATGCCTGTGAACCTTCCTATAACCGTTTGGATTTTAATAATGATTTCGAACGGTTATATCAATCCGGAGGGTTGAATTATTCGTCGGGATTGGCCAAGCGATTTGGTTATATAGATTTTGAAAATCTAATACAATTGCATAGAGACAACAAGGTTATTATTTCTAACACAGTTTTTCAGAATTTGGATGTTATAGACGGCAATGTTCTTCGTGCATATCTTGGCGTCAAGGTATTAGAACATGGGAATGATGAAAATGATGAAGATACAACACCCGTAACAATAAATGTATTGTCCGAAATTACCGGTATGTCTCTTCGCAATTTAAGACGTGTTTTGCTAACCGCTAAAAGTATGAATCTTATATATATGAAGCAGGGCGCAAAGCGCAAGGGCGAACCGAGCACGTATCATAGCAGTCAAATTAATAATAGCGATTCAGGTTTTAAGGCGCTCTCGGTGAATGATATCGATATTTATTTATCGCAATCTCCAAGGCTTTCTCTTAAAAACAATGAATTGAAGCTCTATTTGTTTATGTTGTATAAATTCTATACAAAAGATAGAGCTATGTCGCTTAAGAAATTAGGCGAGCATATTGGTTGCCATGAATCAACAGTATCGTTGGCGGTATCTACGCTGAAAAAGAAGAAGTATTTGCGAATAGAAAAAATTTATAAAGACGATATAATATTTTTTAACAAGTACACTTTGTTAAAATAACAGCAATTATACGATATGTTGCAGCCCTGGAATATTACAGGGCTGTTTGTGTATTAAAGCTTTGCTCTTTGGTTTTTGCATATTGACAAAACCCTTCGCGTGTGGTACAATGTTAAAACAAGAAATACGGGTGCGGTATCCGATAAGCCGAAGGGAAACGTATTATGGGTAGACTTGAAAAAAGAGCAATGGAAAAGTTTATTAAAACAATCAAAAAAAATGTTCCGGAAGAGGACCAGGCAGAGGTTTTTGCCGCTGTTAGAAGTTTGGATATAGGAACGATTATGAGCAATCCTTCTATACTTAAAGATTTGAAAAAGGACCCTTCTCGTTTGATTGAATATGCGAATGAATCCGCTAAAGCCGAAGGTGAAGTGTTACCCGTTGCTTCTGAGGCTGAATTGGTACAGGAATAAGCTTTTATGGCGAACATTTAGTTCGGTGTGATTTTTGTTAGTAGTGTGAGGTGTTATCTTTGGAATGTGTGACTGCGGGCAATTTGCTCGTTCACTTGTTTTTTCAAACCAAGCCCAAATATCTGCTTAGCAATAAGAAGCTGCAATATTTATTGTGTATAGCTCAATTGGTAAGTGTTAGTTCCGGTCGTTTTTTGTTTGCGGATAGCATGAGAAATTTAAAAAACGGCTTCGTTTTGGAAATAATTGCAGACACTTTTATGTGCAATTCATATATTCAAGAAGGCACCACTGCTGACCGCAAGATGAATATGGTTTCTTCTGACCTTCATCTTCCGTATTCGAAAAAAAAGTTGTACGAAATCAAAGAGAACGTATCGGAAGAGGATAAGGCGTTATTAATCGATGTTTTCATTAATTTCGGTGCTTACAAAGAAGAAACGCTCCGTAAGTTGTTAAATGAATTTCATCAGTTAAGAAACGTTCCTTTGTGGTCGTATGTATCTCCGGAAGACATATCATCGTTTTTTGAAAAAGCATTTTACAATAATGGTTCCGGTGTTCAAGAATTAAAGAGCAATAAGATATTTATTCTTTGTCAAGAAAGTCATAATAATGCTTTTGCCAAGAAGTACGTGGAACCTATTAACACGGACATAGAACCCATTTCAACGGCTGTTATTTCTGATGTGCCGATTACAGCATCCGATAAGGTTGTTAGTAGGGTTTGTCTATTGGAGCCGTTTTTGTCGTTGAATCTCAATACATTTGTGACAGACAAAAAGTGTCGTATTTATATCGAGACCGAAAAAGTTCTCCAAGACGTTATCATAGTTGCTTTAAAGGACCAAAGCAGGGTATACGGGGAATTAAAACAACTCAATAAGAATATTTATTGTTATTCGTTTGTGAGCACGCCTTCTGATATAAAGGTGTATTGCAAATTTAACGACAATGTATGATATGATACTCCCTTGGGCGAAAACGAGGGAGTATCTTTTTTTGGGTTCTATTGTCATATTGACAAAGACGATTATTTATGGTATATTATTAATAACAAAATACCTTTAGCGTATTTGTGTGTCTAACCAGCAAAAGTATTATAGCGCCGGTTTTACAAAGTTAGTTAATCAAAAGTTTCGATTATGTCGGAACTACTATATATTGCTTCTGTTTCCGGTCACTCTGATACATAGGGTGGCCTTTTAATTTATATCGGAGGAGAATGTTATATGGCCGAACGCATTGTTTGTTGTCCTGCAAAAGAAGGATATGTGTATTTATATGTAAATACTGCTAATCTTTATGTTGAAAACATAACAGATAGCGTTGCTGCGGTCGTTGATGATGCACGTGCATCTTGTTGTTTTGATGCGCTTTCTGATTATGCTTTGGGGAATAAGCGGTTAACTGATGAGCAGGATGCTTTGTTTTCTTTTGATTTTTACAAGCTTAATTCATTTGAGTTGTTTAAAACCAAAGAGGAATTGCGTTTAAAAACCGGCAGCGATGAGATATTGTTTAGTTGTATGCTAAATTATTACCGTCGCGAATATGACGGCACACAGCAATATGCCTTTTTTAGTGAACCCTCTGTAAGTAATACATATGTTAATACAGGCGACAGCGTGGAGCATGAGCTTGTTCTTGAAGATAGGCACACTGTAAAAGACGAGCAGAAAGACATTTCGAACGAGGACCTGGAAACCCTTGACAAAGAAGCAAGCCAGGCTGAACGCGAGGCAAAAGCAGCCGAAGCACAGGCCGAGCTTGAAATGCAGGAAGCGTTGCTCGAAGCGGAAGCCGAAGCAGATAAAAAAGAGAAGCGTTCCAGGGCAAGAAAACGCAGAGCTCGTATGTTGGAAGACGAGCGTTACCGTGAGCTGAGAAATCGTGATGATGTTCAAAGCGAAGAATACCAGCGGCTTCGTTACTATGAGGAAGAAATGCGACGTAACAACGAACGTCTTGTTGCCGAATATAACCAAGGTAACTATTCGTCGCTTCCCGGTGTGCTGTCGCAGGATACATTTTCTTCTGAATATGAAGCCGGCAATCACGAAACGATTAGTTTGTTTGTTGAAAACAAGGACTTATATCATTTGGCATCAAGAATGGATGAATTTGGTGTTCCTTATACAACTATGGGCGAAACCCTTGAGGATGGCCGTCAAATCACTCACGTTATTTATTCGACCGATTATGCCGAACGCGGTGATGTAGCAAAGGATTTCTATGCATTAGAAAGATATCTCTATTATGATAATGTTATCAATCGGGATACATATTATAACGCATATCAGTTAAATGCTTTTGAGTACGCTGTGGACAATGAAGTTGACACATTTTATGTGCAAAACGGTGACTACAGCGGCAATCAGATGTTTAAGATATTAGAGGCCGGCGCGAAAGATTATGACATGTCGGTTGTGGCTAATCCGTCTTATTCACCGGCTCATATGGATGTGTTGAATTACTATATGAGCAACGGCTGGAATACCGAGTCCATCAGTAATCCGTCAATGTCTAATCATAGCGTTGCCGATAATATAATGCGAGAAGAACAGCGGGCTGGGATTCCGCATAAGAAATCATTTTTTGAGAGTCATAATTATGACACATTTTTGTCCTATGGAAGTGCCGGATACAAACCGCTTCTTTCCAACTCCTATAGTGATTCTCAACGGCAACAGTACCTTCAACAAAAAAACGTGCGCGAAAGCACAAATACTTCTCGGAAGAACAATACGTTTAACACATCGTATACACCAACGGGATATATTCGTTCCGATTCTTCGTTTTCTCCCTATAAATATGATTATGCTCCTTTTCGGCCTAATAAAAATCATAGCGGTAACAAACTTACCGGGATGCCGGGTAGCAACGGGTTTTTAAAGAATCAGAAATATGTTTTGAACGATTTACACGTCCGTAACGATTATTCGGGGCGCGAAGGGCTTAAAGTGCAAAATCATGGACGCCATATGGTTGGCACCGCGTTGGGCTCGTTTAGGAATTCTTTTTACACTGTAGGTTATAAATTTACTCAGCTCGAAGAAACCGGTGGCGCGCAAGGTGCGCGTACCATGAAGCGTTATGTTGGCGGTTCTGTTATTGCGGTGCAGCTTGTCCGAGATTTGCCCAACCAAATGGCAAGGAAAAAACAACGTAAGGAATACGGCAAAAATCTCGAAAACTTAAAACCTTCTGATGTTAATCCTGAAAAACCGAAGAAATATATTTCTGCCAAAGAAGTAGAAATAGATATTAATAATCTTCAAAAGAAACAGCTTACTGAAATAAAAAAGAAGTTCGGATATAATGCGACTTTGATGAAGGATGATGATATTCTAAAAAAAATTTCCGAATTGCATGTGAAGAATACCGGTCTTATTGGAGAAAACAGAAAATTAAAAGCAGAAATAAAAGCACTTCGTTTAAAGAAGACGCTCACTCCGGCTGAAGCCAAGTTGTTGGCGGATAAGTTAAGACTTAAAAAGGCGAACGAAAAAATCATACAGAAGAACGCCATTACATCGAAAGAACTACAGAAGCTTAAAGATTTAAAGAAAAAACACGCTTTCGACCTTAAAGCTCTTAAGGATGAATACAAAAAGTTAGCCAAGATAGAAATGAAATGGACGAGATTACCCGGCAGGTTGGCTAATTCATTTGTAATGCAATTGCGTAAAGCACAAGATGATTATGCGCTACAAGGCATATCTACTGCAAGTGGATATGCAATGGAGGTTGCAAGAAATCCAGTCGCACGTTCTGTTAAACGTTACATAAAAAATCGAATCTATAAACGTAAGGCCATGAAGAAAGGTGTTACGGATTTCACAAAAAAAACGGCAGACAAAGCTGCTACAGAAAGCGGAACTAAGCTTAATCGCCGTAAAAAGCGTACATTAAAGCGCAAGAAGGTAAACAACAAAAAATACACTCGCAAAAAAAAGGTTCGAAATAAAAAGGTTTCCAAGAAAACCGGAAAAAAGAGTCTTTTTAAAAGTACGAAAGGAAAGGCTGCGGGTAAAGCCGCCGGTAAGGGTGCGGCGAAAGCGGCCACCGCTTCTTCTCCGGTTGGGTGGATATTAGCTATTATAGCTGTTGTTATCATAATATTGTTCATCTTAATTGCTATTTTGCAAGGCGGTTTTGCATCAAGCTCGTTTATGTTTACGGACGGTGACGATTCAGAAAAAATAGACCTTTCTCCGTATGTTGAAATTGTTAATGAATGTCAAACAGAATTACAAAGCGAGATTAGCGACATTATATCCGGAGAAACCGATGCCGGAAAACCCTATGATAATATATTTTATGATTTTAACGGTAAAGTAGATAACAATACGTTAGAGATTATATGTATGACATATGTGAGGTTTTCCGGAGGATGGGATACACGCAGGGATGAAGCAGAAGCTTATATCAAGCAGTTATATGCCGACAGTAACTATGTAGATTACGTAGTAAGCGAGCCGTATTTCTGTGATAATGGTTGTGAGGAGCGTGAATATAAATGTTATGACGAGCTTGATGAGTATGCCACCGAGACTCGTAAATCGCTTCACGCAAGCTCGGACCATTCCCACGAAGAATTAGTCGGTGAGGATGAAGATTCTCAGCACGGTTGTGTGAAATCCGAATCATATTCGTGTATGGAAAAAGGGCACGGCACATACCGTAAAAACGGTTGTAAACACCATGCGTATGGCGCTCCTTTAGATAAGCCGTGTTGTGATAACACAAAAGTCATAACACATAATACCGTCGATGAGAACGGCAATCCGGTGGTGTTAACATATTATTCATGTCAAGGCTACTGTCCCGGCAATCATTATGATTACAGTTGTCCCGGGCACAAAGAAAAGGTATGTGATGGTGAGCACCAAGATATAACCGTTACGGTTACATGTCTGGGGTTTGATGAGATATTTTATGCTGATTCTGATTCTGCCTTCTCCGGCAGCTTTGCGCGCGGTGATGCATATGAAGACACTTTTGTTATTACGGGATATTGCTCTTGTCAAGTGTGTTGCGGTCAGTATTCTCCGGAAGTGACCGGAAAGCCGGCTACTACCGCCTCCGGAACTACTCCGAAGGCTAATCACACAATATCCGTTGACCCCGATGTTATTCCGTTAGGCACCCATGTTTGGATTGACGGTAAAGAGTATGTTGCTGAAGACACAGGCGGGGCCATTGAAGGGAATAGAATAGACATTTATTTCGATTCTCATTCGGAGGCTTTAAAGTGGGGAAAGCGTACTAAAACAGTTTATAAGAGTGTAGCTGTTGAGGAAGACGAATCTGCTCATCGTAATGTGATAGATTATCTTCAGCTTGCAGAAGAAGCCAGTGACGAAAATCATAACGTAAAATATGTTCTGCAAATATTTGGTCAGGCAAAAGAACCGGAGATTGAATGGAAAACCGACCGTGTGAATGCCGATACTGAGGAAAAATTTGCTGCGAAACTTCAAAAGTACGATGATACGAATGAAGACAAAGAATTTTCCAATGCTGAATTAAACACGTTTGAATACGTAAAAATGTCTAAAGAAGAGCTTCAAAAGCTGTGTAAAGAACGCGGCTTAAACGATTCCGGAAGCGTGTATACGCTTATCACAAAACAGTTGATTCCTTATGATAAAGACCATCCCGAAGTGTTGGTAAAGACCGATACCAAAGAAGAGGACCTTTACTTTGAAGGCTGGACCGAAGATGCAATCGGAATGGTAAAAAATTATTATGAGATTGCAACTGCGGACGGCGCGGATGAGTATTATACAGGATTAGATAAAATTACGAGTATATCGTGCGGCACGTCCAGTTCTGTCGATTTTGATTTCAGTGATATTAAATTCGATGATGCGTCAGGACTTACTAATAAGCAACAAAAAATCTTGGCTGTCATTGAATCCAATAAGGTCGCGACTGTTTCCGGTATGTGTCAATCATGGGTTGCTCACGTTTATCAGTCTGCGCAAGGCGGTGCTTATAACAGTAAGTGTTGTGCTAACCATGCTGGTGAAGCCTGGGGTGTTTCATCTGATTGGAGTAACATTCAGGTTGGTGCCACAGTTTACGGCTATAGCAGCAGTATCTATGGGCACGTTGGTATTTATATCGGTGACGGTAAGGTAGCTCATAATATCGGATATTTGAAGATTCAAAGTCTGGAAAGTTGGGTCAACACCTATAACGGTCAATGTTGGGGCTGGAACGGTGGAAGTAACCTTACCGGCAAATCCGAGTATAATTGCGCAGCACCCGGCACATTTATGTACGGCAAAGATTAATAATTTACTAAAAAGTCAGTGTTATTCACTGACTTTTTTACTATATTTGTAAAATATCTCTTGCTTTTTCGTAACGTCAGCGGTATAATGTCAATATAATATTACCTTTAATATAAGGAGAAATGTTTTGGGAGCTATGAATTGTTTCAAACGTGTCGGCTTGATTTTGTTTAGTTGTTTGTTGGTGTTATTCTGCGGTATGTCTGCAAGTGCAGAGACAAGTGCATATACGGCTAAAGAGGAGTTACCCGTTGTTAAACAATGGGTTGACAGTGCTGCCCAGGATGCAAACGAAATTTATTTGCATGATACGTGGGCATATGATGATTCGGGCATCTCTGAATACAAATATGTTTTAATCGGTCAGGATAGCATGGAGGTATTTCGTGTGCGGAATTATCCCGAAGACATTGATGTTGCCAAAACTATTGTGCCTTCGTTATACACTGTATCCTTCGACCTTTCAGCGCCGGAGGGATTGACAGACGAAGTGAATATAACACTAAAGTCTAATGGCGCAACATATTATTTAAGCTTTAACGAAGCTAACGAATATAAATACTCCGCGGCTTTTTATCCAGGTGAATATAAGGTCTCGGAATTTGAAGTGGTAAATAGCGTGGCAGGCACTTATGCCTTGTCCGAAGATTTATCTTTGGCTGTGTCCGATAAAAATATAGAGTGTTCGTTAGAACTTGTTGAAAATACAGCGAAAAATACCGATGTATCCTCTTCTAACACCGTTTCCGGGGAAGTATCTGAAACGGGCTTGTTTGCTTCTGTAAAAGGAATTGATTCAAACGGCGATTTGTTATGGGATACTATTAAACTGTTTATAGCCATAGCTCTTTTGTTTGGTGTTTATGGTTTTATACAGTGGCGACGTAAGAAGAAAGAAGAGCTTTATTGATGTTTTTATCAATTAGAGTTTTCAAATAATGAAAAAGATTTAAAGGAGAAAAAAATGAACGACGTTAAATTATCCGGACACCTCACTGCAGACCCCGAACTCAAAATGACCCCCACTAATATTCCTGTATGTTCTTTTGTGTTGGCTGTTGACCGTCAGCGCAAAGATAGTCCCGCAGATTTTCCGACGGTTGTTTGTTGGCGCAAGACGGCCGAATTTGTTGCTCGTTATCTTCGTAAAGGCAGGAAAATCATCGTCGAAGGACAGCTGCGCACACGTGTATATGAAGACCCCCAAACAAAGAAGAAACATAAGATTGTTGAGGTCGAGGCTGAACGCATTGAATTTGCCGACAGTAAACCTGGGGAAATCGATGCATCGGAAGCTCCGGCGGATGTACCGGAAGGATTTGAGGAATTTCCTGCGGATGAGGAATTGCCGATGTAAGTTTGAGGGAGAAGGCTTTGCTTTGGCATTTGATTTGATTTTTTTGTTGTTCGTTAGAATGAACACAAGAAAATGTTTGGAAGGAGGAATGTAGTGTTTTGTATTTGCTTTGTAGATATATATGAGTAAATATATTTCACTGCATGGAGAATCGATGAAGTTAATAATTGCCGAAAAACCTGATGTTGCAAAAGCTCTTAAAGAAGCGTTGGAGCCTAACGCTAAATATATCAGAAAGGGCGGTGCGGGCTACTATAAAGGCAGTAATTTTATATTTGCCTGTTCCCTTGGACATATAATTGTTCAAAAACAGCCCAAAGAAATAGACGACAAATACAAAATATATTCGTTTGATGTGTTGCCCTTGCCGATAAAACCCATTCCTTTAAGAGTCGGTGATAAACCGGCGAATGAGTATTATAAGACGCTTCGTGAAGTGATTCTTAATGAGAAGTATGATGAAATTATCGTGGCAACCGACCCTGACCGGGAAGGGCAGGGCATTTACGAACGTATTAAAGCATATATGAGAGGATTCCCGACGAAAGTGCCGGAAACTCGTATTTGGATTAAAGAGTGGACTGCGGAAGGTCTGCGGAATGCTTTTAAAAACCGTGATGCCAATGTTAATCATAAGGGATTGGGCGATGCTGCCGAATGTCGTGCCTACGATGATTATATCATTGGTATGAACGGTACAATAGCCTGTACGGTTCAATTTAACACGTTTTTGAGCGTTGGACGTGTTCAGACTGCGGTTACAAAAATTATTGTTTCTCGCGAAGAAGAAATTATTAATTTTGTACCGCAAAAATATCAAGCATTGTCGTTGGTCGTTGGTTCTGACAAGCCTAATGAAAATGTAGTGTTGAAACATAAAACAGAGCAAAAGCTTTCTAAAGCCGAAGCTGCTGAATTATATGAAAAAATAAGCGCGCACGATTCGGTTAAGGTTAGTGTTCAGAACAAAAAAGTAAGTAAGAAGCCGATGAAATTAGGCGGACAAACCTGCTTTTTGAAATTGATGAATAAAAAGTATGGGTACGAAGCCAAAAAAACAAGCGATTTGTTGCAAACGCTATATCAGAACAAAAAGCTGACTACCTATCCCGGTACAGAAGCAGAAGAAATAAGTGTTTCTGCTGCCAAAGCCGCGTTGAAGCCTTTGCAAAACATATTAGGGAAGGTTAATCCTGAAATTGATTCTTTGATAAAAAAGGTTTTGGATAACGGCTGGCAGATTTCAAATAATTGTGTAACGGATAAAGAGCTTGCCCACGAAGCCATTACGCCCGTATTTGGTGCTGTCAGCGCCGATACGATAAAAGGTTTGTCCGGCCCTGAAATGAACTGTTATATCGAGATTATTAAAAGGTATCTACAGGCGTTTTTCCCCAATGCTGTGTTTAATGAAACGCTAATTGAAACATCTGTTGAAGGTGAAACATTTACTGCAAAGGGAAAGGTTTTGGTTCAGGAAGGCTTTTATGAGGTTATGGGAACCGGGGAAGACACGGTTATCGCGCCTATGACGGACGGCAGAGTTTATCCTGTGTGTGATATCCTTAACGAAGAAAAGGAAACAAAGCCCCCCGCTCGATATACCGAAGCAACACTTCTTGAAGCCATGGAACATGCCGGTCGTTTTGTGGACGACAAACATTATGCGGATATTCTCAAATCCGAAAAAGTCGAAGGAATCGGTACAGGCCGTACCCGTAATGTGATTTTGGATGTGCTCAAAAAGCGTGGGTATTATGAATTAAAAAATAAAAGCATTTATGCTACGCAAACTGCCATTGATTTGATTCGGCATCTGCCCGACAACATTATGATTACTTCTCCCGTTTTGACCGCTAAGATGGAAGAAGAGCTTCAATTGGTTGAAGAAGGAAAGGTATCGAAAGAACAGCATATGGCAGCTACCGATAAAATGGTTGCGGATATGATTAGTTGCATTAAAAATGTTTCCGGTACTGTGCAGTCACAAACAGAAAGCAATGCTTTGTGTAAGTGTCCTCGATGCGGCGGCAATATTGTTGAAACGAGTAAAACGTATTCCTGTTCCGATAAATGCGGCGTTGTCTTGTTTAAAGACGATAAGTATTTTGCATCTTTAGGCAAGAAGATGACAAAGACATACGCAAAAGGATTGTTTACCAAGCAGAAGGTCATTGTAAAAGATATTGTGTCAAAAAAGACCAACAAGAAATATGACTTGATTGTAACTGTTGATTTTTCAGGACAATGGCCGAGGTATTCTTCTGAATTTCCTAAATCATAAATAATTTTACATATGGAGGTGTTTTATTATGGATTTTATCAGCGAGTCTAATTTAAGCCAAAAGAACGGCGTTGCCGGTATTGTAGGAACAAAAGATTGGTTGAAATTCATGTGTTTAGGTTTTTTGAATTTTATCCCTGTTGTCGGTTCCTTGATTTACCTGGGTGTCCTTATTTATCTTGTTGTTAGCAATACAACTGCCGAAAGCGTAAAATCATACATTAAAGCAATATTTATTGTTACCGGTATTTCATTAGCTTTAGCGGTTGTTTTGTATGCCCTTCTATTTGGCTATCTTGTTTCAGTTTTAGGATGATATCTATCGGTTTGTTTTGTCACACATAAAGACCGGTTTATATTTCCTAAGAAGTGTGTTGTTTGATTTCCATGAGGTATATTGTTTATTTTAATATTTTATACAAACAATGAGGTGTGGATATTATGAAAAAGAACGGATTTATTGTTGGAGGTATCGCAGGTGGTCTTTTGGCTCTTGCAACTGTCGCAATCGTTTTGAAGAAAAAGGGTGTGTTTGAACGTCGTTCGTATAAGCGACGTTAGACCGTAGGGATATTTTATGTCAGTGGTGATGATATGAGTAAAAATAACAAATCAACATTTTTTGCCGATATCTCGGAAGAATGGAGTGACAAAAAACGGTATTTCGGCAAACCTATATCGTTTACGTATTATAGCGTTGCGAATGGACGTCTTTATATCAAACGTGGGCTTCTTGCCACTCATTACGATGAGGTAATGCTGTTTCGTATCTTTGATTTAAAGATGGTAGAAACGCTTTGGCAAAAAATATTTAAAGTAGGAACGGTTATTGTATATACTTCTGATGCCAGCTCTGTAAGAAAAATTATTAGATTGATTAATATAAAAGAACCTCTTAAGGTTCGCGATTATTTAAGTTCTATGGTAGAAGCTGCACGTGAAGAGAAAGGCATCCAGGGTGCAGAGTTTATAGGACCGTTTGCTTAAATGATTGGGGTGCTATCTTGAACAGCGGTAAAGTCAAACGAACTTTGCTTGACGGTGTATTCATTTTTTTGGGTACATTGATTTATGCAATTGGTATCGATATGCTCATAATTCCGAATAAACTGACGTCCGGTGGTTTGACCGGTATCGCAACACAATTGGGATATCTTTTTGATATCCCTGTTGGTGTTTTAGTGCTTATTATGAACATTCCTTTGTTAATCCTTGGTTGGTTCAAGCTCGGCGGCAGGTTTGTTGTTTCAACGGCGGTTGCGACAGTTTTATCTTCTGTATTAATTGAGATGGTGAAATTGTGGCTGCCGGCTTATAACGGAGACCGATTGCTTGTATCACTCTTTGGCGGCGCCATTATGGGGTTTGGCATATCGTTGCTGTATCTCCGCGGTGCTTCTATGGGCGGCAGCGATATCGTTTCTACGATTATTAACAGAAAGGTTTCTTATCTGCCGATAGGAAAGATATCTTTTGCCATAAATGCGGTTGTGATTGTTTCCTCTGCGTTTGTTTATGGCAATATCGAGAATGCTCTGTGTTCGGCTGTAGGGGCGTTTGTTTCTTCCAAGGTGGTCGATAGTGTTCTGGTAGGTGCGGATAGCGGCAACGTATTATATGTTGTGTCGGATAAAGCGTATGACATTGCTGCAACAGTTCACCAAGTCGTTGGACGCGGAGCTACCGTTTTATCTGCCACCGGTACGGCTACATGTCAGGAGAAACGCGTATTGATGTGTGTTGTAAGACGTCACGAGTTTGTGAAAATCAAAAGGGTAATTAAGGATATGGACCCTACAGCGTTTGTGGTGATTTCTGATACGCGAGAAGTTTTGGGCAATGGATTTAAGACGTTGGGGTAGTTTGTGGTTGATGTGAAAGCATCAAAGATAATCTTTGAATGCGAGAATTGCACTTTGTACATTGATGATGGCGTCCGTCTGTGTATAAGGTGCTTTTTGTTTTAATAATAGGAAAATAATCAAAATATTATAAAAAATTATCTTGAAATGGTAGAAAAATCGAAAATCCGGAGTATAACAATAATAGAAGGCAAAGTATTGTTTTGCTGTATATGGGCGTGTGGTGGAACTGGCAGACGCATCAGACTTAAAATCTGATTCCGTTAGCATGGATTGAGGGTTCAAGTCCCTTTGCGCCCACCAATTATATTTAAAGGAGAATTATTATGGACAAGAACAGAAAACAAAAGGAATACGACAATAAGGAATTTGATGTTGATACCGGCACTTATATGGAGGATGTTCACTCGAACGATGTTGTTGGTGTTGATAAGGACGGTAACGGCTTAATCGATAATGTTGAAAAGCTTATCGACAATGCGAAAGAAAAAGCTAAAGAGTATAACGAGATGCAGGACCGTTTGGCAAGGGAAAGAGCAGACAAGGAACAAGAGGAAGAGGAGGAGAAGTCCGATAGTTCATTTGATATTGTTCGATGAAAATGTTTTGTCTGTTGATGAGCGAGTGCGCAATGCGGAAGTACGGAGCGCGGAGACAGGTCATGGTGAGGCTGGAAAAGAAGAGTTTGGGAAGGAATATTAAATAGGGTTAAGTCAGTAATTTGTCTTGCCGGCTTATAGTTTTATAGAACCTTGAATATTTGGAACATGGTTTTAAATATTCATATTTAAATTTATTTATAGGTCAGTAAGGAATAGCTTTAACTGATAAAATGTAATGGTGATGGACATGAGTAAAGATAAAGTAACAATGCATAAGAAAGGCCAAAGTGTTTATGGGACCTATTATTGATTATGAAACCTATTATGTGGTAAGCAGATTTGGCGAGGATGATGTTTCGCTTTGGACGGTTGATATTCTTGTTGAAGATTTTAATAAGTTATCTGAAGATGTTGTTCGCACGACCGGAGAATTGGAAACATTGTTGAGAGAATTACCGATTGTAGATGGTGAACTGAGAAGTTATCTTCATTTTCTTGTTAATGACGAGAATGGTCATGCTGTTTTGACGTGCGAAGTTGATAATGAGTTTATAGAAAAATATAATCATTGCGGTTGTTCGGTTCGGAGCTCGGTTGAAGATATTATGTGTGATTATAATTTAATGCTGGAAGAGACAATGCAGCGCAGCGTGCGCAAAATTACGAACAAATCTTCGTTATGCGATGTTCTTGATAATGCAATAAAAAGAAGTAATGAAACCGATAATGTACAGAAGGATGTACATTTTGAAATTGAAAAATAATATTTAGGAGTATCTTGTATGGACTATAAAAAGTTAGAAATAATCGATTCGTTTGGAGATAAAGTTGTTCTTGAACCGGAGCTTGGGTTATACGAGACATACGATTTTATGGGGAATAAAATGCCCGGATTGGGCATTCAATTGTATTCTTATGATGATGGGTTTAGGGAGCCTTACGCTACTCTGACTGTGAATTTTGGAGAGTTTTTAAGCGTAAAGGATTGTGCGTTTATCGATACAAACAACAATTTATTTACGGACCAGTTGCTTTCTATGGGTTTTTGCTCCGATACAGGTCTTAAAAAGCAGAGTGGGTTCTGTGAGTATCCGTTATGGAAGTTTGATAAAGATTTCCTTAAAGCCATTGATGCGAACGGCCTTTATGACGTGTATTCCCGCAAATATGACAACTATATTCATAATGGTCCTGACCTTCCTGTTCATGCAAGAGCAGATGAAATTCTCGATGAGGTGTTTTCTGCGCTCGGTATTGAGGGTGCAGAGCTTGAATTTGCGGTTGCTGACGGTGAAGTTACGGCAAATATAAACGGAAAGAAATTGGTTGGCGCTGAATTATATCGTTATTTGTTGGCAGAGGTTTGTGAGTATGAGGACGACGGAAAGATTAGAGGTCTCGATGTTGACCTTTGCGTTGATTTTAAAGACCTTTGTGAACATAACGGTGTAGCGTATACAGATTATAGTTCGAAGAAGGATGTTGTTGATTCAGAATATGTTATAACAATGTCCAGTGGCGGCGGTACTATTCGTGATTTTATGACATGTTCTTCGCTTAAGGAAGCAGAAGATATATGCGAAAGTTACGGTTGGCATTTTGTTGACGAAAATGCTTTTGAATGGAGTTTGGATATTGTTGAGCGCGAGGTTTCGCTGGATGGCAAGCTTGCTGATGCTACCGAGCGTAGCGGCAAGGCTGCTGTCGGTTTTGCCGGAAGGGATGATATGGTAAAGGAGTAAGGAGCATGTTGCGGAAAGTAGTAAAACCGAAAATGCCAAGACTGGGTATAACGAGTTTGGAAAAGTTGATTTATCAAAGGAGTGAGAGGTTATGGTTCGAAGGCCGATTATTTTCTGGGAATATGGGTTGAGATTGTCTGACAACGTTTTTCTTGTTTCCGAAGTGAAGAGATTGAAAGAAGAACTCGCAAATTTTAATTGGGACTATATGTTACAGCCAAGCATTTATAGCGACAAAATGATTAAAGTAACTGACCCGGATAAGATTGATTCTCGTTATGAGTGGTTAACTCTTGCCGTTAGGGAGCTTGAAAAAGAATGTAAAGAGCGTGGGATTTTTTTGTCTCCTCCCGGTAGTTCTATGAAAGAGATTTATGAGTGGGAGGAGCCGTATCAAGGTCGCCAGAGAGCATATTTGGTTAAAACTGATAATATTTCAAATCACGAGGTTGGCTATTATAAGTGGCAAAATAAAGTGTTCTTTGCTGTTTGTGATGATGGAAAAGTGACGGGTTATCGCGAATCACTGAAAGAAATTAAGGAAATTGTTTCTCGGGCTTGGAAGGATTCTTATTCTTTAGATGAGAAACTGGTAGAAGCTAAAGAGCGCAGTAATTCTTTGCCACAGTTTTCTTCTGGGAAAGATGAGCATGTAAAGGAATAAAAACTATATTTTTCGAGTTGAATTGAATTGGGTGGTGATGTTGTTCTGTATGAACGAAGCAAAGAGCAGGTTGTTTCTGTTGATAAGATTATTACTGCTGCATCTGTTCGAAGCGAGAATGTTGAAAATAAGCATTTCGATAAAGAAGAATATGTGATTGAATAATTGGAGAAACGTTATGAATGATAGTTATGAAGAGAAAATTACAATTGATGAATCTCATTATCCGGTA
The DNA here is from genome assembly GCA_045533355.1 of Candidatus Fimenecus sp. GTDB lineage: Bacteria > Bacillota > Clostridia > Oscillospirales > Acutalibacteraceae > Fimenecus. Next base: position 90,046 of record JAZSHP010000176.1, read on the forward strand.
AATGTTGTAATTGATGGGGCAGATTATTATCTTTTTTGTGAGTTTAATTGTAATTATTTGAATAGCCTTGTCAAAGTGTATGCGAATGATGATTCGAAAGATGTTGTTGTGAATTATGGCGGTTTTGCTTCCGTTGGTTTCTATTCGCTTGAACCCGGCAAGGTAAATGTTTTGTTTGATATGATTGAAAATTCCGTTTCGTTAAAAAAGGGGTTTGATATATATTCACAAGACGATATGAAGAAGTATCTGGCGTATGCCGAAGCTTCCGGGAAAAAATATCCTGTTATACAAAATGCACTCGAAATGGGATTCACAAAAGATACTATTAAAAATCGTATTCATCAATATATAGGTAAGCATCGTTCGTCTGAATTATTAAATGAAACATCATCGATAAGAAAAGTTGAATACGTTGTTCCTGAACTGGATAAGGATGAGGTGTATATCAATCCTGATATTTTGGTTCTTGGTGAGGAAAAGGAGGAAGTTGCCGTTGTAATGGCGGCTGATAACTTGCCGAAAGGTTGGCAGTGGATTCAATATAATGATGGTTCCGGACATTTGGAATCCCCTGATAGAAACAGTTATTTTTCTTATGATAAATACACGTCATATACTTCTATGAACGGTATTGAATATCGTATGCCCCCAAGCTATGAATATGACGTATTTTATGGTTCTTTTGAAGAGTTTAAAGCCTATGCGGAAACTACTATAAATAAAGAGTTTTATAGTATAGAAAATATACCGTCTCTAATGCGCGGTCTTGAAGACAACGCTTGGAACGGTAACAAACCTACATCTATATGTCTTTCTGACGGTAAGAACATTATTAGTTTGCAAGGATATACCTATGAACCAAGCTACGAATTCTTCTCTGCAACGTCTTCGATTTCTTTAAACGGAAAAATATTATATGGCGAGGACAGCCGTTGTGTGGCTGCCTATCGTTACGAAAGATATCAGACAGGCGTTTATGATAATTTGGAGGCTGCTATTTCGCACATAAAAGAAAAAGTAGATGTTTCCGCATTACGCTGTATTCCGGAACGTTCGCAGGTTGATAAAATAATTGCTAATGCAAAGGTCGCTTCTAAAGAGTGCGAAGCAAGGTCAGACATAGACGACAACAAAATTCACGACAATGTAGAAATTAAAGAATAGTTATGTGAAAGGAAAGCTGAAATGAAAACCGTTGTTGTTAATTTATTTGCCGGTCCGGGTGCCGGTAAGACCACGTGTGCGTGGGCGATAGCAAGTGAATTAAAGAAAAGAAATATTGAAGCTGAATACGTTTCCGAGTATGCGAAAGAATTGGTTTGGGACAATAAAGCATATATGTTGGATGGTTCGCCTGAAAACCAAAAACAGGTTTATGAAGAACAGGACAGGCGTGTACAGCGATTACTCGGAAAGGTTTCTATCGTTGTTACTGATTCTCCTGCAATTTTATCTCTTATTTATGCCAAAGACCCGTCCACTGCATTTCATAATGAAGCTTTGGACAGGTTTAATCGTCAGCAGAATTTTAATTTGTTTATCAATCGTGGCAAAGTCTTTCAGCAAGCCGGTAGATTACACAATTTAGAAGAAAGCATCAAAATTGATGATAACATCAAAGGGTTTTTGAGAGAAAACAATATTTATTTCGGTACATATTATCATGAAACGTTAAATGTTTTGGTAGATAACATTTTGAAACATTTTCACAATGTTAATTCTAAAGGCTTGGACGCTCGGTTGTCTGATGCGGTTAGTAGGGCAAATGATGTAAATTCGTCAGGTGCATATTTGGGAAAATCAAATGATGAGTTTGATAAGGGTTAAGTATAAAGTTCTTGTTTTAAGAAAGGATATTTTATTATGACACAGTATGAAAAATTGATTGTGAGTGCCTATACCGGTATTTTAATGACCGAAATGCATGATTTTCAAAATTTTGTAGAAAAAACACTTGGCAGACCGGTACAAACCATTGAATTTGCAAACCAAGAAATTTGGGAAGCTCTTAAAGAAAAGTTGAAACCAGAGTTTATGAAGCTTTGCGAGGAAGAGGAAGTAGTAGAACGTGTTACCAACGTGCCTAAGGAAAGTCCATTTTACGGAGTTATTATGATGGACAATGGTACAAAAACTGACTATAACCAGAATCAATCGACGCTTAAACCAGATGCTGAACTTTACATTCTTACTAAAAAAGCTTTTGAGAAGCTGCCCACCGAAAAGCTAAAACGTGAAATTGACCCTATGCGTTTTGCCACATACGGTATTGCAACTACTGTGCTTCAAGGCGTAAAGGAATTTGCGGAGTTACGACAGTTTATGTCTAACCATGGTATCGGCGCAAGTGACGCTGAGTTTCAAGAGTGTTTCTTTAATGTTCGGCAGGATTGGTTAAAAAGTCGTGAGCAGTTTTTTAATGTCTCTGTCGTTGACGATGATGGATTTAGCGGCAGAGTAGTTGCATATAACTCACAAGCGAATATGTACAAAGTTGAGCATGATTTAGTGGATGGACGTTTGCCGGTAGCAGACGGTTGGTATCCTCCGGAACGCTTGCAGTTTGCTGTTGAAAACACCAAATCCTCCGTGCAACTCTCTAACGCTGGAGGCATCGATAGTTTGATAGCTACTGCGAAAGCTATATCTGAACAGGGCAAAGGTCTTGCAGAGGCTTTAGGAAGCTTTAAGGAAGGTATGGAAATTTGAATTTCTATTTGCGGTATATTGTTATAATCATTGATTTATAGGAGGTCTTATTTGTGGCTATTAATGATTTTGGTGAAAAAATAGGCGGAGCCAAAAAGGATTTGTGGAAGCTTAGAGGCATGAACGTTTCGGATTTGCTTGAAATGAACGATGCTGAAAAGTTGAAGCTTATTACAAAGGATAATGTTTGGCAGAAGCCGGATTATGCCGAGTTGGTTACAAACGGGCTTCCTATCAAGGTTGCTTATTTCATTAAAACCGTTCGCGATAGCCTTGGCGCCAAACCCGTGTTGACTAATCGCGATAATACACCCGAAGCAATTTTGGATAAACAGGAAAAGTATATTCAGTTTGTAGGCGCAGTTCGTGATGCTGTTATGGGCTGTGAAAGTGAAAAAGATGTTCTTCGACTCGGTAATAGAAACTGGCTTGTAGATAACGGATATATTGAAGACGGCAACTCTTATTATGTACATCCTACTGCTGTTGCGGGTGATGTTATTACTAATAAGTTTTTACGCGCGTTTTGTGTTACTGAATACGATTTTAGAAAGTACGACCGAGAGATAGCCCGCAAACAATTTCTTTATAGTGACGAGCAAAAGATACTTTCAAGATATGAATTTTATAAATATGAGAATGTTGCCTGGGAAGATGATTATAACGGTCGTAACCGTATGAACCTTAAAGTTCCCGGCGGTGTTATGTATATGTATCCGAAGGGCGAGTTTGCAAATAAGGAATCTTGGGTGTCCGGCACATTTTTCGTAATGGATAGTGCTCAACATAATATTGTTGCGCGAAATTTTACTACGAAAGATGCCGCAAAGGAATATATTCTCGATAGTGCTTCTTCGAAAGATGCGATAAAAACCACAAGTCAGAAGAAAAAAGGGAAAACAAGATTTGTTCCGGCACAGTTGGCACACATTAAACGCATTGGTGACGATGTTCGCCGCGGTCGTTCTATGACCGGCCAGGACTTCCTCAGTGCGTTTGAATTTAAGGGCGGTGAGTTTGGTAATTGGATGAGCGAAAAAGACCGTCAGGCGTCTTTAAACCTCGGATACGAGGCATTATATGACCTCGCCAAAGCTTTGCAGATAGGCTTTAAGGATGTTTCGTTAAGACATTCGTTGTCTATTGCTTTTGGTGCTCGTGGCAGCGGTAGTGCAATGGCGCACTATGAACCGTTGCGTGAAGTTATTAATTTAACAAAAATGAAGGGTGCCGGTTCTTTGGCCCATGAATGGGCTCACGCGCTCGATGATATTATTGGTAAGCGTTTGGGGTTAGGCGGCTTTATGACCGCAAATCTTCACGATAAACGCGTTCCTGAGAGCCTTAAAAAGCTTGTGGATTCGATGAAATATCGGGAAGTTGCAGATGAAGCAGCAACCTTGCGCCGTCAAAAAGAATTAGATGGATTTATTAGCCGCGTCCGTCGTTATGTGGACGTATTCTTTCCGTCAGACAAATTAAATGCGGCGCAGAAAGCATATAAGGATGAGCTTTTAGATTCTTATATAAATAATTCTGTTCATTGCGGGGATACATATTTCGTTTATATTTCTACCGGTGAAGGCAATGTGGACATAGATGCTTTGTCTAATTTCAGTAAAGAGGTCTGTGGACATGTTATTACGAAAGGAGACCGTGTTCAGCTTGCGCATTATCAGAATAGTATAAGGTTTAAAATGGAGAATCTAAATAAGCCGCAAAAGATTAATACTGTGTTTTATGAAAATTCGATTCGGTTTGATAAGGCACATTCCAAGACAGACCACGGATATTGGCAAAGTAACGAGGAAATGTTTGCACGTGCATTTGCGTGCTATGTGAAGGATAAGGTTGAAGGCCGAAGCGATTATCTGTGCGGTCATTCTGATATGGCGGTTACTTCTGTTGAGAGTTCTAAAAAAGGTGAGTACATAACTATAAAAGCTTTTCCCGAAGGTGACGAACGAAAGAAAATTAATCAATGTTTTGATAAGTTCTTTGAAGAGTTAAAGGATTTGAATTTGCTTTATCACAAGGATGATTTTGGTGTTGAATCGCGTCGGGAAAGAAAAGAGCCCGAATGGGGACGTCTTCCGGAAACCGAAGAAGAGGCGTATCCTATGACCTTATTAGATTTACTTGATAATGCGTATGAGCGTTCTGCAGAAACTGAACAAGGGAACGGTGATATAAGCGAAGAAAAAGTTTTTGGTGAGTAAGATGATTAATGAGATAGATATTGTTCGGAGAATAAATAAAACCATCGTGCATGACGATGGTACAATTGATAATTTTGAAAGACAATTGTTGTTTTTAAATGCAGGCGGGTTTGATGTTACTATGCCTTTAGTCGTTTCTCCCAATTCTATCAGTGTTGATTATTTTGACAATAGTGTGTCCAAACCGATAATAATGCGAGTTAGTACGGCTTGGAAGATACACGATAAGCACGCTATAGGATATGCGTTTGTCGGTCAATGTTTAGATATGTTAAGAAATAGCGTGTTGGCGTTTGATTCTTTGACACAATCTACCAGTAGGGTTGTAGTATTGGATGCATTTAATGAAGTCGGTAATCCTTATATTGCGATATGCAGAAGGGACAAATGCATAAGTGGTGTAGAAGTTAATGAAATTACGTCCATTTATGATAAGGAAGGGTTTGAGGATTTCTTAATACGTACATTTCAGGCAGATAAAAGATTTTTCAAAAACAAAAAAACAGAGCAATATATTAAATCTCAGAGGTTCCAATTACCAAGAGAAATGATATATGCTCTATCCGATGTTTATTATAAACCATCCTTTAATAAAAGTCAAGTAGAAAATGATATTTTGTTTGCAAAAAACAAAATATTAGATGGTGTTTTGGCTGATGCATATTGCCGTTCGTCTTCTTCCAATTCAAGCAAAGAAAAATACCAAGAACACAATAAGGTCATGGAATAAGGAGAGTTAAAATGACAAGAAAAGAAATAGAGCAAATGTTAAGCAAACTCCCTCGTTGGGAAAACGGCAAACCGCCTGTGTTAACGCCCGAACAGATGAAGCTTCGTGAAGAATTGTCATGCCGCGAGATGATAAACAGTATTTTGATTTATTGGGGTTTTGAGGGTCTTAAGGTTGACGGTTTTTGTTATAAGGAATATTTGAAAAGCTATGTTGATAAACTCGGGCCGGATACGGTTAAACGTTTATGTGATGAGCAAGCAGAAGATTTCAAGAATGCCGTCGTATATAAAAATGTCGATATAGACAGCGAAGGTGTTGCTTATAATTCTATCGTTTGGGCAGATGAGATGCCTAACAAATCTATTAAAGAATTATTGGATGATGCAAAACAGCGTTCGTCTGATGAAGTATTTATCGGTCAGGATAAAGCTGATTTAGAATTATAGTAAAATATTTTAATTTTTTCATTCTTAATGGTAGAAAAATCGAAAATCCGGAGTATAACAATAATAGAAACATAAATTTCGGGTGCGGCATCCGAGAAGCCGTGGAGAACATATATGAGCTATGAAATAGTAAAAGGAATTTCGATTAAGGGCAATAAAGTGTATATTACTTCTGCTGATAGCAGTGTTCGTCCTTTGCGTTTTCATCGTTGGGAATGTGAAACAATTACTAAAATACTTTCTGAGGATGGCCGCGAAGCCGCCCTTGCTCGTATTGGAAAAAATGTATGGGAGGGTGACTTCCATCTTAATAGAGGAAGCAAATTATGTAATTTGTTTATCGAGGCGCGGAATGCGTTGCCTCGTGATTTAAGCTGGCACAACTATTATGGTAAAACTGCCGGCATTTTTTTGGCTAAAATGGTTATGAAGTTAGAAAAGGACCCTGCCGCCGACCTTTCAAACGAAATACGACAAATGCTCGATAAAATGAATGACCGCCAGTATATATTAAATGCTGCTTATGTGGATGGTTATAACTTTTTAAATTATGCCGACGTGAGTTTACAGCGTGATAGAGTATTTGCACACGATGTTCTTCGCGCCGGTCGTGGTTGTGCTTGGTTTGATTATCCGGTTATGTTTAAAGCTGATAAAGAGTTTGCTTTAGAAGCTTTAAAGCTTAACGGATGCTTTTATCGCAATCTTGACAAAACCGTTCGAATGGAACGCAATATTATTTTTGAAGCTTTCTTGGAAAGCCCTGATAAAAAACTTCACGAACATCTTCCGGATTTAATTCCTTTAGAAGCATATTGTAAATTTCCGCCCGAGCACGAGTTTTCGGTTGATACCGGTTTTATATGTGATTTGCTGGATGTGTGTCCTTCACTTCATATACATAGAATTAATTGGATTTTAGAATATAAAGATGTTGCTCTTAAATGGTGTGAGGTAGGCAAATTCTTTCCTTTTGACGTTAAATATTTGCCTAAAGATTTTCTTGATACAAAAGAGTTTCAGGATGTTTTGATTTCCCGGTTCGAAGGAACGGATAAATACGATGTTTTAATAAATAAACTTAACGAAAAAGGAGTTTCTTTATATAAAGGCTCTTTCAATTCATTGCTTGCCGACGCGACAAAAAGAAGTGAAGTAATATGTGTAAATGGACGCGGCAAAGAAAAAGAAGATATTGACCTGATGTAATGGTTTTGTCTTTAGTGTTTATCGCATTTGTGCGGTATAATGTTTACAACAATATAAAGAAAGGAACATATAATTATGCCTAACTATGTAATTAATTCTATTAAAATGGACGGCGCAGCAAAAGATATTGCTGCAATTGTTGAACTTCTAAGAAATAAGCATAAAGATAACAATGAAGCCGTCGATTTTAATAACGTAATCCCCATGCCTGAAAGCCTAAACATTGCAGCAAGTTCTGCTGCCGGTGATTATATCGCTGCGTATGTGCGAACACTTTCGGACGATGAACGGTTAACGTTAAAGGAAGATTTGGCGAAACATACATGTAGCTTTTATAAAAACTATTATCTTAAATATGAAGACGCTTTTTCCGACGCCGTTTCCGATGAAACTATAAGTAGATTGGAAGGATGTTACAAAGATGAATACAAGTCTATAAATCCTTCATCTATTGAAGATGTGGGCAAAACATATGTTGATAATATTCTTAATTATGGTGCTGACACGTGGTACGACTGGTCGTGCGAAAACTGGGGAACAAAATGGGGCGCCATGGATTCCCGTATTGAGGACAACGAGATTACGTTTGATACTGCATGGTCAGCTTCGCTCCCTGTTACAGCAAAACTGTCTGAAATGTTTCCTGAGGTTGTTTTCTCACACAAATGGGCCGATGAAGATATTGGTTACAATTGTGGTCGATTGGTGTTCAAAAACCAAGAGATTATTGAAGAGTATGTTCCCGAAAGAGGCAGTGATGATGCTGTACGTTTTGCTTGCGATATTTGGGGCTATGATGAAAAAGAGTTTCTGCAAGAGAGCGTAGATGAGCTTATTGCAGAAGCTTCTAATAAATGCGAAGCGCCAAATCAAGAAGGCAGCGTTAAAGAAGATATTGAGTTGGATTAGGCTTTTGTTCTTTTATATCGTGTTTTATGTTGTGCTGTTTGTATTGATGCAATTAATAGTATTAATAAGGTATAATGTTAATAATGTTATAACGAAAGGTGTTAGTAGATATGGCGAATTGTGTTATAAATAAAATTACAATGTCTGGCTCCGAATCGGATATTAAGAACATTATTGAGTTATTGAAGAATAAAAATCCTGAGTTATCACAAGTTATTGATTTTAACAATGTTATTAAAATGCCGGAAAGCATGAATATTGTTTGCGGTGGATTTGCCCATTGGTATATTTCCGTCTATTTAGACACTCTTTCCCATAAAGAAAGAGCTGACATTGCTCAAAAGCTTAAAAACACTAAAAATATTTATGGTAAAAATTATTATCAAAAGTATTTTGATGCATTTTTTGAGGATGTCCCCGGTGACATATTAGAAATGATGCAAGATGAGTATAAGGGAGTATATAAATCCATCAATCCTTCTTCTATTGAAGATGTTGGTAAAGTCTATATTGACAACATTCTTACATACGGGGCAGATACATGGTTTGATTGGTCACGTGGAAATTGGGGCACTAAAGGGATAATTGACGGTTCGTATATAATGAATGATTCTTTTGGATTTTATACTGCGAACTTTGCGGCGCTTCCTATTACCGAGAAGTTGTCCGAGATGTTTCCAAGAGTGATATTTTTACATAAATGGGCGGATGCAGAAATAGGTCAAAATTGCGGCAGTGTTGAATTAAAAGCCGGTTATTTGGTAGACGAATCTTTGTATCATGGTGATGAAGCAATTATATTTGCTTGCAATATGTGGAATCGTGACCCTGCCGAATTTGACGTTGTAGTGGAGGAATCTAAGATTGACAGTGTTGATGAAGTCATACAAGACGCCACAGTTAAATGTTCGAAGCAGCCAAGTGATGGAGATTATGAGGAATTATTAGAGGTTTAAGGAGCTTATATGACGTCCGCAATGATAGATGTGCAGAATGTGTCTACTGATTTACAAAAGCTTGCTGCTGAGATATGTGGTTTTTTTGAAGAATTATTGTTTAAACATTAGAAAGGTGTAAGAAATGGAATTCAAAAGGATTGTAGAAAAAGATGCAAAAGGTGTTTCAACTATTAAAGTTGATAAGTGGGAACCGCATCCTGAAAAGAAGGGTATGGTTCGTCATGCTGGAATGCGTACATATGGTGAAGTGTTTGAAGAGCTTAAGAAACATCTTGAAGAGATGGGATTGTTGCCGGATGAATATTTTCTTCAATCCAGTTCTATAAACCCCAACAAGGAGCTTCCGGATTATAGCGAAGCAATTTGCTATGTTAATTTCGGTGGCAGTGAAGGGATATATTTGGACGTTATGTTTGTTTCTTACAGTGGTAAAGATAGAGCGTTTGACAATTTCGCGACCGGCAAAACACTTGGTGCCACTGTTGAAGATTATTACAAAATGAGTTTGGTTTGTGCAGAATGTTCTTTGATGCTCAACGGTCGCGGTGATTTCGTTAAGCTTGGTCAAGAGGATTTGAAGATAGAAATTAAAAGGGTTGATAGGGTGTTTGAGCGTAAACAATCGTTAGATGAAGTTCTTCAAAATGCTTATGTAAATGCCGAGGGACAATCACAAACAAGTGATAAAGATTTTGAAATAAATAAGGAGTAAGAACATGATTAAGATTAAATATGAAATATATCATAATGATTATAATCGTCGATTTGAGGAAAAAAGTTTTACTTATATGTCTGAGTTTAAGGATTGGATGTTTGGTAGCATGAATCGTCCTTATGTGGATTCCGATGGTTATAAGAATATGTATTTTTTGGATGATGCTGTTCGCCTTAATCGGAAAATTCGCGCTGGTGATGAAATAAGGTTTAAGCCAGACTATCACGGTGCTCATTATTGGGTGCATAGTGTTAGTGATAACAACAATATTGTTTTTAGTAACGGCAAATATACAAACGGGCAATGCTATATCTCGGAAGGATTCAAGGCGTTTATGAAGGAATGCCAGGATAAGAGAGATGGGAAAACACAAGATTTTATCTTTGGCGAAATAAACGGATTTAAGGCAACAACAGCTAAAACACCGTCCGAACAGGCAAAAGAATTTATTGACGCGAATCCTTCTGTTGCGAGAGAGATATTTTCTATTATCGATAAAGAACATCAGCGCGAAGACATTTACGGTAAGCTTGAAGATGAGGCTTTAGGTTGGCTGCCTGCTCCTTTGATAGATAATCTCGTAAGTTCTTTTGAATCGGCATTATCTAAAAATGTCAGTTATTTTGATGTGTATTGGGCTATAGCCGATTGCGTTATTGAAGAATTCGTAAAAGAAAAAACAGAGAAAATAGTTGAAGAATGGTTGAATAAATATCGCTCTTCTGGGTTTGCAGCCGTTACGGATTTGGATATAGAGTCAGACGAACATAAAGGTATGATGGCTCTCGTTGAGAAATATTGTTCTTGTGAGTTTCAGGAATTACATGATGCGGTATTTGGAGCAAATGCCGGTGTAGGTGATTTGATATTTCGTAACAGAAACAATTCTGAAGAATATGAGTTGTATTATTATAATCCGGATTCTGTTGCCGGTGGGCAGATAGTTAATTGTCCGTTTGCGATTGAGGACGCGCCTAATTTAATTGATAATTCAGATTATTTCGATGTGTTAGCAGGGCATGTGCAATATTTAAGCGATGTTGATACAGAACATTTCTTTAATACGATATTTGATTTAATTGAAAAGAAAAAAGACGGGCTTTATCTTGGTAATGATGTGAATGAGGTTTGTCGCGAGATTATAGCGAAGGACAAACAATCTATTGATTCTCTCATTTCGGATGCTGCTGAGCGTAGTAATCAAGCTATTGATAATAACGAATCGAACGAAGAGATTTCGATTGAATAAGGGTGTTGTATTATGAAAAACATTTATTGTTTTGTTGGTCCTTCCGGCTGCGGTAAAACTACTATAACGAAGGCGCTAAAGGATAAATACGGTTATACGGATATTGAATCGTATACCACCCGTCCGCCGCGTTTTTCCGGTGAAACCGGGCATGTCTTTGTTTCGCCTGATGAGTTTCATCGTCTCGGAGATATATATGCGTACAATCAATATAACGGTTATGAATATGGGATTACCGCTAATCTTATTGAAAGTAATGATTTGTATGTAGTAGAGCCGTCGGGTGTTGAAGATATTTTAAATCGATATAAAGGCGAAAAAGGAATTAAGGTTTTCGGCATAGATGCTTCTGCTGACGTATTAATTGAAAGGATGGAAGCACGCGGGGATGCGGCTGAAATGATAATTAATCGTTTGGCCGAAGACGCCGAGACGTTTAAGTATCTTCGTTCTATTTCCGATGTTTATCTCCGTTCCGATTGGAACTCTGTTGATGAGCTCTGTGAAACTATTCAATGGCACATAGATAATTATGAGTATTGGGCGAAACATGAGTTTTCGTTGATAAACGAACTCGGTGAAGTTGTAAGTGGTCCAAAGCGCCACTATTCTCTCGAAGATGCCGAGAATGCGTTGAAGATAGTTTATCCTAACGGTATTCCCGAAGGGTGGGCGTTGCGCGATGATACTATGATGAAACGCGAAAACTTTGTTAAGGAAATCAAAAAGGTCAAGACCAGTTTTAAAACATCGTTGATTTCTGTAAATATGGAGAATTCGGGCACTTCACAGGATGGTTATACTATTGTTGATTTCAAATATAAGGATAAGAATTATTTCTATCGTTCATATCACGGCGATTCGTGGGTTGAAGAAAATATCCAGTCACGTCCTTTGAGCTCCGCTGCCAAACAACTTCAATATAAAATAGATTTCTATTATCAAGAAACGGCAAAGCTCGAAGCAGAATTGGAACAAGAATACGAAGATGGTGAAACCGATTGGGCAGCGCAGCTTGAGGTGAAGATTGAACGTTTTGAGAAAACAATTTGTTATCTCGAAGAGGCGTTGAATATAGTTTTGCAGTCGAAAGATAAAGATGGTCGTATGTCTGATATTGAAGAAATTATACGCAATGCGACTGCTGTAAGCGAGCGCACACGAGGCGCATCAAATGATTTAGAGTCCGAATGTTCATTGGATTAATTATTGTTGGTTTCAAAGAAATTGGGATATTAATAAATGAATGGGGGATATAGTCTTGAAAATATCTATGACCGCCAATTTAAACGTTTTAAGAAATATCGGTAATGGCGAATATATTTCTGTTAATGCGGACGAATTAACGTATTTCGGTATCGATGGGATGCGTTTTAACATTGGAAAGCAAGATGTTCCTTTTGAATGGAAGGCATATGAAGGTGGATGGAGCGAAGAAGGATTCTTAAGCTTTTCATCCGGGCGTGGATGGTTTTTTAATGATTATGAATTGGACTCGTGCTACGACGAGCACTATGCAAATATCGGTTTGAAGCGTGAGGAAATATCTGCTGAATATTTGGCTTCGGTCCAGCACATTGAAGAGTTTTATATAAACATTGTATGTAATGGGGAAGAATACGAAGTCGGATATTATCAGAACAATGCAGATAACGAAGTTCCTTATAAATTAGAGTTGTTGCGCGTAAGCTTCGAAGATATGGAATCCGGCCAGATATATGATGTTGACTCAAAGGTGTTAGCTGCGTTTAATAAAGGTCAAAAAGGTATTTCGTTAGAAACATTTATAGCTGATGCTTCTCTTAGAAGCAATAAAACATTTAATGGCGGGAAAGATATTGAAAATGTTGGTGAAATAGAGCAAATTAATTAAGGAAAATTTAGTAAAAATACTTGCAATATTTACCTTGTGAGGTATAATGTAATTAGTTTATTAACGTTATCGTTTTTTGTATTTTATGGAGGATACTATGAGTAAGAAAAAAGCATTGTATATAGATATAGACGGTACTCTCGCGCGGTTCCACGATGCCGATAAGATGTTTATTGAGGCTATGTGGACTCCCGGCTTTTATGTGAATTTAAAGCCATTTGAGAGCCTTGTGGCAGCCGTTAAGCAGTTTAAGGAACGTAATCCTGATGTTGAGGTTTTTGTGCTGTCTGCAGTTTTAGACACTGACCCGCCCTTTATTGTTGGTGAAAAGAACGAGTGGTTGGACAAGTATCTTCCGGAGATTGATAAAGAACATCGTATTTTCACAAGAGCCGGCGAAGATAAATCGAATTATATCAATATGAATGATTATGATTGTTCTATTTTGGACGATTATAATAAAAACCTTTATGAGTTTGAAGCAGCCGGCGGTACTGCCATTAAGTTTCATAACGATATTAACCATCGTGGTCTTGGGGAATTTGGCGGTTCGAAGGGTAATATGTGGCAGGGAGCTATCGTGCATCATAATGATGCTCCCGGTACTATATGCCGTATGTTGGAGAAACATATCGGTCTATCAAAAGAGCTCGCAGATTTTATCATTGAGGACGATGTTTTAGTAGAATATATCGGCACTGATGAAACGGTTAAGATTCCGAACGGAATCAGAGAAATTGGCATCAATGCTTTTGAAAACAATCCACATGTAAAACACGTCCAATTTCCTGACAGCCTTGAAATTATCTCATCCGGGGCCTTTGGCGGTGTTGATTTGCATGAGTTAAATCTTCCGGAAGGTTTAAAGATAATAGAAAAAAATGCATTTGTAGGATGTAATTTTCTCGAACAAGTGAAAATACCTTCTTCTGTGACTTTCTTGCATAACGAGGCATTTAATATTTGCGAGAGATTAAAAAACATAAATATCGATGCTGCTAACGACAAATACTTTTCTGTTGCCGGAATCGTATATGAGCACGATAAGGATACATATGTACTGCCTGATATTATCCGTTGTCCTACCGGAAAATCCGGTGAGATTGTTATTGCAGGTGATATTGATAAAATTGCACCCCAAGCATTTATGAATTGTACTCACATTTCGGAAGTTAAATTGCCGAACACCCTATATTCGATTGCAGAAGGAGCTTTTTGTGGTTGTACCGGACTTGAAAAAATCGTTCTTCCTGATTCAACCACGCGTATCTATGATAATGTTTTTGCGGTCTGTACAAATTTAAAGAAAATTGGTTTGCCGGATAATATTTTAAGTATGGGTCATGGCATATTTGACGGATGTAGAAATCTTTCGATGGTTGCTATATCTGACGAAGCGTTGGTTAATTATTGCGAAAGGTTTAATTTACTCGAAGAAGTTTATATGACGCCTTGTTATGAATCGTTGAAAGAGCGTTATGAAACGCTTACTAAAGGTCAATCAATAGATAACCTTATTAAAGACGCAAACGTTCGTTGCGGCAAAGCTGACACACTTGAAACGTCCGTTGAGATAGACATAGATTGAGCTTTTTGTTTTACTTATATGTTTATGAGGTATATTATTAGTAACATAATAATATAGGAAGGTGTTTGTTATGGCATCTATAAACGGTATAAGTATAAAAGGTATTAAGAAGTTTTTTGGGCACGAAGGAGAGCCGTTGTATCAAGGAAATTTATACCTGAACAACAAGAAAATAGCTTTTTGGTCTCAAGATAGTCATGGCGGTATGGATAACTTTATGTTTGACGGCGGCTATGAACAAGAAAGACACCTTAATGACATTATTAAGGCTATGAATCCGGAAAAAGCATTTCACGGGGGTACTCTTGAAAAACCTTTTGTGATTGAATATGACCTGGAACAATTAATTACAGATTATCTGGACCTTGCGAATGATGAGAAAACCTTTAAAAAGGCTATTAAAAACGGGTATGACGGAATTATGGTTGCTACCGACGGTTATCACGAAACAATTTGGATGCTTCCGAAGTCGTATACCGTGTTCTCTGATGATGTTTTGATGGATAAATTCAAAGATGCGCTCGATAGAGTCAAGGCATCATTCTTTCCGGAAGATGAGTTTCGTAAGCATACGGTAAAAGTATATCGCTCTCTTGATGATTTTATTGTCGGTGAGACGATTAATTTGAAGGACAAGAGCGTTGATGAATTAATCGCCAATGCCCCAAAAACAGATTCGCAGAATTCTGTTTATCAAAACAGTAACCAAATAGGGATTAAGAATATGTCTGTTGTTGATAATGCTGATATAGAGTTAAGTTAAGATTTAATTTCAAAATATAATATCAAATAGAGTTTGTTATGGATTATAGTAATGTTTTGAAATATCAAGAAAGCTTGATAGAAAAATATAAATATAAGCCTTTACCTCGTTCGTTCCGGTGGGAAGCATTAAGGTTTTATAATGATAATCTGCCGGAACGATTTTGTTTAGATGGTGCCAACGAACCTTTATTCACGGTTGAGGGATTAAAATTGTGTAATCGTTATAACAGAGTTGTTATAGGTGATTATGGTGCTTATGTAGAAATTCTGCCCGAAGATATTCTACACGAAAATATAAAGGTTAAAGAAGGGCAGGAATACCGTGATTATGACGAAAGATATTCACAACATACGAAATACTCTTGGTTAACATCTAAAGACGGTTCTGATATTAAAATTTATTTTCAGAAGAAAAAAGTAGATTACGCGGATTATATTCCTGGAAGATATTATATAAGCCCCTATGAGTGCTCATTTTCGAAAGTTTACGATAAGGGCGATACTTGTGAGGCTATGCGTGAGAAAATCGAATCCTGGCTTGCTCTGCAAGGCGAGAGCTCAAAGGGTTTGGTGGATTATTATGTAGAACTGTCCGATACGCATAGTGATACATTGTTGCTTGCCATGGAGAAAAATATTCCTCCTTATGAATTTGAATATTGGGTACGCCTTAATGAAATTTGCGAGCTCGAAGGAGGATTATCTTTCGAGCAATTTTCCGTGGTTCGATATAATCTTTCTTTAATTCATTGTTCCTGCAATGAATTAAAAGGACGTCTTCCTGTTTTAAGTGAAGATGTCAGGACCGCCATAAAGTTGGGACTTGAAGAGTTTACTTTGCCTTATGAAGCAGAGGCTTTGTCTAATACAGAGTTGCGAACGTTGTTAAATATGTCTTGTGACGATTTATTAAAAGTTTCTCGATTAAGTAAGATATTGGCCGGCTGTAAACGTGATTTTGTTTCAAACGATATTGAGTCTGTTATATCGTCTGCTGCTCAACGTTCGCAGGTCGGTACGGAAGAACACAATGAACGTGAACCGGAACCGGTTTTGTAGATGGTGAAATTATGAGGATTACGAATTTGTTTAACACAAAGAAATATAACAAAAGAAAGGAGCGTGCAGATTTGAATACAGAGTTTTTTAACAGTATCAGCTTCGAAGAAAATCCTTTTGAAGATGAGAGTCCCGATGAGGTTTTAGTTTATAACATAGACGGAAGTGATTGCAATAATGAAAAATAATTTACGAGAAACCATTGCTGAAGCATTTGTTAATGCTTTAAATAAAAATCAGCTTCCTTGGCAATCTATGTGGTTGTCTCAACGCGCTTATAACGCTACCAACGGCACAATTTATCATGGAGTAAATGCTTTGTGGCTGTCATTTTGCGCCGAGCTTAAAGGATATACCGACCCTCGGTGGTGTACGTTCAAACAAGCGAAGGAGAACGGCTGGAACGTTCGGAAAGGCGAGAAGGGTACTCAGGTTGAGTTTTGGAGCGTTTATGATACCAAAACTCGTAAAACTGTTTCGTTTACGGAAATGGATAGAATTATTTCCTCGAATCCAGACCGAAAAGACGATATGCGAGTATTGTCCAAGCATTACACCGTTTTCAATGCTGCGCAGATTGAGGGAATACCTCAGCTTGAACAACTAAATCCAACTGTGGATGTTGCTGCTATTCGTGCTCAACGCGACGTGCTTTTGAAGAATATGGGACTTGTATTTCACGAAGGTGGAGACCAGGCGTTTTAT
This sequence comes from Candidatus Fimenecus sp., assembly GCA_045533355.1. Taxonomy (GTDB): domain Bacteria; phylum Bacillota; class Clostridia; order Oscillospirales; family Acutalibacteraceae; genus Fimenecus. The sequence goes on from JAZSHP010000176.1 coordinate 107,187, forward strand.
CGACCTTCGGACGATAGCATCACTATGCCTCCCGATACGGCGTTTAAGGATGATTACGGCTATATGTCTACCTTACTTCACGAATGTGGACACGCGACCGGACACGAAAGCCGATTTAACCGCGATTTGTCCGGCAGGTTTGGTAGTGAAAGTTATGCCAAAGAAGAATTACGTGCGGAAATTGCATCTGCATTCACGGCGCAAGCATTAGGTTTTGGTGCCGAGAGTGCCGAATTAAGCACGTCTTTGGAAAATCATACGGCATATATTCAAAGCTGGGCTAAAGTCATCACAGACGCGCCTAATGAGCTTTTTGCGGCAATTAAAGATGCAGAGAAGATATCTGATTACCTTATCGAAAAAGGCGAGTTTGAGCGCGTGCAGAAGGCGCAGGTGCAAGAGAAAGACGAAACCTTTGAAGGATACGACAACATTGATGCTTTGATTAAAAATGCCGGTGAACGCGCATCTTTAGAAAATGGCACTTCAAATATTATGAATGATGATTATATTAAGTCTTGATTGTATTGTTTTAGTGCTTTTTATTTACTTAAGGTGAGGTGTTAAAATGATTGATTCTGCGAAGTATACGAAAAAAGAAATTGTTGCTGCTATATTAGCCGTCGAGGAAATAGTTAATGACGAGGATTTTTCCATTGATTTAGTTGAGGAAGATGGTGAGGAATGTTTTTCGTTAATAGACCACCAAGAAGTTTATCTTGGTGATATAGGTTCCGACCGTTTCAGCAGTCTTGGCGGTATCCTTGATAGGATGGGCATTTATCATAACGATTACTTTTATACTGATTATGAAGAACGTGTGGATGCTGGAGAAATTATTCCTCAAGATGATTGGTCTCAAAAGGTTATTATGTTTCTTGAAAGTGAGTATTGCCAGGATTTAATTTCTGCTATTGATGTAGAAACCTATAAACATTTTACGGATAACTATTTATCCTTGGCCGAAGGACGTACTTATACAGATTTTTTCAAACTCTTAAACGCCGGCGAATACGAAAATTATGTGTCTGATGATATTGTTTTTGATTTTGTTGGGTATTTGTGCGATAAGTCTATTGCTATGGCAATTTTGGAAACGGAGTCCGCATATTTTTGGTTTGAACACGAGGGTAAGTTTTATTTGTCCGATTACGGCGCTGATGACGTATTTGCTTCTAACGAAGAGTTCAAAGCTGCCGTGTTAAAAGACATTAAAGACGAACGGTTTATTCAGTCTGTCGGTTCCGATGTTTTGGGGCCTTATTGGACCGAATTCGATACATACGCCGAAATCGTAAGTTATGAGAACAATCAGGTGAAAGATGATATTAGTGATTTAGGGTTGTATGATGCAGACGGTAATTGGAAGTTTTATCTTTCTGAAGCCGAATTAGGATATATCGGGCTCGGAAAAGAAATTAAAGAGATACACAAAGATTTTAATAGCATTATTAGTAATGCTCAGGTTAGAGCTGACAGTAATAATTCTGTCAGTAAAGATAAATCCGAAACAGAAATAGAAATGGAGTAACATTATGGTTGTTGAGATTTCGAAAGAACAAAAAGAGATGTTGTCTAAAAAATTGAGCCTGTGTGTTGACTTTATCAAAAATGAAGTTCAGCCGCACATGGTTGCAAATGATAAAATATCTTTTGCTGTAGGCTCAACGTTGGAATTGGTTATTACATCCAAAGAAATGTACTTGAAAAATAGCAAGGTGATTTCTTTGGTCCTTTGGGAACCAGAGCTTGCGAAGGTTTATTATTTGGAAAAGCAAGAGAAGAGCAAGAAGAAAAAATATGTATGCGACGTTTTTCCCGAATTGGCCGTTGAGTTTTTGAAAAATTGGGAAAAAGCGAAAGAGTTTTTGTTAAACGAGGTTTCATCTAAAAAAACAAAAGAAGAAAACCTTAATTCGTTTATTAACGATTTTAAGCTATAAGTAATGTTTAATATTATGTGATAATTTTCATCTTCTAATATTATAGAAAGAAAGATTGTTATGCATATCGAAAAACCACAATATTTATATCGCGGAATAAAGCTGAATTATGATTTATTAAATCAAATACAGTTTTTTGGTGTAGACATTAAACCTTATTATGAACCAATCATTGACAGCCAAGGGCGCAGTACGGTAACTGACGGAAACGAATACGGCGTATATATGACTGATAATCTGACTATGGTTCAGAATGCGTATGCACGTGTGAGCATGGATGATGGTTTGACGTTACGTAAGGATTTGGGTAGGATGTTTCCTCCGTTGAAGATTCCGTCTGTGGGAATAGTGTATGAGATTGAGACAGAAGGACTCGATGTTCACAAACCTTGGCTTGCTGATTATCTCAATGGGCATTATAACAACGGATTTGAAGGTGATGAATGGGTCGTTGAATCTATTCCGGCAGATAAATATCATGTGATGGAAGCAACAATAGGTCCGGATTGGTTGCATGAGGCTGAAAAAGTCGATGTTTCAGATATGCAAAAAGCTGAAACATTCATAAAAGACACGGTTGAAACAAGAAAACAGCGTTTAGAATTATTAGGGCAGGAATTAGCGAAGCTTTCTCCATTTAAACGTATGCACCTTACTATTCCTGACAGAGAATTATATAGAGATTTATTCGGACCAAGTGGAGCTTGCTATGTTGATATTGCTAATTCTACACCTTATACGGGGAAAGAGTATGCTCAATATTTAATGGCTGTTTGTTTTCAAGGCTCACGCGATGATTTGGACTATAAAGCTTTAAATTATATTAAATCATTAAGTGGTCGGTTAAAGGATTCGGATGGTTCTGATAGGTTAGTTGAAATAATTAAGGATGATATTGCCCTGAATTCAAATAAAAGAAATATGTTTGTGCAAAGAAAGCTTGATGAAGGTGAATCTTTTACAACTAATGTTTTTGATAGCAAAGAAAAGTTATGTAATGATTTGTTGTCCGTGATTGGTCATAAAGTGAACGGTTTGCAGATGAAATCATCAGGAAACGCACGCGGACAAGACGGTTATGTAACAAGTATTGATAACTTAATTGCCGGAGCCGATTTAAGAAGTAAAGAATCCGCATCCGGCGAGAAAACAGGAATTGATAGAGATATAGAAAAGGAGTAAACCTTATGAGCACCTTAAATGATATAAGTAATGAACGTGAATTAAAGCTTGTGCATGATACGAAATCCGGTATTGTTTCCGTTACTCAGTTTGATGCGTATCAGAACGTTGATTTCACAATCGACATTACGACAGAAGATTTCGTAACCATGTTGAAATGGTATTTCTATCAGAAAGAAAAGCGTGATAATCTCGGTCCGATTCAGTGGAGTGAGGAAGAGCAAGCTCATATCGACAAGATTGTTGATGAGCTTAAGGATTCGGATTCTGTAGATAGTTTAATTGCCAACGCCAGAAATAAATATAATGAGGCAATTAAAAAGACCGTTGGTTCGGGCAAAGCTGATGAAATAATCAAGTCCGATAAGGCTCGGTCACTAAATGATTTTTCGCAAAATACAGAAGAGGATAAGGAGAACGATATATGAAAAAACTGTGTGAATTAGTTGATATTGCTATTAACAATGAAAACTGTGTTGTTTTTAACATTAAAGACGGCGTAAGAATGGACTTAATTGCCTTGGGGTGTTTTAAGGGCAACGAAGAAATGATTCGTATGACCAAAGGCAGAACACCCGAAATTACTATTTTCAATAAGGATGGTTCAAATTATTCTTATCATTTTGGAGAAGGCAGTACAACTGTTATAAGTTCCAATATGTGCAAACAACGTGAGATGATTCGAGAGTGTGCGATTCTTGATTATGGGCTTGTATGTGATTGGTCTTACATGCATGGTGATTTCAAATCGCTTGTTAGAGATACAATGAACGTGTGTTCTTTAGATGATGCTGTGCGGAATATTTGTATGGCTTCCGGCGGCGGTATGTCCGGACACATTCGTGTTAATGAGCAACATATAGCTTCTGATGTTAATGTCCGGGACGTTGATAAGTGGTTCAGTGAGCGCGGGTACAAGGTTTCGTGGAAGTCAGATATATCAAAGGGGCTTCCTTGTGGGAAAGTGTATGGATATTGTGAGCCTCTTTCGGCGTTAGACGTTGTGCTTGAGGATGCCCGTGGCCGTTCTGACAAAACTGGCTTCGGTGGTTCTCTTGACAGAGAAATTGAACCTGAATAAGCGTTATATAAGGAGATTTCATTATGATTATTAAAGAAAATCAACTTGGCGGTGTAGATTTATTTAATGAAAAGGAAAAATTTCTTCTTCATTTGAATGATGATGATTTGAAAGCCATCTATAACATCAAACAGATGCATTTTGATGTTGATACTGTAAGAAATCGTGTTCCTGATTGGGTGCAAGAGAATACTGAACAAGACGATTATTTTCTTGCAGACTTTAATAGCATTGTTTTTTCTGATGATGAAACAAGTGTTGATGAGATTACCGCCAAAATTTTGTCAGACAATAATTTGATTTGTAAAATTGCGGCAGATTACAGAGAAAGTGATAATCACGGAGCAGATTGGTGGCATTCGTTGAATAAAGCGTTTGCAAAGAATGTTTCTATAAGTCAAGTTCTTGGAGAAATATTATACGAGAAGCATCCCAAAGAATTCTATATCGGTCAGTGGTGTGTACGCATTATCGAGAAGGGCGACCTTTATGGGCGTTCTAATCGTGTGCCGTGGAAATTAGATGAACCTTTGGTAGAGTTTTATGATATGAATGTAGACAGGAATGAATTTCCTGATGGGCAGTTTACTTCCGGCAGATATCGTCTTTCATCTTTGTTGAATCCACGTCTTTTTGAGCCTTCTGTAGAAGATAAAGCGAAGAATGGAGTTGGTCTTTGTCTTAGCAATGTTGTGCCGGAATGGACCGTAAAGCCCGGTGAGTTGAATGTTATTTGTACTTGGTTACATGCTGTACAAAACCATCTTGACCCTTTTAAAGGACAGGATTCGAAATATTTATATCGTGGCGACGTTGATGTTCCATTTGATATACTTAACAATTATAGGGGAGAGCATCCTGATGAACGCGGAGCCAACGTCATTAAAGACCGTTTAAGTGTTTCTCAAACTATGGTTGATAATATATCTATTGAAAAATGTGGCGAATATGATAACGGTTATGGCTATAGTGTTTCATTCGTAGTGAATGTCGATAAGGATTACGCAGAAAGTTATGTTAAATATGCTCTGCAAGGATTAAAGCATGAGCTTTGGTCAGAGCCCTTAATCGATTCTCTGGATAAGACTTTGGCTTATGCGCAAGAGCGAAGTCGCCAAGAGATTGGTGAAGAGGGAAAGGGAAAAAACGATTTTGATGTAGGGTTGGAGCAAAAATAAGAAGGTTGACATTTTATTACAAGAAATAAAAGATAGAGAGGTTATTATTATGAGCGAAAACATAAAGTATCCTATTGTTAAATTCAATTCTGCTGGTTTGGAAATTTACCGTGAAGAAGAGAACGGTTATTGGGTAAAGCGCGAGTACGATGACCACGGGCGCCAAATATATTGGGAAACCAATCGAGGTGCTTGGGCAAAACACCATTTTGATGATGCCGGTAACGAGCTTTATTATGAAAACAGCGATGGTTTTTGGTTTAAATCCGAGTACGACAAGAACGGTTTTAGGACATTCTATGAAGATTCTAATGGTAAAAAAGTCGGAGTTATGCGTGATAATGACGTTCATATTGAGGATATTTTGAAAGACGCTAAAGAACGTTCTGGTGTTGGTTTTGTCAGCGCCGAGAAATATGCAAAAGAGTTAGATTAAATAATAAAAAGCAAAAGCACCGAACGGAAGCAACGGTGCTTTTGCAGCGGGTAAAGGAAACTTCAACTCCAAATGAGAAAGTTATCTTATTATGGAGTTGTTAACTGCATATTTATATTAACATATACGGTTTATTGTTGTAAACAGTATTACGCATTAAAATTAATGATTGTTGTAATTATTTTGTTTATAAGGATATAGCATACGTTTAAGATGTTTTGTTATATTTATTATGATATGCTATAAAAAAGCACCGGAGGGGACCGGCGCTCTATATAGGCGGGGGAGCCTATTAAAAGGGTGTGTGGGTCATGAAATCTATTGGATATGACCTACATTTATAATACCATTTACGGCATTATGTTGTAAACAATATATTTTAAAAAAAGTTGATATAACGAAAAAAACACCGGTCAAGGTGCTTTTTTCGTTTCAACGTATTTGGAGTTTAAATGAGTGTGAAATACAATTGAACAAGCTGTATTTATATATTACCACATACGATTTATTGTTGCAAACAATATTTTTAATTTGATAAATCTTGCAAATCATTTTGCGAGAAACTCCGAAAACCCTTGATTTGCAAAGGTTTTTCGTAGTGGAGGTAAAAAATTTACATCATGGGTTTATACCGCTTATTTTGCTCTAATACGGGGGGATGTTGTAAAAGCGTTGTAAATGTTTTGAGGGGTAATGTTGTAAATCGCTACAGCTAATTAATCGTACTGGGGAGGGGGCTTTGTTTGAATGATATACGAAATTTTCTTCAAATACATTTTTTTCTTGTTTTACAAACCGGGCAACCTTTTCCCTTGGTTCTGTTGTTAATTTTTGCTTGCCATTCGTGCCCTTTGGAGCATTGCCACCATACATTTTTAACAGAACCGTGACTTATCTGTGTCGGCGTTAGGTTTCCGTTTTTGGTGGGATGCCACTCTTTTGCAAGTTTTGGATGTGTTGTTGCAAGGTCGGTTTTTCCAGGTATAGCAAAAAGTCCAGAACAATAAGGGCATCCTGTTCCATTATTTGTCCTGTTGCTTATGCTTGCTTGCCATTCGTGCCCACATTTGCCGCGCCACCACACCTTTTTGCCGGCGCCATAACATATCTTCGTTGGCTTTAACTCTCCATTTTTCATAGGGTGCCATTCCGTAGCAATTTGAGGGTTAATAGTAGAAAGGTCGTTGTACCCTGATATAATTTTTTTATTTGCACAATAAGGGCAGCCACGCCCTCCGGTCCGGCTGTTTGGAGTGGCATGCCATTCATGGCCGTGTTCACATTGCCACCACACTTTTTTGTTAGAACCAAACGTTACTTGTTCCGGTGTTAGGTTTCCGTTTTTGGTGGGGTGCCACTCGGCAGTAAGTTTTGGGTGTGTTGTTGCGAGGTCGGTTTTTCCGGGAATTGCTGTTATGCGTGAACAAACCGGGCATCCTGTTCCTTTGGTTCTGTTGTGTATAATTGCTTGCCATTCATATCCGCAACCGGAACATTGCCACCACACTCTTTTGTTTGAAGCATATGTTACTTTATTTGGTGTCAAGGCGTCATTTTTTGTCGGATGCCACTCTTTTGCAAGCTTTGGATGTGTTGTTGCGAGGTCGGTTTTTCCGGGAATAGCTGTTATGCGCGAACAAACAGGGCATCCCGACCCTTTTGTACGGCTGAATACTCTCGCTTGCCATTCATGTCCGCAAGTAGAGCATTGCCACCAGACGTTATGATGAGAGCCAATTGTTGTTTGCTTTAGTGCCAATTCAGTATTTTTGGTGGGGTGCCATTCTGCCGCCAACTTCGGGTTAGCGGTTGCAAGGTCGGTTTTTCCGGGTATAGCAAAAAGTCCAGAACAATAAGGGCATCCCGCCCCATAGCTTCTTTGGCTGATTAAAGCTTGCCACTCATGTCCCTTTGCGCAGAGCCACCACACTTTTTTGTTAGAACCAAGCGTTACTTGTTTCGGTGTAAGGTTTTCGTTTTTGGTGGGGTGCCATTCCGCCGCCAATTTCGGGTTAGCGGTTGCAAGGTCGGTTTTTCCGGATATAGCAAAACGTCCGGAACAATAAGGGCATCCTGTTCCATTATTTGTCCTGTTGCTTATTCTTGCTTGCCATTCGTGGCCCTTTGCGCAGAGCCACCACACTTTTTTGCCGGCGCCATAACATATCTTCGTTGGCTTTAACTCTCCATTTTTTGTCGGATGCCACTCGTTAGCAAGCTTTGGGTATGTTGTTGCAAGGTCGGTTTTTCCGGGTATAGCAAAACGTCCGGAACAATAAGGGCATCCTGTTCCATTATTTGTCCTGCTGCTTATTCTTGCTTGCCATTCGTGGCCTTGGCTACATTGCCACCACACTTTTTTGTTAGAACCAAACGTTACTTGTTCCGGTGTTAGGTTTCCGTTTTTGGTGGGGTGCCACTCGGCAGTAAGTTTTGGGTGTGTTGTTGCCAAATCGTTTATACCAACAAGTAATTTTGCCATATTTGTTCTCCCTCAATATTTTCAATATTATACCACAAAAACCATAATATGTCAACTATATACCGCAAGAGAAAGTTTGTATATCAAAAGCATGACTCCACTACCTTTCGGGATTTGATAAGGTAGCAGGCTCTCGATGATTTTGTGTTTATGAAACATCCGTTGTTGTAGGCTGTCGCCGGTGCGGTTGTTGTAATGCGTTCTAATGTGTTGTAAAAGTGTTGTGAAAATTATAAAGCATCGGAATAGGGGAGAAGCTGACAAAGGTTTTGGATTTTTATAATTTATAAATTATACGAAAAAACGCCCTTGTTGGGGCGCTTTTTCTTGTTGGAGGTTTAAAAGCTGTCTTCATAAGAGAGTGTGTTATTTTGTCTTTGAGGATGACCTCGTTTATATATTAACATATACGGTTTATTGTTGTAAACAATATATTTAATATTTTCAGAATTTTCTTGTCAATATCGGAATGTATTTTTATAATGATATATGGGGGTGTTGTGCGTGATAAAATGGATAAGTAGAGAAGAGGAGGCTTCTTTTCCGGATTTTAATAGTTTTCAAGATGCATGGGATTTTTTTATAGGAAACTATGATAAGAACATTGTGTTAGAATCTGTAGATTTTATCAATGGAGAAAAATGTTATTTTTGTGCTCTTATAATTGATTCAAGTACATATAAAGAAATGTGTCGATTATTCGAGGTGGGAGTACCGGTAATAGGCATGCAGTATTTAAACTGTTGCCAACCTATTCAGATATTTGAGAATGGCTGTGTTCATATAGTTCATTAAATATCATTTAAATGTCAAATAATTCTAATTGTACTATTGATTTTGACCTTCGACTGTGGTATAATGTTAATATCAAAGTACCTTAAATAGTTCTATATGGGCTTAGCCCTCGTGTACGTATTAGTAGAAAGGTTTATATATGAATAAAAGTCACAAATTGAAATTTACTGCAATGTTACTCACCCTGTTTTTAGTTGTTTCCTGTCTTGCCGGCTGTGCTACTGTAAAGGAAATTTTGGTTGACACCTTCGGCTCTGAAATATCCTTTGGCATCACAGTTTCGTCTTCGATTGATGAAACTATTGAAGGTCATTTGTATGGTGTAGGTGACGTTCTCGAAGCGAATGGTTTGAAATTGACTTTTAAGAAATATGAAGAATGGGAGCAAGACAACAAATTTGTTGGTGCTACCCAAGGGAAGAAAATCATACGCGCGTATTTTATAATTGAAAATACGAGTGGTTCTGATAAGTCTGTCGGTTCCTGGGATTTTGCTTGTTATGCGGATGATTTTACGGCTGATGAATATATTTATGCTGATGATATCCTTGAACACACGTCTCTTTCAGTCGGCGATAAATTAGAAGGATATGTATATTTTGAAGTTCCTTCAACTGCAGAGGATATGATTATTGAATATAAATCCAACTATTGGATTGGTGATAGAGCTATATTTAAAGTCACTTTGGCAAACTAAATGTTTGCCATTAATTGAAATCATCGGGCGAGTAGATGCAAAAAGTCAACATTGCTTTATGCGCCATCGAGTCGACACAATCAAACAAACAACCTCGGCGTTTCATCGTATTTGCCGAGGTTTTTTTATATTTCAAATTTATGTCATTTTGCTTAGACTGTTTTCTTTTTATTTATCGAAAAGAGACGGTTTACATATATTGGCTCTAACGACCAATATAGCTCTTTAATAAACGAATTGTTATCATAGGTTATAAGAACATCAGCTGCGCCAGGAAACTCCAATGTGAGGCTTGTAAGCAGCTCAGATAGCGTGCGGTGGTCTTTCTCCGTGAAATAATGGTTGTATAGCAGCTTGCCTTTTTCATAGTAAGGTGGGTCAATAAACAGTGTTGTTTTATTATCCCAATAAAAATTTTCGATACATTCAAGGTAATCTTGGTTGAGGACGGTTATTTTATCTTTCAATGCTGTTATGCGTTTTATTTGCTCTATTAATCGTTTGGGATTGTATCTGACCAACAAGGCGTTATTTGTGCCGTTTAAACCGCCCATACAACCTGCTTTTTGTATTCCCGAATATGAGAGTCTATTTGCGAGTAAATATGCCCATGCGAGCTCTGAGGGGTTCACAGAGGCATTTGAGCGTAATATTGCCTTTGCCTGTATGTAATCTGCATAGGTTGGATGTATTGTCAGCAGATTATCAATAAGAGAATTTGGGTTGTGTATGGTTTCATTCCAAAAGGCAATAAGGTTTTTATCCTTATCGTTTATGACCAAATGCTTAATAATACCGGCATCTAACAATGCTAATCCAAAAGAACTGCCGCCGGCAAATACCTCTACAAACGTCTCGCATTTGTTTGTTTGTAATCTTGTAAACAAGTAATCAATGAGTTTTGATTTGCCTCCCGGATAGCGAAGAGGTGAGAGGCGTTTGTTGAATTTATAAGGAATAATAACTTTATCCTCTTTTGCCGAAGCAGAAGAGGATTTTTGTTCTAATAATAGTGTTATGTGTTGATGGTTGTCTTTGGGGTTGTTCCAAATAAAGCTTTCGCATTCCAGGCACCAAACGCCGGAACCGTTAAGACAAGCATCGAATTCATTTTGTGTTCCGGTGCTGCCGCAGATAGGGCAGGTGATAACGTGGTCGTTCATTGTTTGTATTTCTCTATTTTTCCGTCTATTCTGTTTCTATCATTACCTGAATTATATGTTTGTCTGTCATGACATTGATTTCGCCGTTGGCACAATTGGTTTGTTTGTTGTTTTTCACAAATTTTCGCAAAGCTTCCACAAAAGTAAATTCATCAAAATCCGAATTTAATTCGTTGAGTTCAATATTGCATTTTACTGTCATTGTCTTATTCCTCCGTAATATCTATTTGGTTATGTTCATCCCTGGTTGATTGCTCTTGTGGCAAATCTGCCAAACTTGGATGTTCAGGGCCGTAGCAGTAGTATTTGTTTTGAGCCATCGAAATGTTGTAATCTATCTTTTTGAGCTTTCTATATTCTTCGTTAATGGACTTCAAATCATTTTCTACTTCTCTCAAATGCTCGGTTACAGAAGCAAATCGTGTTTTGAATTCTGATATTTGCGCTTCGGAATTAATGTTTTTCATATGCAGATATCGTTTTGCCGTTTTATATTGTTCGAGCTCTGTTGCGTGTTCTTTTAAAGCCGCGTTTTTCTCGGCTCCGTCCGGCATCTTGTATATTGCTTCACAAACCGCTTTGATAGTTTCCATTCTTTCGATGTTTTCATTAATGGTTTTCATTTGATTGTGCTGTTCTGTAAGAGATTTAAACTGTTTTCGTATACGGGCAACTTCTTTACCGATGCGGTTGAGCTTTTTTTGTACGTCTGCCGAGTTTTCCAAGCCAAGATTACGCGCCATAACCATAGTGTCATACATGTTTTGCAGCTTCCAGTCGGTTTTGGCGTATATTATATTGCCGTATTGGTCTTTAAAACGGAGTGATTTAGGGTTATTGTGCCGCATATAAGGGGCATGTTCGTTTTTAATAACCACCATCGCCAAGATACAATTTAACTCTATGTTTGTTCTCGGTCTTCCATTGCTATCCCATCGGCTTATTTTATATGGGCGATTTGTTTTCGTGTTTACCTTTGTTTCGTCAAAGTAATAATATTGACTATCTGCATTATCTTGTTCTTGGGTTTGTTCACGTTTCTTTCGAAGCAATTCATAATAATCGAAAATATCTTTCCCTGTTACTTCCGCGACAGTATTATGGTCTGACGTTATTAATTTATAAGTCTTATCTGCTTCAAAATAGGTGTATAGAGCTTTCTTTGAAGGTTCTCTTCGCAAGTTATGTAACGGTACATCCAAATAGTAAGCATTATACTTGTTTTTGCAAAGAACGTCTGCGAAAAGATTCACGCCGTATTGATTAATCAACGCGGATATAATCGGTGCTTTCGATTCTTTGTTTTCGGCTGTTTCCATTTCTTTTTTGCCTTGATTAATGGAGTGCCAATATTTTTCTAAAGCTTCTTTGGTATATTCATATCCCAAACGATTTTCACGTATCTGTTGCTTATGGGATTCTGTATGGTCCGGAGTATAATACGTTATGTTTTTTTCTGTTTCACGTATATGATATCCCTGTTGTTTCATCTGTGCTTTGAATTCTTCCCAATTTGAACAGAACCGCATTGTGTTTTTAATATCTCGCGCTACGCGAGCTGTCCATGAGGTTCCTTTATTTTCTTCGTGGCTCTTATACCAAGAGTATTGTTTATCTGATTCAGGGTTTCTGATAATAGGAAGTCCGTGGTCCAAAGCTATCTCGTCATTCCATTTTTGTAATTGAGCATAGTTTTCTTTGTTATTATTATACTTAAAAATGTTAGGCTTTTCAGGGTCTAACATATCCGGATGGATATGACTATTAATCAGAATATGATTATGTTTACATTTACCGGATACCTCGCCTTCTTCGTTAATGACAGGGTGGACGTGAGAGCAGATGACGGCTTGGTGAACACGTAGTTTTTCACACAACTCTCGGCCGCATTGATGTACCTCTTCATCAGATATGTCAAGGTCTTCCGGGAAGGATTGAATGATATGATAGGCATGATTTCCTGTTTCTTCTTCGGGAAGTTTATTTTGTTTAGCTAAATTCTGTTCTTTAACGTCTAAAAACTCTTCCACTGCTGTTTCCGGAGTGCAGAGATAACCACTGATAAATTTCTCGTGTACGTTTTCTGTTCTATGTGTTTTTTTATCATTTTCCATATATGCCAAGACGGTGTTGAAATCCATCTTGCCTATCATATATTCTTCTGCGGTCATACTTATTAGCGAGGTATCTATGGTTGTTTTATGAAGCAAACCATCTTTTTTTTGAATTGATATAACCTTATTTTCGTCTGTTATATAATTCCAACAATCTTTAATTCCTCGGGCTTGTTTTACCGGAATTATTTTACATATCATATGGTTTCCTCCTTGTGTTTTTTACTTTGATTTTTTGAATTTTTTTCTTGAACAAACAGGGCAACCCGAACCTTTGGTTCTGTTGCATATAATTGCTTCCCACTCGTATCCGCAATCAGAGCATTGCCACCATGCCCTTTTGTTTGAACCATATGTGACTTTTTGAGGTGTCAAAGTGTCATTTTTTGTGAGATGCCATTCCTCTGCCAATTTTGGATGAGTGGTTGCAAGGTCGGTTTTTCCGGGTATTGCTGTTATGCGCGAACAAACAGGGCATCCCGAACCTTTGGTACGGGTATATACTCTCGCTTGCCATTCATGTCCGCAATCAGAGCATCGCCACCAGACGTTATGATGAGAGCCGGCCGTTATATTCTTTAACGACAATTCTTTATTTTTTGTGAGATGCCATTCCTCTGCCAATTTTGGATGAGTGGTTGTAAGGTCGGTTTTTCCGGGAATAGCAAAAAGGCCTGAACAATATGGACATCCTGCCCCATAGCTTCTTTGGCTTATTACAGCTTGCCACTCATGTCCCTTTGCGCAGAGCCACCATACTTTTTTGTTAGAACCAAGTGTTACTTGTTTTGGTGTTAGTTCTCCATTTTTGGTAGGATGCCATTCTTCGGCAAGTTTAGGGTAACATTCGACGAATTTTAATTTTGTTTTCATAATATAATTCCTTTTAATATCGCTCACTAAACAGCCATGATGTTGTTAAGCTGCGCCATTGTTGTTATGGTGTAAATGCACCATTCCGGGAAGTTAGCTCTTATAAGCGCTGTAGCCATTGGCGGACATACTGCATTGCCGGCACGGGCAACTTGTTCGGTTTTTCGATATTCGTTTCCGAGATAATCTTTTTCTATAATGTAATCGTCCGGGAACCCCTGTGCTTTATACAATTCTTTCGGAGTCAACATTCTTAATCCTATATCGGAAATGAAATAGGGAATACCGTCAATCCATAACAATAAAATCTCATCTTCCGTAAGTGTATATCCGCAATATTTGTTTAGCAGTTCTCTTACTTGTGGCCAATAATGTAAATTCACGTTTTTTGAGAGTTTTGTAATAGTAGTATATACCGTACCGAATTCTCCCGCAGAGGTAGTTATAGTTCTTAACGGGTTATTTGCTGATTGGCCCTTATCCTGACCTTTAAATTCGGCTATATGAGCAAGATTCAAAGTTTCTCTGTCCTTTGCCGTAAGCGTATTCACCGGCTCTTGTTGGTCATTACCGTAATATTCTGTCAAATGCGCAACGGAATATCCTTGCCTATTACAACAATCAATTGTTTTAATAGGTTCATCAAGCGACTGTCCTCTGACATTTTCTGTTTGCTCGGTATGATATTGTATAAGAGTGGGCGCCAATATAGCGTTATGGTCTACGCTCGTGACGGTAGGTAGGGGTTTGTTTATTTCGCTTCCCACAACTCCGCCGAAATATTTTGATAAGCTCGGCACAATGAGCATTTGATGATAACCTGTTGTTATCGTATGCACAGGAGAGCGCATATCGGCTCCGGAAGCTCCTGTATTGTTTTGCATATGTAGAGGCGCTATATGAGGTTTTATTATGCCATATCCGTGTTTGGCGGTAACAGTATTTAACGGGTTATTAATATCAAAAAATCGTTCTTTACCGCCGTGATTTACACAAACTCCGAATGGGATTATGAAAGGGTTTGAAGCTTTGATTACAAATTTATCAATACCTCTTGTTATTCTGCGAAGCGTTTTGTCTTTTAAGGGGCGACGTACAGTTAAACCATGTTTTTCTTTTATTGTCTCTTTATCTTCGAAAATCGAAGGGCAGGGGAGACTCCAATCTATTATTTCTGCTGCTGAGCGCCACGGCTTGTATTTTCCGGCTTTGACTTCTTCGCTGTTTGCCGGTGCATGAGTTCTTTCCGGCCATACAATCGGCTTGCCATCACATCTGGCTATTAAAACAAATCTCTTGCGGGTAGTAGGTGCGCCGTAATCGGCAGCTACAAGCTCTCGGTACTCAATGTCATATTCAAGAGCTTTGAGTTGTGAAAGCCATTTTTCGAAAGTCTGTCCTTGTTTTGACTTAATGGGCTTGCCTCGGCGAACGGGACCCCACGTTTTGAATTCTTCTACATTTTCGAGAATAATAACTCTTGGGCGCACCAGCCCGGCCCATTTGAGAACCACCCAGGCAAGACCGCGAATGTTCTTTTCGACAGGCGCTTTGCCTTTTGCTTTTGAAAAGTGTTTGCAGTCAGGAGAAAACCAAGCGAGACCTACCGGACGTCCGGCGCAGACTTTCTTTGGGTCAATGTTCCATACGTCTTCTTGCATGTGCAGAGTATGAGGGTGGTTTGTTTTGTGCATTAATATTGCTGCAGGGTCGTGGTTTATTGCTACGGTAACGGGTCTACCGGCAGCGAGCTCGATGCCTGTGGATGCGCCCCCGCCTCCGGCAAAATTGTCTACTATTATTTCATCCATGTAAGTCGTTGTAGCTTTCATCATTAATATCCTTCATTTATTATTGTTTGGTGTTATTTATATAGCACCAGCTCTTATTTTATTTCTTCTAAAATAGCCCAATATTCTTCTTCGGTTATTTCACCGTTGCGCCATTGACGGCGGAGTTTTTGTTTATTTTCAAACGTTTCTATTTCGTTTTTGCGTTTGTTTTGATAAGTAATATCGTTTTCTTCAATTTCCTTTCGCCACTTTTCCCAAAGAGGAGTGGTGAAGAGCTTCCATTCTACCTCCGGCAAGGAAACTGTAAGAGCATCCGTAGCTTTATCATCTTTGTTTAAAGCAGGTCTCCAAAGATTAATGAAGTAGATTTCGTATAAATACATATCTGCCTGGCTTTGAAAGGATGCATATTCGATTTTGGATACTTGGGCAATGTTAATCTCTCGGTGCATAGGTTTTTTAAACAAATGTCCTCGTATACGGGTTTGAAGAGGCTGCATCGTTCGGCCGAGATAAACAATATGTTCTCCGTAATAGATTCGATAAAGCGTAAACCCCGCAAAGTTCTTTGGTTTTGACATACCTTTTCCTCTATTCGTCAAAACCGAAGGGCGCGCCGCAATATCTGCAATGAGTGGCTAAAGGGTCAATGGCATCTTGCCTGTGGCAATTGCTACAGACACCATTGCCTTTATCATCTTTTAAAATCCACTTTGCCTGTGGCTGAGTGTTAGTTTTTTTCTTTAAAAACAAGTTTGATGCCAGTATATATAAAAAAATAGAAAATAAGGATACAAGAAAGACGTGTAAAGCATTCATATTAGTATCTCCGTTTCATTCCTGTTCTTCTTGATTAAGCGAAAAAACGCTTAAAGGTGACTTGAACGGGTAGTGTTTTTTGTAAAGTTTTGAATAAAGCATTTTTAACCTCGTTTTCTATATTTATTGATGGTTGTTTTGACTTTTCCATGCATCACAAAACGCAACAACTTCTTCGCCGGGCATGTATTTTTTTTCTAATAATTCTTGCGCCAATGCGATTACCATATCTTTGTTGGCAGAAATCAAGTCAATTGCTTGTTGGCGAAGCTCGATGCAGCGCTGGATTGTTTTGTAGATGATATAAGGGCTTTCATTGTCTGCGAGGCCGAGTTCGTCTGCGTCGATAAAGATATATTTTTGTGCTTCACGTATATTACTGAGTTCTTGTATAATCTCTTTTTTCACTATATTTGTTGCGTGTTTTGTGTCTACGCTTGCTTCCCATACACGCAAGTATGCAGGTGCAAAAACAACTTCTTCTGTAACTAACCCAGCATAGTCTATAATGGCTTTTTTAGAAGGCTTAAGCTTGTGTTTGATTTTTACGAGTCCACTCGCATCATCTGCTGATATAATCGTCACACCGTCCATTTCTACATTTAACAAATAACATGCAATAGCATGACCTGCCTCGTGGAGAGCAGTCAGAGGAATTTCATATAATCGTATTTGTAGTTTTTGGCCTGTTATTTTGTTGAACGTTCCCCAAAAAGGTTCATTTTTATCGTCAATTTTTGTCGATTGTTCAATTTTATTTATTTGAAGTAATTCTATTATTTGTTCAAGGGGTAATTCGCTCAAAATTCGAATACACTGATTTTTTGTTTCTTGATAACAATTACTATGTATTCCAAAGGTTCTATATTTGAAATATTCGTATTTTGTTTTTATGGATTCTTGTTGGCAATCTTCCATTATAAAATCAAAAGCGTTTTTTTCTACCCTTTTGGTAAGCGGTGTGCAAGTTTCAAGGAGTTTTATCATGTTTTTGATAGTACGGTCTGCAGGTTGTGTATTTTCAATTATCCAAGCTGTTACTATCCAAAGCAATTGTAATACGGTTTCTGGTAGCGATGAAAGATATTCTTGATTGTCGTTCGTTTGTTGTTCAATATGTAGGTTGTTGATTGTTTCTATAAAACAGGTAACGTCTTCTTCTGTTTTAATATAATCAAACAACATGTTTTTATTTGAAACTTCTTTCTTCAAACTTTTACTCCTTACTCCTCATATTCCGGAACGTTCACCGGAGCCGCGGGCTCTTCAGTTTTCGTTTCTTGCTCTATACTATCACCTGATGTGTTTATTTCAGCTTCGGTTGTTACTTTTACTTTGAAGGGGTCATATAAGATATTGAGCACTATTGTTTGTATAAACGTTAGCAAATTGGATATTGCCCAATATAAGCCTACGCCGGCAGGAAACATAAAGGTAAACAAGAACATAATCATTGGCGAAATAAAAGGAAGAGCCTCTACTGCCGCAAATTTAATGCGACTCGGATTAAGTTTTTTGTTTCTTATCAATGAATATAGGGCAGAGGATATTCCGATGATAAGGACAAGCGTTGGTATTAGCCATAGAACATCAAATTGTTTAAAGTCGGGAGATTCAGAAAGTTCAATGCCAAAGAAATTGTAATTATCTCGGAAAGATATTACTTCGTTTAACTGTTCATTGGTAAGTACGTTATTTTCCAAGAGCGCGTCTTGATAATTTACGCTTTCCTTCAAAAGAGTAATTTCTGTCATGCTGTCTTTTTGTTTTCCGTTTTCTATGACTTCAACCATTAGCATTTTCATTTCGTCAACGGTTTGATTGTCTAAGCGCAAAACGCTTGTAAGTGGAGTATAAATAACCCCAAAGAGAGAAATCATTAAAACGAGTTGTATTATGAACGAAAGGCATCCCATTCCTAATTTTGCATCTTCTTTTTGTTTTTTAAGTTCCGCGGCCTTTTGTTTGAACAGTTCCGGATTATCTGAGTATTTGTTTTTTAATGCTTTAATCTTAATGTTGAGTTCCGTAGATTTTAGAACGTATTTCTGTTGCTTGATAGAACGGGGTAAAAAGAGAAGTTTAACCAAAATGGTTAATAAAATAATGGCTATAATATAGTTGTTTGTAAGGTTATAAAATAAGTTGAGGACGAACCCGAAGGGAACTGTAAATATATTTTTGATGAATTCGATAACCATGTTCAAAAGATTCCTTTCAATTATTTATCTGTCAAATAGATTGTCATTTCTAAAAAATCAGTGGGTTTTATTTCTTTTACCGGATGATTGCTAAATTGATTGGCTTGATTGTTGAACGGGAAAGTATATACGGGAACATTCCCGCATATTTGAGTTCCGTTTAGATATAAAGTTATTTTGGTGTCCGCCGATATGTAGTCCAGAACGGTTTTTAATGTTAAATTCATGTTTTACTCCTTATTCATATTTTGCAATTTGTTTTCCATTTCTTTTTTGAAATCTTGCCATTGTTTTCTCATGGCTTTAAGAAATTCGATTGTAGGCCCTTTTGTTCTCTCTAAATTCGGATTAGAGATATTGCTTGAAATATCATTAATCACGAAATTATAATGTTCAATGAAATTGTTTGCGGTTTCGATAGAACTTTCGATAAAATGTTTAGTGGCTTTTTCAGAGCCGTAAAAGACAACTTCGTTATTCATGTTTTTTTCTCCGTTAATTTGATTTATTTATTATTTTATTTATTGCGTCATTATAAAAATCTTCATTTAATTCTATTCCGATGAATTTACGGCAGAGCATTTTTGCAGCTACACATATTGTTCCAGAGCCGGCCGTACAATCCAAAATTAAGTCGCCTTCGTTTGAGTATGTTTTGATAAAATACTTACAGGCTTCAATAGATTTTTGTTGAGGATGGTCACATTTCTTTTGAGGTGCCATTTGAATTTTAAAACAGAGCGAGGAAATCTTTCCGTGCTGTCATAATCAAATGCTTTTCCATTATTATAGTTAACACTTTGTTTTCCCTTTTTTTGGTGTTTCGCTAAAGAAACTTTTCTGACATGACCTTTTGTTTTTTGAGGATTATATGTTGGTGGTTTCCGGTAAAATATGAGTATCGTTTCGTGTGCTTTAAGTGGTTGTTTGTGAGCGTTAAAGAAGTTCGTTGCGCGGTTTTTTTCAATAATCCATTCATATTTAAAATGTTTTCGATTGCTGTTTATTAAATCAGTAGAGTAGGGTTGTTGTGACCAAAGTGCAATGCAAGCGTTTGGTTTAGTGATTCGATTAACTTGTTCCCAGAACAAATTTAAATTTATTGGTTTATCAAATTTTGCACGTGTTGTTCCATAAGGAAGGTCAGTAAAAAGAAAATCTATTGTATTGGAATTAATTTCTTTCATTAATTCCAGACAATCTCCTTGATAGATTTGGTTTTCATGTAGCATTGTATATCTTTCCTTTGGCTATGTGATATTCGTTCTGAAATATATTCTTTTATTGAATTTGATTGTCGCAATATCGAAGATTTGCTTTTGCTGTTTCTATTAATGCTCTGCATATATCTTCGTATTTAGTGTTGGCCGAAATCACTTGCAACGCTTCAAGAAGATAATTTTCAATGTTCGTGCGAGTATTTTCCAAGTTGTTTTCAGAGCATATGTGTTTACCTTCTATTGGAGTTATAGCTTTTGTTATTTCAAGAATCTTTAACTGTTTTTTATTAAATGTTTTATCTCTATGTTCTTGGTAGTATTTTTTATGTTTCTGAGAAAGCGTTTCTTTGTTTTTAATATAATATCGTTGAGCTCTTTCTCTATATTCTTCTTTGTGTTCGATATAATATAACCTTGCCTTTTCGGAACGTTCAGCTTTATGTTTTGTGTAATATCTTCTATTGGCTTCTGCTCTTTTTTGTTTATCGTTCAAGGTTTTCATATTTTATATCCTTTGTTTTTTGTTGAAACAAATTTGTAATTATTATTCCTGTAATTCCACCGGCAAGAAAGCTAATAAAACTTGTTAAAATTAATTTTGCAATCATTATTAAACACCTTTGGTTTTATTAATTCGATAATAAAAGAAGGGAAGTAGTGATTCTATTTTTTTGTTTTGTCAGATTTTCGACCATATTGGTATTGTCGGCTCCGAGCTTTACGTAATTCACGAAGCAGTTTATTTTCACTTTTGAAAATTGCTTCAACCATTTCGACGATACTTTGAATATCCTTTGGCAAATAATTATTGGTGACCTCGATAGTGAAAATTAATCTATTAATTGAGTTTCGTATTTCCGCAATTTCTTTTGTGTGATTTGCGATTATACTATAATCGATTTTATTGATTACAGGATTTTGTGCAATCATTCGTACATAGGGTGCAACTTGCATTTTATTTTTTTTCGCATAGTTTGAAATGATGTTATATTCATCTTCGCGTACTCGTATGCGAATTTCTTTTTCACGTTTGCTCATAATTGATTTTCCTATTTCTTTACGTTTCAGAATTGTGTCGCTTGCAAATTTGATTTTTATATTTTGGCATCATACAATTTTCACAAGAGAATATATCTTGTAGATTTCTGTATTTGCGTTCTTCATAAAGTCTTTTATTTTGAAAATAAAGTTGTTTGGATTGTTCTATAATTTTCGGGTTATTGAAACTTATATAATTGTTTTCCAAAAGAATTTTCAGCCATACGAGAAGATAATTATTTGCTTCGGGTATGGTTGTTTGAGGAAGTTCTTCGAGCACAAATAAACACGGACGCGATGGTTTTAGGAAATCTATAAAATGTCTTGTAGAGATTCTGCGTCCTTTAAAATTATGTCTATAGGTTTCTTTAAGAGAATGTTTCAAACAATGATTTATGTAAAATAATTTTTTGTCAGGAGAAAATAAAACATAAATAATTCTGTTTTCTCGTTTTGTATAAAATCCATTTTGATTTTTATTATTCAAAATTTTCAGTCCCATTTAATTTGTATTTCACAATAATTCGAGGTTTCGGATTTAATTTATTTGATGGAAAAAATGTATTTAAATGTTTTTCTGCAGCTTGAAAATTTGGGAATTCTAAAGCTTCATTTTCGTTTTCTATGAATTCTAAATCTGAATTTAAATATTTACATTTTATTCGTTTTGCACGATTAAACTTTTGTTGAATAAGTATTTTGTAATTATTTGGGTTTCCTATCTGAAGTGATTCGTTCATTGTTAGTTCCGCCTTCTAAATGTTTTCTGCGGGTTTTGGGCGGCAAGCCCAACCTTTAAATGCATAGCATTTTTGAACGTTTATAGCGCTTCATGCAGCTATATCGTTCAACTCGGAATAGGAAACACAAAGCGAGGAAATCAGCGCGTGCTTTGACTATTGCGAGGTATCGGGGGTCATAGGGGGGCATCCCCCCTGAAAACGGCAAGGTGACTCAAAGAGTCCACCGTAGCCAATGCTTGTTACCACAATATTTCGTGAATTTCGGTTTTATTATAAACCTTTTGCGGTTGTTTGTCAATAGCAAAAAGGTTTTTACGGAGCGTTTATTTCTTGTTCTATTTGTATGATTAGTGTGTAGCAGTATTTTGGGCGCCGAATCATACTTTATGTATGGTAAGGCACGTTTTGAAAATGGAATTGGTCCGGCAGGGAAGTTGACTGAATGATAACAGGCAAGGAATCTATTTTATTGTGTTTCATTGCGTTTTGCCGATGTCTGCAAAACGCTGCCGCAAAATACAGAAATCCGGGAAGTAAAACATATTTGGACCCAAAAATATTTTTACACAAATTCCCAAAAACCACTTGACAAAACGAAACATTGGGTGTATAATAAAGACAACGAAAAACGAACGGAGTAATGATTATGGAAAAGTATTTTGAAATTCAATTGGCCAATTACGACGGGAACAATATTCCCTACACCGTGGGAATAGTTCATTGTGTGGCACTTAAAGCGTTAAGCAAGGAAGAGGCAGCCACGTTTTGTCGTGATGAGTTGGAGATGGATTTCGAAGAGGTGCTCAGCGTAGAAGAAATCCCGTTGGATGAAGTGTTGGAATACGCCGATGTGATAGACGATATTCCTCGGTATGAGTAAAGGAGTAAGAAGTATGGTTGATAGATACGAAATTGAAGAAATGATTCTCGGCATGGCCGAAATCGTAAAAGAAAACCGGGCCCTGCGCAAAGCGCTTAACGAGGCAGAGATGGAGAGCGAGAAGTACAAGGCGTGCTTCTTTGGTGATTCTAAAAAAGCCGAAATTCTTTCGGATATCGGCATCCACAACGCCTCTGTTAAATCTATGCACTCGATGGGTTGGCTGACCAATCAAGAATATATCGAGGATTGGGAAGCAGAACTCGACCGAAGAATGGCAGAGCAAAAAGGAGCGTGAGGGATAATGTGTCTGAATTGTCGTTACTGCCGTTGGCCCCGAAGCGCCAATGATAACAACGGCGCGTGTAAATGTAAACTCATGAAACACAAAACCATTGATGTATATGTATCAGGCGGAGAGACACCCGATTGGTGTCCTCTTACAAAACGTGAAGTAAAGGAGTAAGAAGGATGGTTGAGCTATGGGTGAATTATTGGAGTGGTGATTTCTTTGTCGGGCGCTTCCCGGATAAAGCTGCGGCCGAAACGCACTTCAACGACCACAAAGAACGGTACCGCGACTTTCGCGGTGAAAAACACGGGTTTCCCTATGGAACCCCTATTTATTGTGAAGTAAAGGAGTAAGAAGTATGAAAAGAATTTGTTTTACCTACCAAATGAGCAAGCCCCACGAAAGTGTAGAGTCCTGCATCACTCTACCCATCCCGGAAGATATCGTATCCGAGGTTTTAGAAAAAGGCGGCGAAAGCCAATTTCTTGGTTCCAACAGCATACTGACTAAGATTTTTATTAACCTTGCCTGGTTGCAGGGATACAACTTTACCGGTGTTGTGGCGGTAGAAGAGGAGCGTGAGAGCTGATGGCAAAAGAATTGAGACTTTCAGACGGCGAGTATGCCGTACTGTGTAAAGTGTTGCAGGCAAATCCACCGGCGCAGGTGCCGGACCTGGATGGCGGCGAACTGTATTATTATCGGGAACTCTGCACGCACGTGCTGAAGGAAGACTTTCGGTTCCCGGATACCGATGACAAGTAAAGGAGTAAGCGTTATGAAAGTAGTTGGCGTTTTCAAAGCAGACCTGCGCATCACATCGAAAGCAAAGGCCTTGGAGTTCTACAAGGGGGTTAAGCACGTTATTCTCATCCCCTATGACAAAGACACTTACATCCGGGTAGAGCCCGGGTGCCACATCTCCTTGGTTGGCAAAAAGGACCTCAATGCCGGAACGGCACCTTTTGTCCCGGCTTGGCGCGACGAGGATGGTTCCAGAGCCTATGAGCTGAGGAAGTACATCAACGCCTATCTAAGCGATATGTAAAGGAGTAAGAAGTATGGATGAAATTTGGTACAGAACGGCATCGGACGAGGAAATCGCTAACTGTCCGGGCGATTATATAGGCTGCGAGATTTGCCGAAATCAAAAGCGTTGTTTTGAACTGATGGCACAGCGCTTGCAGAAGGCGACCGACGAAAACGAACAAACATCGAAGTAAAGGAGAAAGAAATATGAACAAAACATTTTACGAAGCATGGGTTGACCGTTTGTTGGCCTACGTTATGAAGGTCAATGATTATTCCAAAGAAAATGACATAAACGAAAACCGTGTGAATTTGGGGTGCGTTTTAACAGCAGCACGTGTTCTCGAAGACATTGGCCATGAGGTATTAATGGAGGCTTTCAGACAGACCGAAGAGTATGACGGATACATGAGAATATCCAAAATAACACTAAACGGCAAAATAATTTATAGCAAGGAATAAGACGGTACGCCCGTCTTTAAGGAGAAATAACTGTAATGGCTATAGATACATCGAAATGGAAGACATGTGTTATATGCGGCAAAAAGATACACCCTTGGCAAGAGAACAATGCACAACCCTTGGCAGACGGTCCTTGTTGTGTGAGCTGTCACTACGGCATAGTGTATCCTACGCAAATGAACAAAGGCGTGCCATCCAAATGGGCTCACAAGAGAAACGAAAACGGCAAGAATATATCATATTTTGCACCTTTGGACGAAACAAGCTTAAATAGACTTATGATGCAAATCAAGGAGCATACCGCCCCGAAAACAGCGACATAGAAACCTATCATATACGTATATTCAGATAACATCAAGGAGAACAAAAAGATGGATAGACTTACTGATAAAAGGTTCTTGGGAGAAGGGTTTTATCAGCCGAAAAGCACCAAAGAATTTAAAGAATTACAGTTGGCTAAAAAGCCTTCATACGATGAATTATATCAAAGGTTGGGCGAGCTTGAGAACAAACTCGAAAATGGCACATTGCTCGAAACGGTTTGTTCTCCAGGCGATATTATTTACCGCATTGAACGGTTTGGTATCGGTGGCAGAGAGACTAAGGTTGTTGAAAATAAAATACTTTCAGCCCATGTTGTGTATGATATTTGTGACACAGACCTCAAAAAAGGTGTTTTGAAGATGGAAGAAAACGAAATCGGTCTTATAGCATTTTCTTCACACAAAGAAGCCGCAAAACGCGCCGAGGAGCTTGCCGGCGTTTGCCAGAATTGTTTTGAAGAGCCGGCGACAATAGGTGGTTTATGTGAAGGATGCTTTCAGGATGCTCATCAATTCGATGATTTTGACCTTGATAAATTTATTTCCGAGGACTTTGAGGAAGCTTCCGACGAAAACGCCAAGGAGTAAATTTATATGAAAAATATAATTTGGTGTGAAGTGACGTGCGGACATTGCGGGCGAACTGCACATCAAAACGGATATTATTCCCCCGAACGAATTAAGCAGCTTAAACACGAAACCAAAGAGTGGGCGGAAGATGAACAATACGGCACCCTTGTCCCGTATGTTTAAAGCAAATACGTTCCGCGGCTACAAACAAACAAGTATGATGATATGTAAGTAAACTTGTGAAATGTTTCTCTGTATGGTATAATTTTTATAAAGATACCGAAGGAGGGAATGTGTTTGATTACTTTGCAGCTAACGCGCGACGAGGCTCATAAGCTCGAAACCTATTTATTAATTTCCACAAAATATCGCACCGGGGAAGCAGACACGTTAAACGAGTTGTATCTTCGTTTAAAAGAAGAGGGAGAAACAGAGCAAGTTGTTCTGGATAAACTAAAAGACAATGCCGAGTTCTGGCAACAACAATGCGTAGCAATGGATTCAATTCAACAACGGCTCTTGCAGTGTTTAACAACCCCACGCAAAACCGGAAGGGAAGAGAACAATGAAAGCAGATAACCCCAAACTTATAAATTGCGGGAATGATTTTTATGAGCAGTTTTTTGATGAGGTTTGCAAAGAACTCGAAGCCGGACGTTCGGTAAAGGTCTATGTTGACTGTATAGGTCATACACGGAACAACAACGTGCAGGAAATATACAAAGAAAGGCTTGCCCAAAAATATGATGGCAAAATCAAAATTGATTGCGAAGAGGGCGGATATTCGCATTCATATATCTATCAATTGAGCAAGTAATCTGTTGACCCTAAAGGAGCCAGAATGAGCTCCTTTTTCTCTTACACTTTTTGTTTATTAGTTTTTTATATTGTCCGGCAACCATGCAGCGCGGAAAAGGTTGGATAAAAATATCAATAAATTATCAGAAAATTCTAAAAACAGTATTGACAAAACGAAACATTGAGTGTATAATAAAGACAACAAAGAACGAACGGAGTAATGATTATGGAAAAATATTTTGACATTCATGTAAAATACGGAGAAAAAGATGGCGACGGTTATTCCATCCCTATAATGGCGAACAATGCGGAGGAAGCCAAGGAAAAAGCCGTACGTGAGAAACGTTT
>JAZSHP010000128.1:0-9099 GCA_045533355.1 Candidatus Fimenecus sp.
AAAATACGGAGAAAAAGATGGCGACGGTTATTCCATCCCTATAATGGCGAACAATGCGGAGGAAGCCAAGGAAAAAGCCGTACGTGAGAAACGTTTTGAATACGAAGAGGATGCCCGCGCTATTGATTACATTGAAGAGTTCACGAGAGAAGAATACAACCAAATGATAGGAGCGTGAGGGATAATGACGGTACGCACATACGATAAGGATGGCAACGCAAGTGTCTGTTGGTCCTGCGTGAAACAGATTAAATTACTGACTCTTCCTCGACAAGGACTATTGAATCTCAAAATGACATTTGAGGACAAAACCGAGATAGATTACTATTTGTCGGAACATGAGCGCTTTGCCGTTATCGAATAAAAAAGGAGCAAGAAGGATGAAAGACAGATTGATGGAAATAGTGAAAGACAGTCTTATAAGGCACATTGATAATATTGACAACCTTGCCGAAAACATCGTGAATGACCTTCTTGCGAACGGCGTTATCGTACCGCATTGCACGGTAGGCGAGACCGTTTACCAACGAGTAGAGTTTTCGGAGTGCGCCAAAGCGGAAGATTGCGAGTGCGTAAGCTGCGAGGGGTGTACCGAGGAAGAAGAAGTGATACACACTAACATTTGCCCTATCCCGGTTACCGAAGGAACTTATTACGAAATCAACCGGCTTTTCGGCGAGGTCTATTTTGCTTCTAAAGAACAAGCCATGGCGCATAAAACCGGACCTCAATACAAATTTTTCGAAGGCGAGCTCTCGAAATAAAATCAACAAAAGTACGTAAAGGAGTAAGTAGTATGAACGAATTAAAAAACTGCCCCTGTTGTGGAGAGAAAGCCAACATGACTATCACCACAGAAGCAGAAATGCCTTCGGGAGGCAAAGGCACAAAAGCGCTGGTTTTCTGCCAAAACCGTGAATGTGGTTGCAAGATTGTAAAGTGGGCTTTGAAAACGGAATGGGCAATCGAATCCGCAACCAAAGCCTGGAATAATCGTGTAAAGGAGTAAGAAGGATGGCTGAATACATCAACAGAGAAAAAGCGATAGCCTATGTTGAAGAACAGTACCGTTTATTTCGGAACGACGAAGCAAAACAAAGCGTAGTCGAGGGTTGCGTAGAATCACTGAAATTTGTCCCTGCCGCCGATGTAGTTGAGGTAGTGCGTTGTTGCGAATGCAAATCGGCTTTTCACGATAAAGAGACCAACCTTTTTTGGTGTGCAAGAATGAACGGCAAATCTGTTGAGCGAAACCATTTTTGCAGTTACGGAGAACCAAAGGAGTGCGAGGGATAATGGCCAAGAAATTAATTCTTTCAGACGGCGAGTATGCCGTACTGTGTAAAGTGTTGCGTGCCAATCCACCGGCGCAGGTGCCGGACCTGGATGGCGGCGAGCTGTATTATTATCGGGAACTCTGCACGCACGTGCTGAAGGAAGATTTTCGGTTCCCGGATACCGACGATAAGATGGCAAATCTTAATTTGATTGCCGATTGGCAGCACAAAAACCTTCGTTGTTATTTTTGCGGTTCCAAACAGTCTGTCAAGTATCTAACAGAGGTGTACGACCCGGTGGTTGATACCGCACCCTCTGTAGTCTGCATTTGCAACAAATGCACGCTGTTCCACATTGGTAACGAAGCAAAGGAGAGTAAGGGGTTAAGATGAAGAAATTAAATTTTATCGTAAAAGTTGCGCATTTTTTACCCATTTTGTGTGCAGTCTTTTTCTTTCTTGGTGCAGTATTTCTTGTATTCGGCCAATGCGCAGAGAATGTTTTTATTTTTAAAACAATCGGGATTGTTTTTGCAGCGTTGTTTTTCGTTTGTTATGTAATTGATTTTAAACTACATAATTTTCGTAACATGTTCAAAGGTTATAACCCGAATCTAAATCTTGCTCCAATAGATTTCAACAAAGCTCATGACCTTCGCGATATGTTTACAAAAACCGAAAGCGTTACTCTAATTCCGCCGAACACAGAAGAATTATTGCCTTATGAACAACAGATTTTAACAACGTTTTTAGGAAACAGAGAGTGAAAGGAATAAAAAATGATTAGTATCATATTAGGAATCGTTACATTTGTTACACTGTTTTTTCTTGTAAAAAAATGGAGAAAAGAGGGCGTCGGCGTCACGTATTTTCTTGCCGTTTTGCTTGGAGTCTTTGCGTTTGCGTTTTCTGACGTTATTGCCATGAGTGTTGTTTACGGAACGTCGGCAGAAATTCAAGAGACAACCGAAATGGTTGCATCGCAAGAAATTGTTGTCCTAAATGACAGTTCTGCAACTTCCGGTCAATTTTTTCTTGGTTCCGGGTCTGTCAATAACACGCATTACTATGCATTTTACGTAAAAACAGAAAACGGTTATAAGTACGAAACCCTTGAGGCAGAATCTTCACGTTACCCTGTATATATAAAATACATTACCTCTGAAGCAGAAGCTCCCCACATTGATAGATATGCGCTCATTGAACGGCAGGTATGGAACAGCCATACAGACCCCCTGTGGTTTTCTATCCTTGCACATTTTTTGTATGGGTCTTATGAAGCAGGAGACGTCATTTCAGAAGAAACACACACAACTCCTGCCCTTTACGCCTCTTCCTTGGATTATTACGACAATTTCAGATATGAAATTTACATACCGGAGGGCTCCATCCGGCAAGACTATATAATTGATTTGGAGTAATCGCATAACATGACAAAGCTTTAGCTTTAAAAACAATTCAAGTCAGTAAAACCGTCGCCAAAAAACACAACCTGAAAGCCGCCTTATATACCACCATCTTGGTCGCTTGTTTTGCCGTTATTTCTCTCGTAAAACTTTCACCGGAAGATTTGTATGACTCAAATGTAGAGTATTATTTAATCACACGCAACAAAACGATTATTAAAAGAATTCTGTTAGAGGACGGCGTAGACGAACGCAAATTAGAGCTTACTCTTTCGGGTAACGACAGGGTTGTTACAATGGAAAGCATTAAAGGCTTAAAACACATATATGTCAGGCATTGTGGACATTATCGTTGATTTGATAAAAGACACGGTATATGAACCGTATGATTTTTGATGAAACAGAGGAATAAACTCATGAAGATTATCAATTATAGTGTTGAAAACATAGAAAAAAAGAAGAACGAATAGTCCGCAAGCACAATAAATGTCACGGACTATTGTAAGTATGTAATATTGTTTGTATGTTTGTTTGATGTGGTATAATATATATGACAAACAAATGTACATACAGGCGTTTAAATCCATTCAGAAAAGAGGAAAATCAAATGACTGCATCTCACAAGCAGCCTTTTAAATCAATTACAAATATCAAGGAATTGCTCAATCATCCCGACATTATCGAGAAGAACCTTAATGAACGCTTTGGGATATCAAACGCTGCAATCCAGAGCTGGGAAACCGGCATGCGCAATTGTCCAAAACATTTGTTAGATTTGATGCTATACAAATTAGGACATGAAGAAGGCACGATTACAACCGGCAATGCCTACACCCCGGAAGAAGCACAAAAGCTTATCAAGTCCGTTGCCAACGTAACGGAGCTACGTGCCCGTTCCGGCTTTACTCAAAAGCAATTCAGCGATTATTTCGGAATATCTCACCGTGCAATTCAAAATTGGGAGGGTGGAAAGCGCACTTGCCCTAAGCACTTATTTGATTTAATGACATACAAAATGGTCCACGAGGGCATTATCAAGCCACCGACTGAGGCAAAAGATATTGTTGACGTTAAAGAACTACGTGCTTGTTCAGGTTTTACTCAAAAGCAATTCTCGGATTATTTCGGAATGCCTCCCGGTACTTTACCCAAATGGGAGAACGGAGAGCGAAACTGCCCGCGATATTTGTTTGATTTAATGGTGTATAAGATGGACCGTGAAGGCATTATTGGTTCAAGAGGCAGAATCAATAAATCATCCGATGTTCAGCAAATCAACATTTCAATCTCAAACATCAAAGAATTATGTGAGATTTCCGGTTTTAGCCAAAATCAATTTCATGATTATTTCGGAATACCTTCTGCTAAAGCCGAACAATGGAAAATCAACGAACGTACTTATCGCAAGTATGTACTTGATTTAATGACATACAAAATGATTCACGAAGGTATTATTAATTCAAATTAAGAAATAAGTACACTTAACGCTATTTGGAGGTGTTAATGATGAAATTTATAAAGAGTGTGTTTAAGCCCTTTAGAGCAGTAATTATTCTTATTGCAATAGGCTTTTTGTCCGTCCTTAAAAAGGCTATTCTTGCTTTCGGCACTAATGCTCAATGCAAAAATGTTGTTAAGCTCGACCAAGTGATACGCAAGATGTACGCTCTCGTTTTTAACCCTTATCGTGTTTGCAACGGTATTCGTCCGAACTTGGTATATAATCATAAGCCTTCTGCTTTCGATATTGAACAGTGTCACCAATTTATTCAATCAAAGAAGCAAGCTTCGGCAGAATGTCGTTAGTTTTATGTTTTAAATCTGTCACATTAAGAGAAACGAAATGAATTTTACTCAAAAAACAAATTTCAAAACAATTTTGTTGGTTCTTATAATTTCCGTTCTGTCCTTTTTGCCGATACTGTCTGCTGATGCCACTGCGGAAGAGCTCGGAACAGAGGAATATTACGGCAGGACAGCTCTGATGGAGCTGCCAGATTCCAGCACATTACTTTATGTCTATGACACGATTGCGGACGCCACCGGCAACATTAATATTTGGGAAAACATCGATACCGGTTGTCGGGTTTTTATAAATCTAACTGATAAAAACGTAACTTGGGAGCAATTTGAAATTGCTCTGAACGCATATATAAATGATTATCCGCAACATTTTTGGTTGAAATCTGAATACAGCGTTGCCCACGATGCTCATATAATTAATTTAAGATTTTATTGTGAGATGTCTAAAGAAAATCTTTTGGCTACGATAGATGAGTTTGAACGCGCGGTTGAAAAGTTTCTTGAAGATATACCAAAGTCTCTTGACGAATACGAAACCGAAAAAGCCATTCATGATAAGCTCATAAACCATATAACCTACGACAAATCTAATATCAATGCTCATAATGCATATGGAGCAATAGTTGAAGGGAAAGCCGTGTGCGCTGGATACGCCGAAGCATTTCAATACCTTCTTTACAAAAGAGGCATCCAAGCTCACCGTGTTGTCGGCATGACACACACTAATGAATATCACGGATGGACGTTAGTGCGGATTGACGGAAATTATTATTATACCGACGTTACCTGGGACGATACAAACTATGATAAAACATCGTATGCTTGTTTCAATGTTACTACAGAGCAATTAAACGAAACTCGGACCCTTTCCGAAACGGTTTATAAGCTTCCTGAATGCACAGCTACCGAGGCAAATTATTTCGTCAAAGAAGGGCTTGTCATATCGCAGCCTTACAATGTGCAAGAAATCGCGTCACTTTTCAAGTCATCTTTAGTGATTAGCGTTTATATTGAAGATTTAGATTCAATAGCGACATTTTCAGCGTGGGTTACTGATAATATTCGCGAAATTGCCAAAGAAGTTGGGGTTAAGAATCCTTGCAGTTACAGAAAACATCAATATCAGCATGAGTTTTATTTAACATTCATTGAAAAGGAGCCAACGTCGGACACATCGAAGGATGAAAGCTTCTCTGATAACAGTAACAATAGTTGTTTGGACGCAAGCGAGAGCTCCCAACCAGAAGACGACCCCACAATATCGATAGAAAACACAGATGATTTGTCAAATGCAGAAGGAGTCGAAACATCAGTTTTTTTTGAAAATCCCGTTGTCTCTACCCCCGAACACCCGCAAACATCTGAAACGACTGACAATTCGGCAACCCTTACATCCGATGATGTTACTACCTCAACCTCTCCCCAAAATACATATACAGACGATAGCAGGACGGTGCAGGACGAAAACGCACAGGAGAATTCGATGCATACGGTTAGTGATGGTGTGCCAATATCCATTAATGCAAACAAAACAAATAAAAACATGTTGTTGATTTCAATTGTTATTGGCATTGTTATAGGAGTGCTTGCCGTAATTATCAAGAAGAGGCACAAAACATAAATAAAGAAAGGAGAACTCTGAAATATCGGAGTTCTCCTTTTGATTAATTCCATTTCCTAATTCATTGTGTGTTGCGATTCGTTTATTTCTAAGTGTTCAAAAATAATTTGTTTTGGCAGCAGTTTATAGCACCAAAACGCACTCATAAATGTTATTTTATTTTCAACATTTCCTTTGTTAAGGAATTTCATTCTCTTATCAAAAGAAAGGAGTTGCAGTTCTTTATTTTTAAAGAGCAGTGCCGGCGCCGCATCGTTCAACCAAGTCATTGGTGCTATTAGAGCGAAAGGTTTATTAAAGGACAATGCTCTCTCGAAAATTTTACGTTTATTAGTAAAAGGTGGATTACTAATTATTACGTCCCACGTTTCCGGCTCATATGTATAGAAATCTTGCCCATAATCAATATGCGTGTTTATAACCCGAAAGCCGTGTTGTTTAAGTTGTATGACAAATTGGCTATTGTCCTTGTCAAACGGACACCAAACAACAGAATTGGGGTTAATGTACTTTATGACAGGCTTTACGCCATACGATAATGTCATGCATTCATCGTTTTTTCCTCGTGAGTATAAAACGTTCTGGCTGTCAATATAATTCACGATTGCCTCCTAAAACATTAAGATTCAATGTGGATGCTTGGCTTCTTTATGGTGAACTGTAGACAATTCTTCACTTATCCCTTGCATACAATAAAGGGTGGGTGGCATAGCCACTCCATTGCCCCACATTTTATATTCAGATGCTTTTGAATGAAGCTTATTATACCAAGCAAGCATTTGTGCTTTAGTGTATTCTTTTTTGTTTCGTCCGTTGATGGCTGCATGAGTGTTTCGAACATCTAACCAAAAACGATATTCCTCATTTGTAAAATCATTTTTGTGTATCGGAACACCCCAATCGTCTGCAAAACCTTGGAGACGGGCGCATTCTGTTGGGGTAAGTCGGCGAACGATATAGCACGGCTTATGTTCAACTATCAAGCTCTCAGAACCGCCACCATATGAACCGCCGGAGGCTTTTAACGTTCCACCTATTCCTTCGGCATAGCCCGCATAACTGTTTTGTCCATAAATCTGTGCGTCGTCACCAAAATACACAAGAGGTGCGTCTTTATAATCTCTTGCTGCTAATGTAGGAGAAGTTTCTTTGTTGACTTGCATAAAGCTACCGGTAGTCATTGCGTAAGAAACTGCTGGTCTGTCTATTGTATTAAGCGTAAAGCTCGCATTCTCGGTCCACCCCTTGCCATTACATCCGGCCGTATCTGTACGGTCAATGCAATTACCTTGGACACAATAGACCGGCAGAGCCACACAGGGTTGCCGTTGACCGCCTTGTGCAGTATTAAGAGTGGGTGAAACTTCTGTATGAATCCGCGGGATTCCGTCATGACTTCTTGGTTCAAACAGAACCATCGGTGTGTACTGTGTCTGCGCGAGCTCAGCGACAATAGGATTCTCTGCTGTACAATTTAGTGTGGGACACTTATTTTCATAAATTTCAGCATGAGCTTGTCCTGATGCCATACAATATACCTCTGATTGTTCTGCTTTCATATCACCCCCAGACAGCGCTAAAACGCCATTCCTTCCGGTACTCACGCCACAGTTTACTCCAAGTGTAGAAGACAATTGCCCCGTTAAAACACCGTTATAACCATCGATACCGTTTGCCTCGTGGAACGGTTTTAATACAAAGCGCCCAACACAATCAGAGAAATTCTTTGGTCCACCGGTGTGGGTTCTAAGCGTTGAGGCAACCGAAGCAAGTGTTATGCAATCACTTGTTTCTACTGTTTCGTTCTTGTTATCATCTGTTCTAATGCTTCCTTGAGCATCGGCGGTAATTCTTTTCCACGGACTTTTGCCCTTCGCAAAATACCCTCGCAAGCCTTCGCGCTCAAATAATATTCTTGGGGCACATCCCCCAACAAAATCTGCGATAAGGTAGATTCGACGACGACGTTGGGGGACTCCCCAATATTGTGCGTCGAAAGTTCGGTAAGCAAGGCTCCATCTGTCACCCACGTAAGCGTCTGCATAGGGCCATCCACCTTTAGGAGTCGGAGGCATTGAGGCTTTCTTTTCGGAGATTTTGATAAGTTCTTCGAGGACGATGCGGAAGTCCTCGCCTTTCGGAGTTCCTGACGAGAATGCGCCGGGAACGTTTTCCCAGATTGCAAACCTTGGGTATTTTCCATTTGTAGCACACCTCATTTCTCTAATGATTCGGATTGCTTCCATAAAAAGACCACTTCTTGTTGTCTGCTCGTCTCCATGCCCTTGGTGTTTTAAGCCAGCTCGCTTGCCGGCTATAGATAAATCCTGACACGGACTGCCGAAGGTTATGATATCTACAGGCTCGATATCTGCGCCGTTAACCTTGCTTATATCACCCAAATGCTTCATATCAGGAAACCGACTCCGGGTGACAGCAATAGGATACGGCTCGATTTCTGACGCCCACAGCGGTGTTATTCCACACATGCTCCCGGCTAAAGGAAAACCGCCCGAACCATCAAACAAGCTGCCTAAAGTAGCTCTCATCCATACATTCCTCCTTTCTAAACTTTTAAAAAAAGTCACTCCACATAAATGCAGAGTGACTTTCTATTCGTTAAAGCTTTAACGGTCCATTGCTTTGCACGATGCTTATAGTGATGTGAAAGATATACCGCAAGCGTTAACTTATATTTATATTATACCTTTTACGTTAATTATGTACAAAAGAAATATGTGGAAAATTGAGGCGCGGAAAAGGTTGGATAAAAATATCAATAAATTATCAGAAAATTCTAAAAATAGTATTGACAAAACGAAACATTGGGTGTATAATAAAGACAACGAAAAACGAACGGAGTAATGATTATGGAAAAATATTTTGACATTCATGTAAAATACGGAGAAAAAGATGGCGACGGTTATTCCATCCCTATAATGGCGAACAATGCGGAGGAAGCCAAGGAAAAAGCCGTACGTGAGAAACGTTT
>JAZSHP010000019.1:0-10178 GCA_045533355.1 Candidatus Fimenecus sp.
TCCTGTGGTTGTGCGATGTGCTTTTCATGTGTAAAAGAACCAAACCTATTATTTAAAATTAATCTTCAGGTCACGTAAGCACTTGTCGCAGCTATGTCTGTAGTTTCATCATTATTTTCCTTATCTTTTGATTCGTTGCATATATAATTAAAAATTTCATAATTATTAAATCCTTTCGGCAAAATGCCACTTAAATTTATATTTAATAAATTTATTATCTATATTTTAACTTTTTTCAACAGAAAAATTTGTCAAATGCTGTTGTATAAACCATAAAAGTTTTTGACAAATTTTCAATCATTTCGATATAATAATTAAAAAGCAGTGCATCTCCATCAACAGCACAGGGCATTGATGCCCTAATACTGATGAACAGAGGATACACTGCTAAAAATATTGGAAAATCAACAAATACTTTTACTGTGCTTATGTCAAAGGTAATGAAATATCTTTGTGAAAATCCCGAATTTCATAGTTTTTACACCGTTTAACACACTATTCTGTATATTGTTTGTTTTCTATTTTTTTAATAAGCTGATGAAACCTTTAACAAGAATATCATCTCCGCCTTTTTTTAAATATGATGACCTTGCTTCATATCCACCTTCGTCATAAGCACTTGATGTAGGAAAATACGAATCTCCACCATTTGTAAGGCAACAAACAAATGTAAATTTAAATGGAGATTCTTTTGAAATTCTTCTACCAATTTCCACAAATGGCTCACCGGGAAGTCCAGCGAATGCAACATCACCAATTTTAAGAGCAGTAAGAGCAAAATCATAACTTTCAGGTCCGACTGACAAAGTACAAATTCTTGTTGCTTCTGCAACAACAGTTGTAAGCTCCATTGCACTATATGGCAAAACATCATCCTTACCCTCTGTGTGAAGTTTTACAATTCGTTTTGCTTCATCAAGACGACTATTGTCCTGATTTGCAGGAATTGTAACTATGGTTTCATCAAAAGAAATCTCGTTTGCTACAACCTTTTCAGTTTTTCCGCAAATTTGAAGAACTGCACCTGCAATTGTTCTTCCCATATGTTTTGCATGTTCAATACCTCTTGGCACACCGTCAAACGAATCATAGTCAAGACCACATCTATCCGCTACAGTTGGAGCAGGATTAATGTGATTAACATCCCCCTGTGCACCTGTAAGAAACACACATTTAACACCATCAAGTGCTTTTTCAACATAGTATCTTACATATCCTGGATAATCAGCACTTATTACATCTCCGCCGACTGAATCAGGATGTGTGCCAAAACATACTATGTATATATCTTCCGCACCCTCTCTTTCAATCTTTAAAAGTTGAACTTCTTCATTAGGTGTTCCAAGAGCATAGTCAATGTTAGGGTTATCAATACCCGGATTAGTTTGCACTCCACCATCTTTCATACGAAAACGACGAATAAATGAAATGTTTTTTGCTTCACAGCTTGCAATTGAAAACTCTGAAGAAACAGTGTTATCAAGAGCCTCTTTTGCGCTATCACAAAAAGCCTGTACCATTTTTTCTTCATAATCTTTATCTCCGCAAAGGTCTGAAGCGAAGTCCGGACCAATCATGGGACCCGTATGAGTGTGTGAGCAAGTGAGGAAAATACATTCCATTGGAATGTTGCAATAGCTCGCTATTCTCTTTCTAAAACCATCACATATTTCCTTTGAAAGCATAATTATGTCTGCATGAATAACAACAGCTTTTTTTATTCCGTCGTCAAACGCTACTGTATTTACATACAAATCATCAACAATTTTCTTTGCTTCTCTTTTTTCATAATATCCTGAAATCAAAGTTCCAAGAGGCGGAGTTATACAAATTCTCGAAAATCCGGTTTTTACATTGTTCATAATTCTTCTCCTTAATACTAATATTCCTAATAAACTTTTGTGCCTTTAATCATACGAACTAATGCATTCCTATGTTATATATACAGATATATAACGATAAATATTGCTAAACTCCACTATAGGCTGAAAATCCACCATCAACAGGAATTACCACACCATTTACAAAACTTGATGCATTCTTGTGCACAAGGAATAAAAGAGTTCCTATAAGTTCTTCCGCTTCACCAAATCTATCCATAGGTGTTGCCGAAAGAATTTTTTCGGTTCTTACTGTAGGAGTACCATCTTCGTTAAACAGAAGTTTTTCGTTCTGTTTAGTTACAAAGAAACCAGGAGCAATTGCATTGCAACGAATATTTGTCTTCGAAAAATGAACTGCAAGCCACTGGGTAAAATTCGATATCGCCGCCTTCGCTCCTGAATATGCAGGAATTTTTGTAAGCGGTGTGTACGCGTTCATACTTGAAATGTTAATAATGCTTGCATCTTCTTTACTGATCATATCTTTAGCAAACACCTGTGTTGGCAAGAGTGTACCAAGAAAATTAAGGTTAAATACAAATTCAACACCATCTTTATCTAGCTCAAAAAATGTTTTTACTTTTCCAATTGCATCAGATGTAAAATATTCAATATCAGTAGTAGCTTTGGGATTATTGCCTCCTGCCCCATTTATAAGAATATCACAAGTACCTAAATCTTTAACAATTTCATCATGTGCCTTTTCCAAACTTTCTTTATCAAGAACATCACAAATATATTCCTTCGCAATACCACCATCATTAATTATTTTTCTTGCATTGTTTTTTGCTGATTTCTCATTGTGATCTAAAAGAGCCACTTTAGCACCTGTTTTTGCGAGAGCTTCTGCAAACATCGAACAAAGCACACCACCGGCACCAGTTACTACGCATACTTTTCCTGTTAAATCTACTTCAAATGGTAATTTCATTTCTATGTTCCTTTCGTTATTTTTTCAGTTTATCAAGTGTTTCCCATATGCCTGCCATATACATTGCACCGAGTGCTCTGTCGTAAAGACCATAGCCAGGTTTACCTGTTTCGCCCCATATCATTCTGCCGTGATCGGGACGAAGGTAGCCTTTAAAGCCTGCATCGTGATAAGCTTTTAATATTTCAACAACATCAAGTGAGCCACAAGCTGACAAGTGTCCACTTTCCTCAAAGGAACCATCCTCCAAAATCTTTATATTACGTACATGAGCAAAATGAATTCTGCCCATTGATGCATATTTTTTTACCATGGCTGTGTAGTCATTGAATTTAGCACATCCAAGTGATCCGCTGCAAAGAGTTAAACCGTGATGAACATCATCATAAAGAGAAAGGAAGCGGTCTATATTTTCTTCTGTGGTAATAATTCTTGGAATACCAAAAATTGACCAGGGTGGATCATCGGGATGTATTGCCATATTAACATCACACTCTATGGCAACAGGCATAATTTCTTTGATGAAATATTCAAGGTTATTCCACAAACCTTCCTCGCCTATTTCTTTATATTTTTCTATAAGCCCTGCCATTTCATCAGGAGTATATGACGCATCCCAACCCGGAAGTGTCATTTTGGTGGGGTCCATTTTGTCAACATCTTCTTTGTAATATACAAGAGCATTTGAACCATCAGGAAGCCCCTGATCAAGACGAGAACGAGTCCAGTCGAATACAGGCATAAAGTTATAGCAAATACATTTAACACCTGCTTTTGATAAACGACGAATGTTTTCTTTATAGTTATCTATGTAGGCTTGATAATTTCCCTGACGAAGTTTTATATCTTCATGAACAGGAACACTTTCTATAACTTCCATTTCAAGCCCTTTGGCATTTACCATAGCTTTCATTTTATCAATTTCCTCCTGAGGCCACACTTCACCTACAGGCACACTGTAAACCGCAGTTACAACACCTGTCATACAAGGAATTTGTTTGATATAGTCAAGAGATATCGAATCGCTCTCGCCATACCATCTAAAAGTCATTTTCATTATTTTCTCTCCTTTTTATAAACCGAAGAATATTTTCTTAAAAACAAATCTTACTATGCTCTGTCGTCAAGTTCATCACAACAAATTCTGTAATATCAAGAATTTTGCCATTTTTATACATGCTGTAAGATTATCTACTATATTATTTTCCAAAAGAATCATTTAATCAAATTTATTATATCGCAAACTCTTTTCGAATTATCCAAATCAAGATATCCACATTCAATGTCGAATGATATTTTGCCATAAGGCTCAAGAAATTTTAGTTGACCTGTTCGTTTTGCATGATTGTAGCCAAGATGTTCTGCAGTTGCAGGAAGCACCATACCAAGTGACTGTTCATCTTCTGAACGGGATATCCAGCGAATGCAAACCGGCAAAACATCTACAGGGTGACTTACATAAAAAGCTCCGTCATCTGAGTATTGCAATGTATATGCCTTGCCCTCGGCGTCTGCTTTATAGTCATAAATTCCAAAACAAATTTCGGGATTATAGAACTGACCGTCTGCTCCTATTTTATGATGAATACTTATATCCTTTTCGAGACGAGCAACATAATCATCAAGCTTTTGCTTTTGTTCTAACGGCATATCGTCGTTTGCAGGATTAAAAACCTTTGCATTTTCGCAAGAAGCACTGTATATGAGTTCAGCGCCATCTATAGGTCGAAAATTTATGTGGCAAAGATACATGTAGTCCATAGGTAAACAGCGCTTATTTTCAAGAGTGATATTTATTTTAAGAACTGTATTATTTGAATATAAGCGGCACCTTGGCGTGAAACTATAGTTTTTCACAAAAGAAACATAATAGTTATATGTTCCACCAACCTCAACATAATCATCAGTCATTTCAATATATGCATTGTCATAATCAGCATTGGGAAGTTCTCCATGGTGAGGATGCTTGTCATCTGCCTGCGGTACACCAAATGCGCAGACTCCGCAATGCAAAAGAAACCCACCATGAGTTTTGAGGTATTCCTTTGTGGGATATGGCTCATCTAATTTTGTACGCATGGTTAAATCCTTGCCACAAAAATGAGCACGCCATATTTGCTGCCCCTGAAATGGAAGAATTATAAAATATCCTTTGATGTTATCTACTCTTAATGCTTCCACGCCGGTGGAATACCTAAAGCTTGTAACTTTAAATTCACCATGCTGCGCAAGTATGAATTCTCTCTCGTTAAAATATGATTTTTTCAGATTTATTCTCATGAAAAACTCTCCCTATTATTTTTCAGTCAATAAAATCACTTTCAAATCCTAAAGTGAATTGATTTCTTATTGAATTCAAAAACATATTGTTGTTTTTATTTGCAATCCAAATGATTTAACAGTTTTTTTACATACTCTGCGATTTTAAATCATTGAAACGTTATACTTTAACAAATCGGAATTTACCAATACATTTTCCAATTAGCATTTTTATATCTCATAAGCGCTTCCAGATACGAATAATCACCGTACACTGCAAAAATATCTTTCGGTGTGTTTTCGGTTATTTCACCACCGCGACCTGTCCACACTTTGCAAATAAGCCCATCAAAATCCTCGCTGTATTTGGTGCAGTTATCTATAAGTGATTCAAGAATCCTCGCAGAAGCATTTTTGAATATACTCTTTTGAGAAGCAGTATCGGGCAGATGGCGTATCATCTCAAGCATACCGCAAACTGAAATTGCTGCAGCAGAGCTGTCTCTCTGGTCACAGTCGCTTGTATAATCAAAATCCCAGTTAGGTAGAAAATCGCTCTGCAGATGATTAAGAAAATAATATGTTATATCTTTGTGGATGTCTATATATTCTTTGTTGCCGGTATAGGCATAGGCTATCGGATATCCCATGATTCCCCAACTGTGACCTCTTGACCAGGTAGATTCATCGCATCGTCCCTGATATGTAAGACCAAATTTTGGCTCAAAGGTTTTGGTATCGAACTGATAGTGGTGATAAGACGAACCGTCAGCTCTTAAAAGACATCTGTTTGTTATTTCACACTGTGCATTGGCGGCATCAATATATTTTTGTTCTCCAGTTTCCTTTCCTGCCCAGAAAAGAAGTGGAATGTTGAGCATTGTGTCCATCATTGTGCGACACGACCCCTCAACACCCCTGACACCGTCGTCGCATCTTAATATGAAGCCACCCTCTTTGCAATAATTGTGGTCATAGAAATACTGTGCCGCATCAAGAGCCGCAATGTATGCTTCTTTATTGCCTGTAAGCTTGTATGCCGCAACAAGAGACGGACTAAATACAAAGCCTGTATCATGACAAAACATATCGTGTTTTTTTTGTTCTCTGTCTATAAAATATGGAAGCCAACGATTTGCTGCATCAAAAAAATTTTGATTTCCTGTGAGTTCCCAGCAAAGCCAATACATCCCCTCATAGAGTCCCGAAAGCCATTCACCGCTCGGCTTTCCCCAAAATTCTTTGCCAGCATATTTTGTTTTCTGAATTTTATTTTCGCCATATTCCACTACGGGATATTTGTCAACAAAGTGCGAAATATTGCGTTCTATCTTTGCTATTGCCATATCTATGGCTTTGTCTATTTTTTCTGACGATATAGTATAATCGGTTTCAAAAATTTTGTTGGTAAGATTTATTTCCTGAGTAACCATAAAGTCTCCTTTCAAAATTGGGATTATCGAACAAATCAGAAATTATGTCCAAAGTGATTCCGGCATCGGAAGTCTTGGTTCATCAAATTCTTCAATAATATTTATTTCGCCTTTTATATAGGCATCGAGTCTTTCAATTGCAGACTCTGTTCGAGCCTCCAAACCACCAAATTTATTATCTATGAGTTCAAAACCAAAAGGTTTTCGTGTTGTGTACCACATTTTCCTATATGTTCTGTGGAGCATTTTTGTTTTATCCAGAAGCTCCGGCAAGAGTTCTTTTTGGCATTTTTTCATAAATTCCATATCATCGTCAAGATAGCGAAGTCTCATATTTTCACCAATATATGTCTTCAAAGTGAGATAATCAAAAATGAGGTAACATATATTATAGAGTTCATGCCATTTATCATTTTTGTCACACATTGATGCATAATATTCTGTCCACTTTTTATAATGTTCACTCATAGGAGTTTTGTAGAGCATATCATCATAAAGACCGATAAGCACATCCTGCCACATAAACTTCTGACCGTGATAACGTTCGTTATAATTCTTAAAATTCTTTTCTCTGCCGTCCATTATATTGCAAAACTGACTCATATTCCAGAATGCATCAAAACTTGCACCCGTGCATGCTTCAAAACGGGTTTTGATGTGTTCTTTGGATACTGTTTTGTGGTATGTATGCTCTGCATATTGCTGAAGATGTAGTAGTGCAGGATAGAAAAGACATCCCTTTGAACCATTGAGCCAAAGTGTTGTAAACACTTCAGAAAGACCACATTTTTTGGAAGCAGTAAGTCCTTCCTCTGCAGCATCATACGAAAACATTTGATCAGGGAGTGCAGTACACCACATCATACTTCCACCAGCAAAGATTACATCATTGCCAAAGAGCTGATTTTTACGAATCATAAATTCGTCGCACCCCTGAACTTCTTCACCATAGTGCCAATATACGAGCTGTACATTATTTGGAATTTCCGCCATGATTTCTGCCGGAATTTCGGTTTCTTCATCATATTTGTTGATGCCCGATTCAGAATGTAAGCAAAACAGAAAATCATTCCATATCATCGGTGTGAGACCATGTTTGTCGGTTATGGCAACAACCTTTTTGAGATGGTCAATAAAAAGACGTTCTTGGTCTCTGAGACCGTATTCATTTAATGATTTGGTTCCTCTGCCGAGTCCCCATGTTTCATCCATGCCGATGTGAATACGCTTTGAGCGAAGATTCGAGGTGGAACAAACTATCATTTCTTCGATAAGCTTGTAAGTGGCATCGGTATCTACATTGAGTTCCCTATCTGTTTCCTTGACATCTGCCGATTCTGCCCAACGAAGATATTTATTGAGATGACCGAGAGTTTGCATGCAGGGAATAAGCTCTATTCCATATTCAAAGGCATAGTCGTCCATAGCCTTCATTTCTTCATTTGTATAGTTGGAAGTCATATAGTTAAAATATTTACGTGAAGGAAGTTCATAGTTTACTTCCAAATACAAAAGCATCATATTGAGTCCCATAATTGCCATATAATCCATATAGTCACACACAAAATCAGGACGCATCATCGAATCGGTTGAAAAATCGGGCATAACACCGGTTGTTTTAAACTGAGGAGTTTCGGTAACAGAAAAAACCCTCCCTTTTTTGAGGTTTTCGCAGAGGAGACCGAGAGCGCGAAAGAAGTGAATTTTTTGATTGTAGACAATTGTGATTGTGGTGCCATCGTCGCAAACTTCAATATTGTTACCCTCTGATATGCTCACTTTAATACCGTTGTCGGATATTTTAAATCCGAGTTTTTTGCATATTCTTTCTGTTCCCCTTTTTAATTCTTCGGGTAAATTAATAAAATTGAAATCCATTTTTTTCTCCTTAAAATTAACATATACTTTGAAAGATAAAAATTTTACATGTTGTACTGTTTTTTTAATGCAGGTATTTCCTTATCTAATACATATTTCAAATGTGCAATTTTCCACTTGATATTATCTTCTCCGCCAATGTATTCCATACTAGGTTCCCAACCAAGACGGGAATCATATTTAACATATTCAATTGCGCTTTGAGCATTTTGCATTTCATCATTTGCAATGGATATAAGAGTAGAAAAGCACTCGTCCGCCTCTTTGATATCATTAACAAGCAAAAGCTTCGTTTTTTCTATATACCATTTTTTTATGTTAATACCAGTTGTTATCATACAAACAATGTATCTACCCATATTCAAAAGGTACATAAGCTCCTCACTTTTTTTCTTAATTTTTTCAAGAATTCTTATACCTTCCAAAAAAAGATTTCTTTCTTTTGTAAGAAATTCTATATCTTTAGGATAGCGAAATACGGGTGCGGTGTAATTTGGTGTATCGTTTTTTGGATATGATGGATAGTCGGTATAACAGATTGCGTTTCCCCACAGTGCATATGGAACACATGGAATATCTACTTTTCGTTTAAAAACAAAAGGATATGCTGGTCCGACTCTCCATGGTCCATACTGATCTTCATTTGACATTGTATGATAACAAATGGCATCGCTCCATTTGTTAAGAGCAAGATATACTGCATCTGCACTTTCCGGTCCATAGTACTTACAGAGTGATTTTTTGAGTTCTTCTTCGGGACGGTCTGCACCGATGTCAAACACTCTGCCTGAAAGTTCTGCCAAAAATGAGGGATAAAATCCGTAGTGGTGTCCCTCCATTAAACCACAAAGATTCCAATCATGGTTTGCCTGAAGAATACCGGAATATCGTTTTATCCATTGCATAGGAACAGGGATGTATGGAACAA
This sequence comes from Candidatus Fimenecus sp., assembly GCA_045533355.1. Taxonomy (GTDB): domain Bacteria; phylum Bacillota; class Clostridia; order Oscillospirales; family Acutalibacteraceae; genus Fimenecus. Next base: position 9,313 of record JAZSHP010000019.1, read on the forward strand.
CTCCGAAATCCCATGTTGAACCGGCTGTATTTGTCATTGCGTAAAGGCGGATACCTTTTTTTGCTGCAACCTTTGCTTCTGATACAAAGTAACTACCCGGACCTTCAAACGCAATTGTATAGTCTGATGAAGAATCGGTTATACCCTCTCTCACAACAGGTTCAAACATTTCATATGTTACAAGAAGCGAAATATCTGTGGGAAGACTTTCGATAAGATTGATGCGATATTTTTCTTCCACACGTCCCCAATTATAAGTCCAGAAAACCACATCGGCATCACTTTTATACTTTCTTATGGTATTTTTAACCAAATTGATCCACTGCGGATAGTCATTACACGGCCACCAACCAGGACGAGGTTTTCCTGTTGGAAGAGCATCCGTTGGCAGTGGACCGCATAAACCAACATGCTCATCCTTGCTTTCAAACTCCACAGATTCGCCTACCAAAACGATACCTTTCAGACCGGGACACTTTTTGAAAAGCTCTCCATAGGTGGCATCGTAGGCATCTTCTGCTCCCTTTTCATCAGGATGCATAGTTAATTTTATGTAGCTATATGCATATACATCTATTCCATATTTGGAGGCTCTGTCTATAAGGTCATTGAAATCAAGATAACCATAAGGTGTGATGTTTGCTTCTTTAGCAAAGACAAGAATTGCATCACGCCCCGAATGAGCAATAAAACTAAGATATTCATCAGGATATTCGTCAAGTCCAAACCCTGAATGAACCATTCGTGGGCTAAAGCGATTTTTTCGTTTTATTGTTGCTCGTTTTATATAGGGAGCTTTTCTTGTTGACATTAAATCTTCAAGATAATATAGAGAACGAGCGCAGCTACGGTCATCAGATGCTGAA
>JAZSHP010000034.1:0-11442 GCA_045533355.1 Candidatus Fimenecus sp.
GTCATATCTGTGTAAACACGGCTTTCGTATGTTGAAGAAGTTTTATCAATAACACGTTTGTAGAGGTTGAAAACACCATGTGCATAGTATGTATCTGCACCTGTTACAATAGAACCACCAAGAACATTTGAACCTGATTGATTCAAAGCATCTGTATGGAATGTACCAGCCTGTTCAGTAACCTCTGAATACATTGGAACAGAGCTATTTGCATAATAGTTATTATATGCAGTGTTGTAGCTTGCTGTTGTACCGTCATTACACCAGAGGAAGTATTGTTCATTATTTGAAATCCAGAATCCGCCCTCACCATCGCCTGATTCCTGAATTCTAATATTATTTCCGCGAATAGCATCTGTTGACATTGAAATATTTGCAGCATCAAAATAGAGGTTAGGCTGATTTACGAAATAGTAATCAGGAGACTGGATGCTGTATGCATTTCCGCTAAGGTTGTTAATTTCCCAACGAATATTTTTTACATCATCCTTTTCAGCATTACCGAGATAAAGCTTACCATTGTCAATTGAATACTCTATAATAGGATGACCGATAGCACCAGTGTAACCTACATTGCTACCGAGGCTATTCTTTGAAAGTCTGTAATCCTTATAACCACCGTTAGCATCAAGTGCATAAAGGATATTCTGCTGTGTAACAGGGTCCTTTACAGGTGATTCATAAACGATGATATATTCTTCACCATTCTGGATTTCTGAAAGGCTGTTTACTCTTTCATAATGAGTAGATGGTGTATCTTCGATTCTTGTTTTATTTTCAAGTGCATAAGGGTCAATCTTCCAAATAACGTCAACCGGCTTTTCACAGTTACCGATAGAAGTCAAGCCGCCGCTTTCGTTCAAATATTTGTTAGAAGCACTTTCAAATGTACAGAAAATCAAACCATTAACAACACAAAGACCTTCTGACATTGGCATCATGTCATAGGTGTTATATTCGTTGATTTTGTGTGCCTTAATAGTCTTTGTTGTTGAGTTAGCTTCATTTAAGCTTATAACTACATCTGTAGTTGGCTGAGCAGAAAGGTCAATATCTGCTGTGATAAGTCTACTTGTTTCACCGAAACCGAAGCTAACAGAGTTACCTGCACCTGAACCAAATGAACAGCTGAGGTAAAGCTTACCGTTATCAACAACGGCATACTGAACGTCTCTGATGTTGTTTTCAAGAGCAATAGCGTGAGTTGGTGAACCCTTACAGTCAGCTGAACCAACCGTAAGATTAATCCATTCTTCTTCAGATGTTGAACCCTGAAGCTTATAACCATAAACCATAGAGTTGTAGTTTGCTGTAGCAGGAGCATTATAATCGGTTGCAGCTATATCAATACCTATAATGTCTGCACCTTTATCATAGAAGTTACCCATCCAAAGATAACCCTGGTCATAACAAACATAAGCTGTATAAGCAGTTTTGCTGTCACGAGTTACAGAACCGATTTCAGTAAACACAGCTTCACCTACGAGCTGAACAGCCTTATAGCCACCATTTTCGAGGTCATCAAGAGCTGAAAGAGGAGCGTAAGCAATTTTTCTGTCCTTATCACCGCATGAGTAGTAAATATTATGCTCTGAGAACGCAATACCGCCACCGTGGTCAGTGTTTACAGTTCCGTCAACATTAAGGAATGAGAACATTGCTACGAACTCACCTGTTTTTGCGTCAAGACAGAACATCTTACTTGAGTATGTTTCGTCAGCATGGTATGCAGTAACAATCATCCAGTCCTTTGCCGGGTAATATGATATACCCTGAACAACATAGTCCTCTGATGCAGCAAGACCGGGGATAACCATATCGGTAGCCTCACCGGCGCCATTCAAATATTGGGCTGCGTAGTTGCCGTATGTTACATCACGGTTACTTGTAACAATTTGTGTCTGTGTAATTGTTTCACCATCACTTGTTGTAATAGCAGAAACATTAACCTTCATCATAGGAATAGCGATTGCTAATGTTCCCACAAGGATTGCCAATGAAAGCAACAACGACATGGCCTTTCTAAAAATTTTGTTCTTTTTCATTTTCATTACCTCCATTAAATGAAAATATCTTACAAATTCTTTTTTGAATTTGCTTAATTCCTTGATTTTCGGCTTTTTTCAACCAGATTTTGCACCTGTTTGCCATAAGCCTTTGCCTTTCGGCAAGCGTATTCGGGCATTTTTGAAAAATCCCCTGTTTCAGCAAGAGAAACTGCAGCGCAGATATCGCAGATTTTACGATATTCACATTCTTTACATTCTCTTGGCATTTTTATTTCCTCACGAGCCTCGTTGATATACTCCCAGGCTGTGTTGAAATCCTCAATTTCCACAGATGGTTTCGTCATCATTCCGCAAGGTGTCATTTTACCATCATATGTGACCCAGAATGAGCTTAAACCTGCTCTGCATGAAATTCCTTCACATTCATCTGTCAGGAACTCTCTTTTTCGCCTCTGCTCAATATTTTTGTCTGATTTGACCGATTCAGCAATCCTTTCTTCAGTAAGGCTTTGCAGCTTGTTTTCAAAATCAAGCCTTGCAGCCTCCTCCGGACTTAATCTGAAGGCATCACCACTCGCCCTTACGGGTTCAAAAATGTAGGTAACTGTCTTCATTTCAATACCCAAGGCTCCTGCATAAGCTCTTGCCTCGCTCAAATCATCTTTATTAAGAGGTGTTACGGTGTAATTAAAACGAATGTTCACACCGTTTTTTTTCAAGCCCTCAACAGCGTATTCAACTTTTTTATATGCACTTCCGTCTCCGCAAAGTTCTTCATAAGTCCTTTCAGAGCAACCATAGAGAGTTATATTCAACCTCTGTGGAGGATACATTCTGAAAAATTCTATATACTCGTCGTCAATCAATGTGGCGTTAGTATTTATATTTAAAAGAAAGCCCATTTCACGAAGCTTAAGGTATATCTCCTTAAAATCACTCCTGACAAGTGGCTCACCACCCGTCAGCAACAAATTCAGGGTACCTCTTTTTTTACAAGCCTCGGCAAGATTCAACCACCATTCGGTAGATTTTTCCCGACTTTGCGCTTCCTTATTGCAAATACCCTTATGTATGTAACACATTTTACAATCAAGAGTACATCTTGATGTAAGCTCAAAGGTTCCCGCAAGAGGAATTTTGCCCAAATCGGCTTTCATAAAAAGCTTATTTATAAATAAATTGTATGCGTTTTCCATAACTAATCACTGTTATTCGTTTTTTAATGCTGATTTCAAAGTCTCAACTGCCCGTTCATCAGGAGTACAATCAAGATGATAAACATTAACCGAACTGAGTATTCTGTTTATCAGGTCAACGCACCTCACCGGCACCCCGGGCGTCTGCATATCTATATATGTATTACCCAACACTGCCTGCAAGCCACTGACACCCGACAGCCTTCTGACCGTATTTTGTTTACTTTGACCCAGTTCCACTATCGCTTTAAGCGGCAGAGTTTTGTTTTCGCAAATTCCGCTTGTTCCGCAAAAAGGAACTCCGCAAGCATAAAATCTTCCGTCAATACAACTGACGCCGGCTTTGTCACCATTGATTACCGTTGCACCTGCAAACTTCCGCCAAAGCTCAGCCTGAGTACTTTTACCTGTTCCGCATGGCGCAGTAAACAATATTGCCTCACCGTCATACTCTATATAGGATGCGTGCATCAAAAGTGAATCGAGAAACAAAAGAGACTCCGCAAGACCGATTGTGCTCCATATATAACGTTCATCCATAAGGGTTTTAAAGCTGTTCTCGGCAAAGGTTATTTCCTTTTTCGAAAAATCATTCAGCCCGTTCCTTATAACTGCACCGTCGGCACAACCCATATATATACGTTTATAAAGTGTATCCTCAATAACACAGTAATCACACTGGTCTCTTTTTGACCATTTACCATCTATCTCAGGTAAATTTTCGGAAATTTTACACTCTACAGTTATATCCGGTTTCACAGATTTTGCAATGAATTTCTCCCAATTATCGGAATTTGCAGGAAAGAAAGGAACACTAATCCTTAACTCCCTTCCGCATATTGAATAATTCCGCAACATCTGCTACTCACCCGATTTTTTATATTCGTTTAATTCTATCATCTTTTTATAAAATTGTCAATTATTAATATTGTATTTTTTGTTTTTATTTTTAATTTGCTATTTTTACGGAAATATGTTAATATTAGTAAGTACATCATAATGAAAGGTGATTTTTTATGACCAACTCAACCTTTAAAATCAAACCCGGATATGTCTTGAGAGAAATCGAGAGTGAATTTTTGGCAATTCCTTTTGCACCCGAACTTAATTCAGCAAATATTATAATTCTCAACCCTGTCAGCGGACTCATTTGGGAAAAGCTTCAGGCTGAATGTACCCTCCCCCAGCTTGTTACGGCAGTTACCGAAAACTTTTCAATTGATGCTGCAACTGCACAAGGTGATATTGAAGAATTTCTGCAAACTCTCAAGGAAAATAATATGCTTGAATTGTATTAAAGCCATTCAAAGGAATTAAGCGTTGCATTTGGGATTATGTTGTCCCTTGTGCAACGCTTTTTCTTTTATTTATAATCTGGATATGTTACTGTTCTGCCTGTAACAAATTCAACTACTGACTGGTAAATCTTAGTGAATATTTTTTGTGTTCTACCTTTGACTGCAAGTTCGTAAGAGATTTTCTTTGAATACTTATCTCCACTTTCCTTTTGTGCCTTTGCATAGTCGTGGTCAAACACATCATAAAGACGTTCAACTCTTGTTGTATATGTTGAAGTATCGTTTTCATCAATTTCAACCACTCGATAGCCGTACTGAGTTGTATAAGCTAATCCCTTATAACGTGTCATTGGTGAAGTGAAAATATCAATATTTTGGTTTCTTACACCAAATGCATTTGTATGGTCGTGACCTGTGAACATTGCAAGAACATCACCTGTTTCAACCAACGCATCAAACTGACCGTCGTTGTAATATCCCGGGCAAGGATATTCATTGAGCGTACCATAGTTTGTATTTTCAGGGTCGAACATATAGTATTCGTCTTCATTGTAAATATGTTTTTCTGAAAAAAGCTTCTTTGAATCAACCTTTTTAAGAACATCATAAATTTCAGGAACAATGATGTGCTGGAAAACTACTGAATTAACGGTTTCGCCACCGTTTTCTTCTTTAAGTTTTGCAGAAGTTTCTTTGTACCACTCAATTTGTTCAGTTCTTACTCTGTCGTAGTGTCTTGGATCATCTTCATCATAATCGCCCGAGTCAAACACCCAAAGATTGAATTTTACCTTGTCACTGTCAGATGCCAGAACAGGGATATTAAATGTTGCACAATTTTTGAAATCTTCTTCATCACCTGCGGATATTACACAAGAAAATGTTTTGTAATATTCCATAATATCTTTTCTTGACATTGGTCCTGCTTCTGAATCGTGATTACCAAATGTTACAGCAACAGGAATATTTCTTGATTCAAAGATATTCATAAGTGAGTTAATCAGTCTTTTAGTTTCTTCTTCTGACTCATAAGGTGTTGTGTTATCACCTGTAAGCACAACAAGGTCAGGTTTTTCAACATCACAAGCATTAGCTATAACCCATATTGATGAATCAAAATGCTTATCGTTAGCAAGATGAGTATCGGCAACATGTAATATTTTAAGTTTACCGTTCGAATCAAATCTTATTGTTTTGTCAGTTGTTTTATTTGGGTCTGCAGGGTCATAGTTTATATTTGTGTTTTCAGGTTCAATTTCAAAATAAATTATTCCCGCCACAAGATTAACAATACATACTGCCAGCACAATAAGAATTATTTTTTTTGCCATTTTAACATCTCCCGACTCAGTTTATTTTACTCTGTAAATATTTACTTCATAGGCATGAAGAGTATCTGCAGTTTCAGAATAATTTGAAAGCACACATTCCCCTTCTACGGAAATTGGTCTTTCAATAATATTTTCTGTGAGATTCATCTCAATACAGAATTTGCTTTCAGCACTTTCTCTGTAAAAGCAGAATGTTTCATCATTTGTTTCAATTGGTTTGAAATCACCATAAACAAGAGTTGACTTATTTTCTTTACGAAGTGCCATAAGTGCTTTGTAATAATTGAAAGGACTTGTTGAATCTTCAAGCTGTACTTTTGCATTACATTCTTTATAGTCACTATTGACTCTAATCCAAGGTAAACCTTTCGTAAACCCTGCATTTTCGCTATCATCCCAACAGATAGGAGTTCTTGCATTATCTCTTCCGCCCGCCAGAATTTCTGCAAAAATTTCTTCTTCATTTCTGCCTATTTCAATATTTTCGTTATATCTGTTAATCGCCTCAACATCACGAATTTCACTCATATTATTGAAATTACAGTTAATCATACCCAATTCCTGGCCTTGGAAAATATATGGTGTACCACGAGTTGTAAGCACCATTGTACCAAGAAGCTTTGAAAGAGGTTTTCTGAACCTAGTATCAGGATTAACCTTTGATACCATACGTGGATTATCGTGATTTTCAATAACGAATGATGGCCATGATGAGCCACAAAGAGAAAGTTGATATTTTATAAAAGCCTCTTTCAAGTATTTAAGGTCATATTTATAATCCTGATACTTTTGTTTTCCAGGATTCTCAATATGGTCAAAAAGGAATGCCTGACGAACTTCTTGTCGTGAATCATCTGAAATAAGCTTAACCATTTCAATACCTGTACTGCAAGGCTCTGCAACACAAAAGCTTTCAGGAAATTTCTTGAAAGTTCTTTCATTAAGTTCTTTAAGATATTCATGAAGTCGTGGACCCCACGAATAATGCTCAGCACCGCAGCCGAATAGCTTTCCGATGTGAGGATTGCCGTCAGGAAGACTTGGGACCTTTGAAATAAGGGTGATAACATCCATTCTGAATCCATCAACACCTTTCCGGAGCCACCAAGAAACCATATCATAAATTTCTTTTCTGAGTTCAGGATTTTCCCAGTTCAAGTCCATTTGCTTTGATGAGAAAAGGTGTAACGCCCACTCATCCAATTCAGAATAATAATTCCACGCAGAGCCTGAGAAAAACGATGTCCAGTTATTTGGTGGAATTCCATCTCCCTTACCTTTACGGAAAATGTAATAATCCTTGTACTTTTCGTCACCGGACAAGGCCTTCTGAAACCACTCATGTTCGTCAGATGTATGATTTACAACCAAATCCATGACGAGCTTCATTCCACGCTTATGAATTTCTTCGAGCATCAAATCAAAGTCTGCCATAGTGCCGAATTCGGTCATAATTTTACGATAATCACGGATATCATAACCCATATCGTCATTAGGTGAATCATAAATAGGACTGAGCCAAAGCACATCAACACCTAAATCTTTAAGATAATCAAGCTTTGAGATAATGCCCTGTAAATCACCGATACCATCACCGTTTGAGTCCATAAATGAACGAGGATAAATCTGATATATGACAGACTCTTTCCACCATTTAGGGTCAACCTCTTCTTTGGCGATAATCTTTTCGGTCGTTAAATTCATAAGGCTAACAATTTGTTCCATTTCGGAAACAGAAAGCTTATCACCCAAGAGTTCAACAATAGTTTTTTCTCTGTATAAATAGTTTTCCAATATATCATTTGAAAGATTACTACGATAAACCACCATTTGCGCAATATCATAACCTACAGGGTTATTAAGCACATCACTCAATGTACTTGTAGGGGTAATTCTCATACACATATCCTCTCTGAAAATAGTGCGTCTTTAAAAAAATTATGCAGTTTCGTTTTCCTCGTGTCGTTTTGCACGCATTTCTGCAAGTTCACGATACATCTGTTCTTTCTTTTCACCCTCAATATCATAAGATGTTTTAAGGATGATTGCTTTAAGAACATTTGCAAGAGTATAACCGAAAAGAAGGAACCCGAGTATTTTAAGACATGTGTCAAGATATGTAGGCTGAGCCTGCATAGTTTTAACAAGGTCACCTTCAACTGAAGACATGTAACCTGCCCAAGCAATCATATAAGGAACTGCAAGGTCTCTCAAATAAACACAAGCAGAGTTCACCCAACCAGGAACAATACCCTGAATTGCTTCGATTCTTTCACCGGTCTGCCATTCAAGATAATCATAGAATTCAACGTCAAAGTGAGATTTTGAAAGTTCCTGAACACCAATACCAATACCGAAAATGAAATAAAATACATAGAAGAATATACTGTTCCAACCTTCAAAGAATCTGATACCCATTTTTGCTTCTACAAAGCAGATGCCGAAAAGCACAAATGAAGCAACAGGTGAATAGATACCACAGAATTTGAGAAGCTTTGTTGGTTCATATTTTTTTGAAAGTTTAGTAGTGATAAGATTACCAACTACAGTACCGATAGCTGTAGGAAGTGTAAGAAGAAGATTCTTTGATGAACCAACTGTAATTGCTGCAAGATATGTAGACATCTTTCCAAGCATTGCAAACGCATTAACCCACTGCATTGCGTGGAAAGCACGGTAGTTTTTGTACTTGAAAAGAGTAAACATTGCCTTTGATACTTTTACCTTTGGCTTCTTTGGAAGTTCAATTCTTTCTTTACAGAAAATACCGCACATAAGGTTACCAAAAGCAGTAACAGAAGCTGCAACAATTGCAAGAGTCATATACATCTGGTTCTTGTCGTCGCTGAAAAGACCGTAAATAAATGTACCGAGATAAGCTCCGCCATATCCGATATAGTATGATAACTGCCAGATTGTAGCAACAGTTTTCTTTTCTTTGTGGTTTGGTGAAATTACCTGAACAAGGTTCTGGCTATGTGTGTTAAAGACATTGAATGCGGATTGACAGCACGCAATACCATAACGAAGAAGATTCATCTGCTGAATTGACCAACCCTGTGGAACATAGAAATAAAGGACTGTAAGCAAGAATGTAGGAACAAGACAGATAAAATACCAATGACGATATCTGCCAAGACTTGTTTTCCAATTCTGTACTATAAAGCCACCTACAATACCAAAAAGAATACCGCAAACTGTGGTAAGAGTTGTCTGAACGGCAAGAATATTTGCAATACCGTCAGCATCTACACCGGCAGGACCATAATAAAGCTCATGCAAGAATGCTGCTGCAAGTGAACCGGTAAGAGTTGTTCCGAACATACCTCCGGCACGAGAGAGCAACACACAGAAATATTCAAATTTTGATATGTACTTTCCATCTGTAGTTAAAAGAGTGTTTTCTTGAGTCTTTGTTACAGTTTTTGACATCGTATCATCCCCTAAATTTTCTTTGAATTAATTTTAACACATATTTTTATTAAAGACTATACATTAAGAACACAAATAATAACGATAGTATTTGTGCAAATGCTACATTAAAATAATTTAACTTATACCAGGAGTTTTGAGAATACCTGTTGTACGAAGAATATATTCATAACTCCAATTTATTCCTTCAGTTCGCCAAGCACCCGGGCCATGCCATTTTTCATTTACATTTACATTATGAAGCGGTCCGAATGAATTGTAACGGTGAGTATAAAGCTTTAAGCCTATCTCGTGTTCACCGTCAGGAATATTTTTGATTTCAAGTGAGTACGGAGGATAAATAATATTACCCTTAATTTCACTGTCAACACTTACCTCAATAAGTGTGCCCATATAGTCACTTGCAGTAATTGTCAGACTGTCGTTTTCAGTTTTTGCCTTGATTTTATATGTAACTGCGCCCGAATAGAATGGTAAGCCCTGATTAAGCAAGGAACCGAATGCTAACTTTTGTGGAAGTTCAGTTATTACTGCTTCTGCACCTGTTACTCTTACACCAAAGTTACCCAAAACAAACACGTTTTCAAGGTTTGCTGTCTGACCGAAAGGCAAAGTTATTTCAAGTGTGTTTTCACCCTTAATTATATTGCCGAGCTTCATTTTACCTATTGCAATATCGACATAAAAGCCTTCTTCTCTTTCGGTAATTTTCTTGCCATTAAAGGTTACATCTGCAACATCGGCATCCTCAAGAGCAAGAATTGTACCTTCATAATCTATTTCACTGTTGAATGTGAATTTAAGTGTTGCTTTGTGGTCTTTTGGGAGTTTTCCATATACCCAAGGTTGAACAACCCGTCCGCCTCTTTCATTCATCCCAAAGCGTTCTCTTATAAGATTATCAAGTCGAAGCACTTCTTCTTTTGGAAAATAGTCCTTATCGTCGTCGATTTTCCATTCTGCCATATCTAGAACAAGCACATTTTCTTCGGACAGCTCATAATCACACATTTCACAAAGATTTTCACCTGAGGTTGTAGGGATATACTGTGATTTTTCACATTCCGTTTTACCGTCAACCAGTTTCAGAAGAATTGAATCATAGCCAAAAATACGGTATCGGATAATAGTTTTTCCTTCTCTGTATTCTGCTTTCATCGGCTCGATTTCACCATTTTCTGTGTTATAAATTTCAGGTGAAAATGTGCCATTCAAAATAATTTGAATGTCTTTGCCATTATCTATATGCTTGTTGTCAGGTTCTTTTGAACAACAGATGAAAAGCCACTTGCAGTCATTGTCTTCACGCATCTGATAAATATAATTATCCGTAAGCTTACCATCAGCGTATCTGATGGTGAGTGTTCTGACACTTTCAAGTGCTGTGAGAAGGGAAGCACGAGAAAAGTCGATTTTTTCACTCTTTTCAAAAAGTGATTTTGCATAATCAGAAGGTACAGCGTCAACAAGTGAAGGTGCATCACCCATAAAAATGAGTTTACCACCATTTTCACGGAATTGCTCAAGTATTTCAACTGTTGTTTTTCTTAATGTTTCACAACCGGGAACAACTATTGCATCATATTCCATTTTACCAACTTTAAGAGGTGCAGAGCCCTCCTTACAAAGAGTTGGGAAAAGTGATTCGGAAATAAAATTAAAATCAACACTACCTTCAAGAAGCCATTTTGTGACATTTTGGAATCTCTCATCAAGATTTTCTCTGAAAATTGCAGATTTATCATTAGGACCCCAATGAAGCCAGAAGCTTTCAACAGGATGTATAACGCCGACCTTTACGATTGGTTTACCACGAGTAAGAACAGTATTTACTCTCGCAAAATGGTTCTCAATAAGATTATATTTTTTGTACCAAGGTGATTGGTAATGAATTGAAGCAGGGTAATTTCGTTTTGCTTCACCTTTCATAGAATAACAAGAGAGATGAGGCACACGTATTGTAACACCAAGACAAGCCTGCCAGTCGCCCTGATGCTTATATGTTCTGAAATCACAGTCCCAACCTGTTACACCGTAAAGCTCTGAAAGCATACCCTCATAACCATACTGATGAACTGCAGACTGTGTCTGTTTTGCAGTAGTAAATTCATGCCGATTGCAAAGCATATCAATGCCGGGAAGCTTAAAGCTTCTGTATGAACGCATGGCCTCACCA
>JAZSHP010000101.1:0-12303 GCA_045533355.1 Candidatus Fimenecus sp.
CTTGTACTAATTAGGGTCAATATTTTTATCAAAATTACAGGAAGTCATAATACACGAATATTATATATTTTTTTTTAGCAAATTCTTACAATTAGAGGTTATTTAAGCTGAAATCTATAAAAAAATGGCGAGGTCTTAACCTCGCCATACCATTATTATTTACTTCTTAAGCTCTACTGCTGCTTTACATTTTGCAACGATATTTGCAGCGTCAAGTCCGAATTCGTGAAGAAGCTGTACTGCAGGACCTGATTTACCGAATGTATCTTCAACGCCTACACGAAGTACAGGAACAGGAACTGTTTCACAAACTACTTCTGCAACTGCTGAACCAAGACCACCGATTACATTGTGTTCTTCTGCAGTTACGATTACGCCTGTTTTCTTTGCACTTTCGATGATAATATCACGGTCAATAGGCTTGATTGTTGCCATATTAACAACTCTTGCGTTAATGCCTTCTGCTTTGAGTTCTTCATAAGCCATAAGTGCTTCATTAACCATAAGTCCTGTTGCGATGATTGTTACATCGTCACCTTCCTTAAGAACAGAGCCTTTACCGATTACGAACTTGTAGTTCTCATCAAATACTCTTGGCACTGCAAGACGACCAAATCGCATATAAACAGGACCATCATGCTCTGCTGCTGCCATAACACAAAGTCTTGCTTCAACATCATCAGCAGGATTAAGAATTACCATACCCGGAATTGTTCTCATAAGACCGATATCTTCACAACACTGATGGCTTGCACCGTCCTCACCAACAGAGATACCTGCGTGAGTTGCACCGATTTTAACATTAAGGTGAGGATAACCGATTGAGTTTCTAACCTGTTCAAATGCACGACCAGCTGCAAACATTGCAAATGATGATGCGAATACTGTGTATCCTGATGCTGCAAGACCAGCAGCAATACCCATCATATTACCTTCTGCGATACCACAGTCGATAAATTTTTCAGGGTGTTCCTTTTTGAACATTCCTGTTTTTGTAGCAGCAGCAAGGTCTGCATCAAGAACAAGAACTTTAGCGTCTGTATTTCCTAATTCAACAAGTGCTTTACCATAAGCATCTCTTGTTGCTGTTTTGATTACTTCACTCATTTTGCTGCCTCCAATTCATTAAGTTTTGCAGTAAGTTCTGCTACTGCCTGATTATAAAGTTCTTCATTAGGTGCTGCACCATGCCAGTTAACCTGATTTTCCATATAAGAAACGCCTTTGCCCTTAACTGTCTTTGCAATAATTGCAGTAGGCATTCCCTTACAGTTCTTTGCATTTTCAAGTGCAGTTTCGATTTCGTCAAAGTTATTACCATCGATTTCGATTGTGTTGAAACCGAATGCAACAAATTTTTCAGGAATTGGATATGGTGAGTTAACTTCTTCAACAGAACCGTCAATCTGAAGATTGTTATTATCAACGATTACTACAAGGTTGTCAAGTTTTTTTGCACTTGCAAACATTGCTGCTTCCCAAACCTGACCTTCTTCGATTTCACCGTCACCAAGAATTGTATAAACTCTTGTATCTTTATTATCGTATTTTGCAGCGAGTGCCATACCAACAGCAGTTGAAATACCCTGACCGAGTGAGCCTGTACTCATATCAACACCGGGAACACACTTCATACTAGGATGTCCCTGAAGATATGAATCAGCTTTACGGAGTGTTTTAATATCTTCTGTTGGGAAAAATCCCTTGAGTGCAAGTGCTGCATAAAGAGCAGGTGCCGCGTGTCCTTTTGAAAGAACAAAACGGTCTCTGTCCTCCCATTTTGGATTTGCAGGGTCAACCTTCATCTCTACATTGTAAAGATATGCCATAAGCTCGGCAATTGAAAGTGAGCCACCCGGATGGCCAGCCTTTGCATTGAAAATACCTTCAAGAATTAACATTCTTTCTTTTACGGCAAATAATTCTAATTCGTGTTTAAGAGAATTATTCATAATAATTATTCCTCCTTATAATCGTTCATTATATAATCGAGCAAGTCTGCAACTGCACCACCGTTACAATGACACGCATGGAATTTTGCGATTTCGTGCATTGCTTTTGGTGCTTGTCCGCAACATGCAGGAAGTCCAACAGTTTTGAGCATATCGTAATCGTTAAAATAGTCACCGATTGCAGCTGTATGACTTTGCTCGATGCCATACATATCTGCAATTTTCATAAGTGCAGAGCCTTTATGTACACCTTCATTTAACATTTCAAAAGAACAAATTGAGCTTGACATAAAATTTGCTCCGGTGTCGGTCAATGTATCAACATATTTTCTGATTCTTCTAATCAAATCAGGCATACCAAGGAAAATTACCTTGCCCCAATTTTCTCTTGGGATTTCATGTGGTTTCTTACAATTTTTATAATGTAACTTATCAGCTCTTACCATAATTTTTGCAAAAATTCTGGAATTAAGAGTATAAATCATTCTATCAGTAAGAATTTCAATTTCCACCAATGGAAATCTTTCATAAATATCAAAAACCAAATCCATTGCCTTATCATTGATTGCATCAAAGTAAAGCATTTTTTCCTGAGAATAATCGTAAACACCAGCACCATTAAGAATTACTGCAGGCGTACCTTTTATTGGCAATCTCTCGTAATGCTTACGCATTGACTCAACATTTCTGCCCGATGCCAATGTGAAATGACCATTACAGTCATTTACAAAACGGCATATTGCTTCATAATTGTTTTTGGGCAATTGTCTGAATTTATTATTGAGTGTACCATCAATATCAGATACAACAAGCCAATGTGATAAATCTTTGTTTTGCATTTTAGACACCCCCCGAGGTGTTTTTTAGTTTTCTTAAGAACTCTTTAAAATAATCCGGTAAATCTGAAGTGAATTCAAGATATTCACCGGTGATTGGATGAATAAAACCAATTTTTATAGCGTGTAAGCACTGACCATTGAGATATGCACTCTTTTTATCATTACCATACACAAAATCACCCGCAACAGGATGACCTAAATGAGCCATATGAACACGAATCTGATGTGTTCGTCCTGTTTCAAGCTTTAAAGATATATGTGAATATCCTTCGTAATTCTCAATAACAGAATAATGTGTAACAGCAACCTTAGAATTAGTAGGTGTAACACACATTTTCTTTCTGTCCTTTGGATTTCTGCCGATTGGAGCATTTACTGTCCCCTCGTAATCCTTTAAATGCCCAATTATTACAGCATTATATTCACGAGTAAAACTATGCTCTTTAATTTGCTCGGCAAGTCCCATATGGGCTTTATCATTTTTTGCGACTATTAATAAACCACTTGTATCTTTATCAATTCTATGGACAATGCCCGGTCTTAAAATCCCATTTATCCCTGAAAGTGAATCTTTACAATGATAAAGTAATGCATTAACAAGTGTTCCGGTGTAATTTCCCGGAGCAGGATGAACAACCATTCCCCTTGGTTTATTAACTACAAGAAGATGGTCATCTTCATATACGATATCCAAGGGAATATTCTCAGGTTGAGCGTCAAGAGGCTTCAATTCACTTGGAAGCATTGTAATTTCATCATCAACGCTTACTTTATACTTTTTATTGACAACCAGTCCGTTTACTAAAACTTTTTCATTTTCTATAAGCTTTTGAATAGCATTTCTTGAAGTGCTTTCAACAAGAACTGAGAGAAACTTGTCTATTCTCTCACCTTCATACTCTTGTGGAACATCAATTAAAATCTCATTCATCTTTCTTTGCCTTTTCTTTTTTACTTTCTTGGTAAATTTCGTATAACAACCAACCTGCAAGTACAAAACAACTGCAAGTTACAAGAATGTCGGCAAAATTGAATATAGCAAAATCTATAAAAAGAAATTCAATATAGTCAACAACATATCCACGGAATACTCGGTCAACAAGATTACCAATTCCACCGGAGAGTATCAAGGTAATACAAACATATTCCACATCTATTTTGCGTTTCTTTACCATTAAATAAACAATTCCTGCAATAATAACTACAAGTGTAAAAACAGATAACAGAGAAGTTTTACCGCTAAACGAACCAAAAGCAGCCCCTGTATTTTCGGCATAATTCAATTGAATAAAACCGTCTATCAAAGTAAGGCTGCCAATAGGTTCGAGATGTTCAATAACAAGTAATTTAATGATTTGGTCGATTGCAACAAAAGCTGCAATGATAATTAAAGTAATTACTTGAAGCATTAAAATACCTCGTTTATTTTATTTTTTCTTGAAAAAATTTCTGAAAGACATTGAGGCTGAATCATCTTCTTCAGCTTTTTCTTCCTCATCGATAACTTCAAAATTTTCAGGTTTAACATTTGTGTAAGGAACTGCTTCCTCTTTTTCTGAAAAATCTAATTTATCAAAATCAAATTTGAAAGAACGCCTCTCCGTTTGTGCCTCTTCCTGAACAGGTGCAACAGGTTCATAAACAGGTTCAGCTACAACCTCTTCAACAGCTTCCTGAGGTTCTTCAACAACAACCTCAACAGGCTCTTCAATTACAACAACATCTTCTTCTGCTTCTTCAACCGCAGGTGCTGCTGTCTCTTCAACAACTGGTTCAACGTTTGCTTCTGCAACTGTTTCTTCAACTGCTGCTTCAGCAACCTGCTCCTGAGTTTCAGGTGCATTTTCAGCCTCTTCATTGTCAAGCTTTTCATCAACAATTTCAGGAAGCTTATTAATAAGATTAATATGCTCTCTATACATTGAAACAAGTCTCTGTTTAAATACTGTTGATTCTTTTTGAATCATTTCATAAACAAGGCTTTCATGTGTAACCTTACGATTAATGTTACCAAGAATTTCTTTTGCCTGAGCATTTGCATCAGCAACAAGCTTTTCTGCAACTTCATTAGCATTTACAAGGATTGCTTCAGCTTCTTTCTTACTGTTAGCAAGAAGTGCTTCTGCTTCGTTCTTAGCATTCATTTCCAATGCAGCAACATCAGCCGCAGCATCAGAACGAAGCTTGTCTGTTTCTGATTTTACAGAAGAAACCTCGTTTGCAGCTGTTTCTTTTGCTTCTGCAACAATATTATCAGCCAGTTTCTGTGCTTTGAGAAGAGCCATCTTAAGGCTATCTTCATCAGCACGATATTCTTCTACCTTTTTTGCGAGAATACTGATTTTCTTGATTAAGTCAGCATTTTCTCTATACATCTGTTCATAAGCTGAAGATACTTCTACAAAGAAAGCATCAACATCTTCAGCACGATAGGAGCCGCGTCCTGTTGTCTGAAATGATTTTTGTCTGATTTTATCAGGTGTAAGCATAAATATCCTTCCCATTCTGCCTATGGCAATACTATAATTTAATTAAATTATCAGAAAAACATACCATTGTTTTCAAGTTCATCAAGCAAGTCACCCATAACATCAACATTGTATGGAGTGATAATGAATGTGCTATTAGCTACACGCTTAATCTGACCATTGTTTGCATAAGCAACACCGGTAAGGAAGTCGATAAGACGACGTGCAACATCCTTACTAACAGATTCAAGGTTTAATACAACAGTTCTCTTTTCATTGAGATTATCTGCAATACCACGAACCTCTTCAAATTTTTCAGGCTTTGCAAGTACAACCTGAAGCTGTGCTGTAGTATGAATATTAACAACTTTATCCTCAGGATTTCTGAATGCTCTGCGCTGTGGTTTTACAACCTTTTCTTCCGGAACATCAAAATTATCTGAACTGATAAATGCTCCTGTATCTACATCATCGTCTGGATAGTATCCATCCTCGTCAACATTTACAATATTTTTGATTTTGTCTAAAAAGCTCATTGTGTAATCCTCCTGTTAATATATTCTTGGACCAAAAATTGAAGAACCGATTCTTACAAGATTTGACCCACATAAAATTGCCTGTTCATAGTCTCCCGACATACCCATCGACAAAATATTCATGGATATATTATCTAACTTTTTTGCATTTATGTCAACATAGATATTGTATATATTTTCAAAAAATTTACAAAGTTTTGTGTTATTTTCGCAAATTGGAGGTATTGTCATCAATCCTTTAACCGAAATACCCTCTATTTCTGAAATTTCATAAATGCTTTCTAAAAATTCATTTTTAGAAAAACCTGTTTTACTTTCTTCATCACCAATATTAATCTCAAGTAAAACATCTGTAATTATACCCTTTTTGATTGATTGCTTTGCAATTTCCTTTGCAATTTTAACAGAGTCGACGGATTGAATCATATCGACCTCACCAACTATCTGACCGGCCTTATTGGTCTGCAAATGTCCGATAAGGTGTTTTTCAACTCCGTTAAGATGTAAATCAGGCTTTTTACGAAGCATCTCCTGAACACGATTTTCGCCAATCATTTTAACACCATAATCAAGTGCATAATTTATGAAAACAGGGTCAACAGTTTTTGTTACTGCCATAAGAACAACATCCGAAGGATTTCGTCCGCTTTTAATTGCACTTTCTGCTATTTTTTCATTTATCACGTCAAGATTATACTCAATATCTGCTTTTCTTTTATCAAGATACGACTTTTCCATCATACAAATCAACTCCTTCCGTAATAACTGAATCATACTGTTGAATATATGCATAGTCGTTTACACATTCAACAACAGAATAATCCTCTGCAGAATAAATTATATTAATTTTTCTGAACTGAATAATGTTACCTCGTTGAACATATACGCCCTTTTCACCATCAAGCTCACGAATTGCTTTGTTATTGATTTTCATACCTATGTAATCGTCGATAATAATTTCAATTTCGTGAATTCGGAGATTTGCAACATCACGGTTCATAACATTACATTTGATAATAAGAGGTATATCGTCACCCTCTCTTTCACCCTTATGCATAACCGTACAGTTTATTGTACCTACTGATGTATTCGGAACATTAACTTTAATTGATTTACCAACTGCAATTTTGCCTGACTCATTATATGGAATCGAACATACAAAATACCAAGCAAATTCATCAACAAGCTTACCCATTACATTACCGGGAACTTCCTGTTTCTCAGATTCAAGTAAATTTGCAATATCCTTACAATTCAATGTAGTAACTTTATCATATTCCACAGTATTTTCAAAGCCATCTGCAGAGCCAATATAATAACCTGAATTTGGTGATGCAATATCTGAATAATTAACGCTACTACTGTTAATTGCAAGTAATTCTGCCTCTAATTCAGCAAGTTTTGAGTCAACAACAATTTCTTCACCCACAGCCAACTGACGAGCGGTAATGGCATCTCTTAAATCTGTAAGAGCAACATCGAAATTACTGCCAATTGACTCCCTTGATTCGGTTATAAATGAAACACAAGCATCGTCAATAAGCTTACTATATGATGATGGTGCATTTGTACCAATACCGACTCTGTTTTTAAGCTGTTTATAGTAATCAATTTCCTTCTCAAGTTCTTTTACACGAACATAAGAAGCTGCACTTTCTGAACTTGGGAAAACAACTGCAACTGTATCACCACTGGCAACTCTTTTTCCGTCTTCGGCAACAGAAACAACTGTACCACCTGCATTGTCGGTTGTAATATATGTTTCATCCCTTACAATAAAGGCTTCTGTTTTGATAGTGGTTTGCATATCTCTCTGAAGCGCTATTTCTGTTTTATATGGTACTGTATTCATTTGCACAATCTGATAAACGAAATATGCAATAATCAGCACACCGACAATAGAAAGAAATATATATTTTATTTTATTATTAATCTTAGTTCCCATTATCTGTGTACCTCCTTAAAAAATCATTTATTAAGTCAAAAACTGTTCTGTACATATCATCAACTAACGAAAAATCGTCAGGATAAATCCAGTTGATATTTTCATTTTTACGAAACCATGTAAGTTGACGCTTTGCATAGTGTCTTGTTTCCTGCTTTAATTTTTCAACACATTCTGCAAGTTCTTTTTCACCATTAAAATATGGTGCTAATTCCTTATAGCCGATTGCCTGACAGGCTGTTGTGTCATAAGATGTGTCATAAAATTCCTTTGCCTCTTCCAAAAGTCCGTTCTGGAGCATTATGTCAACTCGCAAATTTATACGGTCATACAAAACATTTCTGTCACGATAATTGATACCAATATATAAGACATCATATGGTGATTCTTCTTCACGAGAAAGAATCTTTTGCTCTGTCATTGTTTTTCCTGTAAGCTTATAAATTTCAAGTGCTCGAATAATTCTGCTTTTATCTTTCAGGTGCAATCTTTCAGCAGTTTCAGGGTCAATTTCACCCAACCAACCAAGCATATATTCTGCACCTTTTTCGTCGAAAAGTTCAGTTAACTCTTTACGAATTTCTTCGTTACTTTCTTCCTTTGAAAACTGAATATTCTGTAAAAGAGAGTCAACATAAAGACCTGTGCCACCTGCAATTACAGGCAAGTCACCATCCTTATGAATCTTTTCAATACACTCATTTGCAAGGATTACATATTCCGCAACGCTGAACTTTTTATCAATTGGCTGAAAACCGATAAGATGATGAGGAATTCCCTGCATTTCTTCCTGCGTTGGCTTAGCAGTTGCAATATTCATTTTTTCATAAATCTGCATTGAGTCAGCCGACACAACTTGTCCGCCGAAACGCTTTGCGATTTCTATTGACAAGGATGTTTTACCTGAAGCTGTTGGCCCTACAACTGCAATAACGGGAATTTTTTTCATTTTATACTCTACCAAACTGTTTTTCTAATTCATATTTTGAAAGTTCTATCATCACAGGTCTTCCGTGAGGACAGAATCTTACTTCGTTATCATTCACGACTTGTTTTGCAAGTGCTAAAAGCTCCAAATCAGAGCTTTCATCCCCCGCTTTTATAGCACTTCGACAAGCAACATTGTGATAAATCCAATCGAGATGCTCATTTGTAATATCACGACGGTTTTTTATTATGTATTCTGCGATTTCACCGATAAGTGGCACAATTTCACAATCCTCCAAATCCATTGGGCAACTGCGGACAATTACTGTACCGTTACCGAAATCTTCGATTTCAAAACCTGCTTTTGCGATGATTTCAAGATTTTCGGTTACTGCCACATATTCTTCCTTACCAAGAGAAACCGTCACAGGTGCTAAAAGCATCTGACTACCACTATTTTGTGATTCCTTCTTGAGTTTATTAAAGAGAATTCTCTCGTGTGCTGCGTGTTTATCGATTACACAAAGAGTTCCGTCAACCTCAACAAGGATATATGTTTTATATGCTTCGCCTATAAGACGGATTGTGCTTTCAGCTTTGATTTCTTCAGTTTTTGGTGTTGAAATCGGCTGGGCAACAGGTTTTACGATAGGCTTTGCAATAGGAAATTCAATGTTAAACGGGTCATCATCAACATCTGCTGAATATTCTGTTTTAACATCATTTACAACAAACGGAGTCTGTGACAAAGGTTTTAAAACCTTTTCTGTAAATGCTATATTTTCCTGAACGGTTGTTTGTTTAAACTCCTGCTGTGGCTTTGCGATAAAGTCATTGAAAGATGATTTCTTTTCAGGTAATACAGCTTGTTTAAGTGCTGTGCTTTCGTTGAGCGCAGTTTTTACTGAATGATAAACTGCATCGAAAATAGCTCGTTCATCAGAGAAACGGACTTCGATTTTTGACGGATGCACATTAACGTCAACAAGCTCAGGTGGTAATGTGATAAAGAGTACGCCACCCGGGAATTTACCAACCATTACGCTGTTTTTATATGCACTTTCGAATGCAGCCATGATTGTTGTATTCTTAACACTTCTTCCGTTTACGAAGAAATACTGCATACCGCGTGAGCCACGACAATTAAACGGAGGAGTTACAAGACCTGTAACAGACACATTTTGGACTGCAGAATTAACATTCAACAGACCATTGGCAAAGTCTTTGCCGAATGCAGAAAAGCATACATTCTGTAAATTACCGTCACCGTTAGTTGTAAAAACCTGTTTGCCATCACGAATAAAACGAATACTGATTTCAGGATGAGAAAGTGCAAGTTTTTCAACTGCAGCAGCTACAAAATTGCCCTCACTCACATCTTTTTTAAGAAATTTCATTCGTGCAGGAGTGTTGAAGAAAAGCTCACGGACAATCATAGTTGTACCCACAGCACAGCCTGCATCGGAGAAATCGGTTATAAGTCCACCTTCAATAGTAAGGCTTGTTCCTAATTCTTCATCAGCAGTTTTTGTAATCATATTTACTTTTGAAACTGCTGCGATAGAAGGCAACGCCTCACCACGGAAACCTAATGTCAATATTGTATTAAGGTCTTCGGCAGTTTTGATTTTACTTGTGGCATGGCTTACGAATGCAGTTTTTACATCCTCACGCTCTATGCCACAGCCGTCATCAGTAACACGTATATATGAAATTCCACCATGCTGAATTTCGACTGTTATGGAAGTAGCACCGGCATCAACGGCATTTTCCATAAGCTCTTTAACAACGGATGCAGGGCGTTCAACCACCTCACCCGCCGCGATTAAATCAGCCATATGTTTTGGGAGTTTATTTATTTTTGCCATTGATGTTCACCTCGTTTACTTTGTTTTTGTTTTCTTGGCTCCCTCTGACGAGGGAGGTGGATTTTGCGTAGCAAAAGACGGAGGGAGAGATAGATAATAACGAATTAAATTTTAAATTATCTCTCCCTCAGTCAACTTCGTTGACAGCTCCCTCGTCAGAGGGAGCCAAGCTTGACCATTTAAAAGTATATTATAACTTAAAGCCAATATTCTTGCATTTCTTCTAAAAACTCTTTTGTGATTGGATAATTTGAACTTTCACCAATTACCGAGTCAATACCACAATAAGGGCATATAGCGGTTCCTTCTGAATCATTAATCCACATTTCTATTTCTTCTGGACTAAATATTTCTAAACAGGAAAAGCAACCACATATTCTATCATTTATTAATTCATTTTTATGATTTGAGCAAAATTGATGAGCTTTTATTAGTTCATTTTTTGTCATACATTTATCTCCTGTATTTTATTTGGGCGATTTGTGAATTGCACATACGGAACAGGACGCCGAGTCGTCGTCCCCTACGATTTTTGTAAATAAATCATTCTGTTTTATTCGTTAAAAATGATAAAACAAAGTAAGATAAAAGTAATAACGAAATGATTACTCCTATGACAGATATATACGAAATGCCATAAATAATCGGTAATATTGAAGTGAAAACAGAAACGCCTGAAATTACTTGTATTGTGCGAGAAATTTTCTTGCAAGATTTAATAAAGAAAACAATACTTAACACTACCAAAACACAAGTAAGTATTGCGGTAATAAACGGACCAAAATTTGCATAGCCAAAAGGAGTTAAATCGAAATACGAATATGTGTTTTTTATTGGTTTTCCGTCAGGATTTGCAAAATTACAAACTGCACCATAGGGCAAAATTTCTAACACAATCACCACAACAGAAATGATTAACATTAAAAATCTACTCTTTTTCATATTTATCCTCCTTAAATTGAAATCTTTTTTCATAACGGGACGCCGAGTCGTCGTCCCCTACAATTAGTTCTTGGCTTTATCTATTAACTCGTAAAGAAGGCTCATTGCTTCGATTGGGGTTAATGTGTTTATATCAACTGTACGGAGTCTGTCCATTATATATTCTCTTGAATTTGATTCAAAGGACATCTGGATTTCAGGCTCTTTTTCTTCCACGATATCAGCGACCATTTTTGGTTTCATTAAATCGTTATCTTCAAGAGTTTTGAGTATTGCCTTTGCTCGTTTTATTACATTATCAGGTACACCTGCAAGCTTTGCAACTTCGATACCATAAGAGCCATCTGCACCGCCACGCACAATTCTTCGTAAAAATGTTATATCGTCACCGCGTTTTTTAACTGCGATATTATAGTTTTTAACACCGCTTACCGTACCTTCAAGTTCGGACAATTCGTGATAGTGAGTTGCGAAAAGTGTTTTTGCTCCGATTCGTTTTTTGTCTGCAATATGTTCAACAACAGAACGAGCAATACTCATACCGTCAAATGTTGATGTACCACGACCGATTTCATCAAGGATAATAAGGCTGTTCTTTGTAGCATATTTTAAAATTTCGGAAACTTCATTCATTTCAACCATAAATGTTGACTGACCTGATGCCAAATCGTCGGATGCGCCAACACGAGTGAAAATACTGTCAACAATGCCGATATCGGCTGATTTTGCAGGAACAAAGCAACCCATTTGCGCCATAATTGTTATAATTGCAATCTGTCGCATATATGTTGATTTACCTGCCATATTGGGACCTGTAATTACTGCC
>JAZSHP010000096.1:0-59377 GCA_045533355.1 Candidatus Fimenecus sp.
TTTTTGTTTTGATTTTCTTTAATTAGATGCAAACTGATGTCTTGTGTAACAACAGCCGCATACGGCTGTTAACTGGCTTATAAATTTGACCGTTCAGTGAACGAATAGTCGAATTTATAAGTGGGAAGAAACACAGAGCGTTGCGACCGCTCCAAGGGAAGCAAGGCGACAATGTTTCTGACCGAATGGGTTGTTGGAATTATTCAACAATTATCATTCATTAAATGAAAAGTGATTTTCATTGTAAATTACTTGAAAATGTGCTACAATTTTTTAAATAAAATACGAGGTGAATTTAAAGTTATGAATAGTGAAAGAATTAAGGAATGTACCCAACTTGCTTCGGATATTTTAAAAAATTTTGAATTGTCAGAGTTACCAATGAGCAATATCGTATTAAAATGCTTGCGGTTATGTAGATTGATGAATGATGAGGATGGTATACTCCTTTTTACTTATGAGTCAACAGGTTATCCATCAACTCCAGATGGTATGACGAGCGATTCTTGGAGAATTGCGCAATTAGCTGGACGCAGATATAAACGAAAAGAGACGGTTGATGGCGAGACTATAACAAATGAATATGCAAAGACTCAATTGCTTCCCGATTTAGAAGAAGCAATAGTAGCACAAAAAATTCGACTGTCGGCTGCTACTGATCCGGATGTTTCAATTTCATCAGCCAATCCTCATCAATATGTACACGCACCTCTAGGAAATGCGACAGAGCGCAATAGTATCGTAACATCTATTCGAGATAACCAGAATTTGATACAGAAAATAAAAGGAAATCTTTATAGTTATGTGCTTTCGATATACAACAAGTTGATGTATGGCAATATAATTGAGGACACTTTTACTAAGTCTCGATTGGCTGTGAATGATAAGCTTGCTGAAATATGCCCAAAAGCGATAGAAAAGTTTGTGGCGGTGTACAACAATATGGATTCGGATAATCCTGAAGATTGGGCTAATGCTGTCCATAGTTGTCGAAGAGTCCTTTTAGATTTAGCGGATGCTTTATATCCTCCTAGTGATGAACCGATAATATGTGGGAATAAGCAAATAAAAGTAGGCGCAGAGCAATATATAAACAGACTTATACAGTTTATTTTAAGTAAAAATGGTAGTAGAACATATTCACAAATTGTTGGAGCAGATTTGGCAAGTGTTGGAGAGAGATTGGATGCAATATATAATGCTACAAATAAAGGAACACATCGTGATGTATCAAAAGAGGAAGCGGCAAGATATATAGTTCATACTTATTTGTTGATTAGTGATATAATTGCTCTTATTTGATTGATTTTTAGACTTGCATTTCAAATTCTTTATGGTATAATGAATTAAAATTTTAATTGGAGGAATTCGCTATGTTCTTTATCACTATTCGACGCAGACGAAGATAGCTTGTATCTTGAATTAGGTACAGGCTTAAATTGCTATGTGCCTGATAGAGTGATAGAGAAAATATTACCTTTTGTATTACTGTTAATGGCATATAGCTGTTAACAGTATTTTTTATATGTTTTTGGAGGTATTTTAATATGGATAAATTTAAATATAAGACATTGTTCAAAGCAATTTTAGAACAAATAGAATTAACTGATAATGCAGTGATTGCAGATTTAGGATGCAAGAACGCAACTTTTCTTTTGGCTTTTCAAGAAGCTTTTCCTAACAAAATCAAGTCAGCCATAGGTGTAGATATAACTGAAAAATGGTTTAAGGATGTTAAATATAAAAAGCCGATTAAACTTAAGGTTATGAATTGTTCAAAAAAACTTAAGTTTGAGGATAACACTTTTGATTTTATCTTTACAAAAGATATGTTTGAATGTGTATCAGATAAAGACTTATTGGTTAGTGAAATTCACAGAATATTAAAGCCGGGTGGGGTTGTAATCTGCGTAAACTGTGATTGGGACAGTGTTGTATATAACGGTGAAAACAAGGAACTTATTTCAAAAGCAATTCATAAATATGCTGTAACAAAACAACCTTGGATGGATGACCTTGATAGTTGGATTGGCAGAAGAATGTATGGTTTCTTCAATAAAAGTAAACTATTCGAAAGTTCTGTGAGCGTGCACAATGTTATTGAAACCGAATATACAGAAGGCACATTCGGTTATGATTTAAGTTTAGATATTGCATGGCTTTACAAAGAAAATACAGGGGCACTTAACGAGAAAGATTACAATGAGTTTATCGTTAATTTGCAATCAGCTCAAAATGAAGGTAACTACATTTTTACAAAACCCTACTATATATATAAAGGTATAAAAAAATAAATTAGGGTTCAAAATCGGGGGGCAAACACAAAATAAACCATCCATTTTGGATGGTTTTTTTGTTTGCTTTTTTAAATTAGTTTTAAGATTTTTTACTCCAATAGTGATTTATGTACAAAATAGTTACATTGATTTCACCCTATCGATGTGTTATACTCAATAAGAGGTGTTAAATATGAATGAATACTATGATTTGTTAATGGAATATACTCTTGATAGTGAAAACTATAAAAAATGGCGTGAAATACATAGGAATGCATTCGGGAATGTGTTTAATTCAGCATTTGATGAGTCACTGGAAGCACAGATACATCTAACAGCCGCACTGATTAGAATCTCAAGTCGAAATTTTAATGGCGGATTGTCAATTCTTTTGATGCTTGAACAGTTTTGTTTTAATGACTTTGATAATTTTGCTCTTTCTTATTTCACAGGACTTTGTTATGAGTTCCTTGAAAATGAAGAAGAAATGAATAAATACTACGATAAAATGCTTGAATATGACTTTGATTTCGAGTTTATTATAGGTTTTCATCCTTATTATCGTACTGCAAAATTTGCGCAGAGAAAGTCAGAAAACACAAAGGCATTGAATTATTATAACAAAGCATTTGAATTATATTGTGATGATGAAACCAATGCTGTAAAGTTACAGAATATGGGTCAGATATGTTATGATATTGGGACAGTATATTTATCTTGTCAGGATTATGATAAATCACATCAATTTCTTGATATGTCCTGTAAATATAGTCCAGCAGATAATCCTCAAAGAAACTATGTATTGGCTATTTTGTTTGCCATGGAGGGAAAAAGAGAAGAAGCTAAAAAAATTGTTGACAGTTTACCAGATTATTTAAAAGCAAATTGTCAACAGATTGTATCATCTATATAGAAAAAATTATTAACATACAAGAATTGGTTCAAAATCGGGATAAGAACGCAAGATTGGGTTCATTTTTTGAACCCCTATGAAAACCCTTGGTTTTTCAAGGGTTTTCTTCATTTTTATCTTGATTTTATAGTTTCGTCCACTATGAACCTCTTTTTAGAACTAACAGGACTCAAACCTATGACAAATATAATAATCATTCTTCGACTGATATTCTATTGATTTAGATTATCGGTCTTTTTACTTCTTATGTGATTATTTATGGTAAGGATAAAAATTATTACACTAATTGATTTTGCATTTAGCGATGTGATATAATTTTATAAAATATAAAAGGAGTGTGATTTTATGTATAAATACGAATACGAGACTGTTAGCTGTGATTTTGGCGGTTGGGGTTTAGGCTCAGGTAATATTTACTCGATTGAAGATTATCGCTCGATAATTGATAAACGAGCTGAACAAGGTTGGAGATATGTTGGTTTTATTCCAACAAAACAGCGTGGTACAGGGCACACACAAGAACTTGACTTAATTTTTGAAAAAGAGATATAAGACAATGACTATAAAATCATTTAAGAAAACAAAGATAGATTTATCCCTTTTAGGGTTTATTCAGAATGATGATTTTGAACTTTATTACTGCACACCGAAGAATGCAAAAATCCTTGCAACTTCGGGTGTTGACGGTATTCACTACTGCACCATTCCGCAGTTCGGTGAAATTATATTTGCTGTAAGTCCGATGAATTTCGGAGACTGTGTGCATCCTATCGCCCGAAACTTTGAAGATTTACTCCGTTTGCTCCTACATTGCGGTGATATAGCTGCTTTGGAGCAGTGCTATGCATGGGATGAAGAGCAATATAAGGCGTATCTTATTGATTGTCCCGCAACTAAAGAACAGCAGGCTGTTTTATATGAAATAAAAACCAAGTGCGGTCTTGAACCGATTTCAGATTCTTTCGCTTATGTTAAAGACTTGCAGGCTGAATTTGATTTATCTCAGATTTCGTACTCCGAAGATTATTATGACCCCGAAATGAATGTGGCAACTCCTGAAGTGCCGACAGAATGGGCAGTTTATTATGAACACGGTTTCTGGAGCCGAAACGTCAAAGGAAAACCGGGTGAAGAAATAGTTTTAAATAAACGATTTTCTTGGAATGATGAAGTATGGCACATCCCTGCAATTTATTCTTGCAGTAAGGGATTAGTTATTGATTTTTGTGTTGAGGTTGACACTGAAAAAGTAAAAGAATTTATTGATAAGTGGTATCCAACTCTTGAAAAAACTGAAAGATTATCTCGTGAAGCTCATGAACAGATGGAACAGGAAAATCCAATGGATATTAATTTCCATTTTAATCTACAGATTAACAGGAAAACGATTACAGGAAAACACGGTTCTTCAATTTCGTGGATTCCTGAACAATACCTTCCTGACGGCGTAAAAAGTGAAAGAGAATCAAAAGAACTTATAGAACATTATGGTCTTGATGAAACACGAGTTTGGGTGTTTCATAGATGGTCTTGTCCTTGGGTAACAAAAAGAAAACCTGAAATAAAAACCATTAAACTTAATTTAGAACGAGACCCTGTTGCGATTCAGGGTATTCATTTAAAAAATCCTTCTGTTGGTGATGTGATTACCTTTGTGCATCCAATTTCTGAAACAGAACACAAATTAACTGTTCTTGGATATGAACAACAAGAATTTCCAACAGATGGATTTCAGGACAATACATTTGAGTTTCCTAAACATCATGTGGCAATGACTTATGTATTAGAACCTGAATTGTCAGGCAGAAACTTTCAGGTGAGAGATTGTTTGCCAAATGAACAGCCAAAACTCAAACCTAAAAATCAATTTGAACCACAATCAGAATATGACGCATGTTGTGTTGGTATTATTGGTGGTGCAGACGGTCCCACATCAGTTTTTGTTTCACCGATTCAAAAAACAGAGCAACATATTGCCTTATCAGCTTTGTGTTTTGAACCTGCAAATGATATTGAATGGAAAATAGTATTCCGCGAAAAGCTGATGGAAGATATAGAAACTGAATTATTATAGTGTAATTTTCCAGGTGGGTTCAAAAAAGGGTATGAATCCCAAATAAAGAAGACATCTAATGGGAGACACTCCGTAAGGAAGTTGTCTCCCTTCGGCTTTTGTAATCAGCCAAAAGATTGAATTGTAAGAAAAAATCAATCTATACGGAGGATTACATATGTCAAACATAATTCAAGAATTATATTACGGAAATATAGAACCACATGAACTTAATTCAGAATTAACGGATAAACTTAAAAGAAAATTGAAGAAACTTACTGATAAGGAAGAGCACCCTACAGCAAAACTGAGGGAAGAAGAAAAAGAATTGTTCCTCAATTATGCAAGTGCTTATAATGAGTTTTCAAGTATAAGCAATTCTGATAACTTTATTTCCGGTTTCAGACTTGGAGCAAAATTCACATACGACACTTTCGTTAACAATGGAAGGGAGTGTGTGAAATGAGCAAGAAAACCGAAATCACTTACCGACAAGTCAACGACTATCTTATTCCTAACCTCATTCTTCCGCCCGAAGAAGCAAATATCACCCTTGGAAAATGGGGAATGTTGCATAAGGATTATCTTCTGAAGCACAAAAAAGTGGTATTTGCAACTCTGCTCGCAGAAGGTAAACTGTGGCAATATCTCGCTGATATTGACTCCCAGGCACAACAGATGTTTGACACACTCGTGGAGCAAATGAAAAAAGCAGAAGATATCACTGAACAGTTGAAAGAGGATAATCAAATGGAGTGGGTGCAGAGCATGCTTAACATCCAATCACAAGCAAGAAAACTTGTTGAATATGATATGATTTTCAGATGATAAAGAAATAGTGCAGTAGTTTTTCTCTACTGCACTATTTTGCTATTTAAGTAACTTTTTGCGTTTTCAAACAATTCAGAACGGTTGTTGATGTTAAGCTTTTTGAAAATGCTTGATGTATGTTTTTTGATTGTGCTTTCTGTTACAAAAAGTTCATCGGCAATATCTTTTCGCTTTTTGTTCTGCATAATCAGTCTTAAAACCTCTTTTTCGCGTTGAGAAAGAGAATGGATATCATCCCAGTTTTCAAAAATAACATCAATCTGATTTTGCTCAAAATACCTGATATTTGCTATTTGTTCGTTAGAAACAGTTTGTGCTGTTGCGGTTTGAATTACAACAGATTCGGTAGAAATTCCTTGAGTATCTGCAAGACCGTAATCCTGTAAAATCCCGTAGAGGAATAATATTAAGCCCTCTGTGATTATATAGGAAATTGACATAAATTCAAATCCTGCGTTTATACTGTTTTCAATAAGCCAAATTGCAATATTGCCGATAACAACAAATGCGAGAAAAATAGAGTGCTTGACAGAAACGACAGTCTTTTTAATGACTGTGTATATGATAATTACAATCATTGCGGAGAAATATGCAAACAGAAAAACCTTATATAAATTATGTAAAGGACCGTAGTCTTTAATAAGAGTACCAACTCCATTTATAATTTCAAAAGAAACATTTTTATAATAAATCGGCAACCATCCGCCACTTGAAACAATTAAAAGCATTACAATATTGATAACAATTAAAATTCGTGGTAACCATTTAGGATAAGTGAATCTTGAAAGATTCATAATCATCATAAGTATGGAAAAAGGTAAAAAGACATTTCCAAGATAAGCAATTCTGTTTGCCCATAAAGCAAAATCAAGATTTTCTGCCACGGAGAGAAGAAAATACCCGAAATCACACACAGCCACACATACAAAGTGAAGAAGTAACCAAATATCACGTTTTCTGTCAACATAATAATATGTAGCAATCATCAAAAGAGAAATGACAAAAATAATACCATAAAGTGTAGTCATATTATTCCTCCTTTGTTGTCTTGATTTCAATTCCGTTACGCATACAGAATGAATAGAATTTACCTACCATCGCAAGATGCGGTGTTCTGTTTTCTCTTTCCCAACGGCTGACTGTAGCGTAGGAAATGCCGATTTGCTCAGCAAGTTCAGTCTGTGTCAGTTGTAAAAGTACGCGAACTGTTTTAACTTGTTCAGGAAAGCTTAAGGTTTTTATATCAATTTTCATAGTTTAACTCCATAACTTTATATATCATAATATAGCATAATTTGAATTTTGTGTCAATTTATGCGTTAAATTGTTATATATCTTTTCGTTTATGCAATATGTACAAATGGATAGTTTGCTTTTTGACATGGTAGCCCTAAAGGTAGCCTTCTTTTTAAGAAAGTAACCTGTAGGGCTACTTATTTTAATAAGTTTTAACAAGTAAAATTATATTGTAAATATTTATATAAGGAGGTTGTAAAAAATGCTGAAAGCTGTAACAAAAAGATTTACTGACAAGTCAACAATAAAGCAGTTTGAGTTTGAGTTCTATTGTGACTGTTGCGGTAAACCAATTAAAACAGATGTTCACGAATTTGTTTCAGGTTTCAAAAATAAAAAGTTTTTAAGTAATGATGAACGAGAAGCAAGAGCAATCATTTACGCAAATGACCACGGAAAAGCTTATGAACGTGCAAACAACGAAGTACGACTTGAGCTTAATAAATGTGAAATTTGCGGAAATATGGTCTGTGAGGAATGTACAGTATATGGGGTGGACCTTCAAGGAGGCCTATGCTGTAAAAACTGTGCTGAAAAATAAAATAGTTAATTGAAGGGAGAAATATAATATGGGACTTATTAAAGCAGGCGTAGGAGCACTCGGCGGTGTTCTTGCTGACCAATGGAAAGAGTTTTTCTATTGTGATTCAATAGACAAGGATGTAATGGTGGTAAAAGGAACAAAGCGTGTAGGCGGACGTTCCTCAAACACAAAAGGAAGCGACAATATCATTTCAAACGGTTCAGGCATCGCAGTTGCTGACGGACAATGTATGATTATTGTTGAACAGGGCAAGATTGTTGAAATCTGTGCAGAACCTGGTGAGTTCACTTATGATGCATCAACTGAGCCAAGTATTTTTTCAGGCAAACTCGGTGACAGCATAAAAGAATCTTTCAGGACAATCGGTAAACGATTTGCTTATGGTGGCGACACGGGAAAAGACCAAAGAGTTTATTATTTCAACACAAAAGAGCTTGTCGGCAATATGTTCGGCACACCAAATCCTGTGCCGTTCAGAGTTGTTGACAGAAATATCGGATTAGATATTGATATTTCAGTTCGTTGTAACGGTACATATTCATATAAAATCAGCGACCCGATTTTGTTCTACACAAATGTATGCGGTAATGTTGAAAGAGAATACACAAGAGAAGAAATTGATGCTCAATTAAAGTCAGAGTTTTTAAATGCCTTACAACCTGCATTTGCAAAAATTTCTGATATGGGAATCCGTTACAGTGCGTTACCGGGACACACAATGGAGCTTTCCGATGCAATGAATGAAGTTCTTACTGAAAAATGGGTAAATCTTCGCGGACTTTCAGTAGTGTCTGTTGCAATTAATTCAATTACAGCACCTAAAGAAGACGAAGATATGATTAAACAGCTTCAGAGGAATGCTGTTATGCGTGACCCGACAATGGCTGCTGCAACACTCGTTGGTGCTCAGGCTCAGGCTATGCAGGATGCTGCAAAGAATGAAGCAGGTGCTATGACAGGCTTTATGGGTATGGGTATGGCGATGAATGCAGGTGGCGGCATGAATGCACAGAACCTTTTTGCAATGGGACAGCAACAAGCCGTGCAGCAAGCACCTGTACAGAATGGTTGGAGTTGTTCTTGTGGTAATACAGTTTCAGGCAATTTCTGTCCTAACTGCGGTGCCAAGAAACCTGAACCTAAACCTGCGGGAGATGGTTGGAAATGTAGTTGCGGTGCAACGGTAAACGGTAAATTCTGCCCTGAATGCGGTTCACCAAAACCTGCTGATGAAGGTTGGACTTGTTCCTGTGGTGCAGTAAATAAAGGTAAATTCTGTCAAAATTGTGGTAGTCAGAAACCGGCTGGTGCACCTCTTTATCAATGTGATAAATGTGGTTGGAAACCTGCCGACCCGCACAATCCACCAAAATTCTGCCCTGAATGTGGCGACATTTTTGATGTAAACGATGCTAAATAATTATTAGGAGGAAAATATAATGGGACTTTTTGATAAAAAATATTGTGATATTTGTGGTGAAAAAATCGGTCTTTTAGGTAACAGAAAACTTGAAGACGGAAACATGTGTAAGGATTGTGCAAAGAAACTTTCACCTTTCTTCAGCGAAAGAAGAAGCTCAACTGTTGACGAAATCAAACAACAGCTTGCATACAGAGAGCAGAATAAACAGATTCTTGCAGGCTTTACACCAATGTTCACCTTTGGTGAAGACGATAAAATCTACATCGACCCGATGAAACAGAGCTTTGTTGTTTCACGTCGTAATCCCGGAAGCTGGAGTGACGAAAACCCCGATGTTATTCCGCTTTCAAGTGTTATGAGTTGTAACCTTAGAATTGATGAAGATAAAGACGAAATCTATACTCAGGGCAAAGACGGTGAAGAAGTAAGTTATAACCCACCAAGATATAATTTCTATTATGATTTTATTCTTGAAATCAAAGTTAACAATCCATATTTTGACGAAATTGAGGTTAAACTCAACGGTTCCCGTGTTGAGGGTATGGGTACAATGGAATACAACCGTTTCCAGCAGATGGCTATGCAAGTTACAAACAACCTTATGCAAAACGGTAATGCAGGAATGAATAATGGCTTTAATCAGCCTATGAATAACGGTTACAATCAGCCAATGAACAATGGTTATAATCAGCCAATGAATAACGGTTACAATCAACCTATGAATAATGGTTATAATCAACCGATGAACAATGGCTATAACCAGCCAATGAATAACGGTTACAATCAGCCTATGAACAGTGGCTACAATCAACCGATGAACAATGGTTATAATCAGCAACCGGCTTATGGTCAGCCTGTTCAACCGCAAGCACCTGTATCTCAGGCTTGGGTTTGTCCTGCTTGTAACGCTACAAATGAGGGTGGAAGATTCTGTATGGCTTGTGGTACACCACGAGGATAAACAATGAAAAATAAAATTATACTCGCATTAATTATTATTCTTGTAATCATTTTAATCGGAGTAATATATTACGTGAAAAATGTAATGATTGTACGTGATAAAGACGGAATGGTCTATAACCCCAAAAATCAGATTACTATGAATGATGAAACTTATGATAAAGGAGATGATTGACAGTGCCTACTATTGCTGAACAAAAATGTCCTTGTTGTGGCGGTGGAGTACAGTTTGACGCAGGTGCACAAAAACTGAAATGTCCCTATTGTGAAACTGAGTTTGAGATTAATCAGTTAAATCAGGAAGCTGTGGAAGAAGCCGATTCAATCAATTGGTCTGCACAGGATAATCAATGGTCATCAGGTGAAACAGACGGAATGAATGTCTATTCCTGTCAGTCATGTGGTGGCGAAATAATTGCCGACAGTACAACAGGTGCTTCAAAATGTCCGTATTGTGACAATCCCGTTGTAATGAAAGGTCAGTTTTCAGGTGCTTTGCGTCCCGATTTGGTTATTCCCTTCAAGCTTGACAAAAAAGCCGCCAAGGAAGCATTGAAAAAGCATCTTGCTGATAAAAAGTTCGTTCCAAAAGCATTTCTTGACAACAACAGAATAGAAGAAATCAAAGGTGTTTATGTTCCCCATTGGCTTTTCACCTGTGATGCGATAGGAAATGCTAATTTCAAGGCAACAAAGGAAAGACGATGGTCGGATAACAATTACAATTACAAGGAAACATCATATTACGATGTATACAGAAGCGGAAATATAGGCTTTGACAATGTTCCCGTTGACGGTTCAACAAAAATGCCCGATGACCTTATGGAATCCGTAGAACCCTTTGACTTGTCACAGGCAGTTGATTTCAACACAGCATATCTGGCAGGTTATCTTGCAGATAAATATGATGTTACAGCAGAAGAAAGTATGAACAGAGCAAACGAAAGAATCCGTACAAGTGTAGGAGATGCACTTGCAGAAACTGTAAAAGGTTACGACTCAATAGATTCGCGTGTTGTGAATATGAATATTACAAACGGATTTTATAAATATGCTCTTTATCCAGTATGGATTCTTAATACATCGTGGAACGGTGAAAAATTTACTTTTGCTATGAATGGTCAGACAGGTAAGTTTGTAGGTAATCTTCCGACTGATAAAAAAGCGGTTGTAAAGGCTTCTTTATTACTCGGTGCAGGAATAAGTGCAGTTTTATGTGGCTTGTCTTTCCTGCTTGGATGGCTTTAAGGAGGTGTCGGATATGATTAAAAAATTACTGACTATTTTCCTTATTACCGCAATTTGTATCTGTTCGTCAATTTCAGTTTCGGCATATACTGAACAGTATGTTTTTGATTATGAAAATGCACTTTCCTATGACGAAGTTCAAGAATTGGAAAGCACAGCCGAGCAGATTGAAAATGAATACGGCTACTGTGTAATGTTCTGTATCACAGACGAAGAAACAGATGAAAACTATGCACAAAACATTTATGATACATACACAGACAATGAAAATGGTATGGTTTTCGTTCACGATACAGAAAGCGAAAGCTATCATTACTATGTAACTGAATCTGCAAAATCAAGATTTGATTTAACAAAAATGCAGGATGCCTATGATTCAAACAACAGTTATTTCGGTGGAATAGAGGATTTCTACACAGTTGCTGAAAACTCGTTGAGTTACGATGACACTGAAATTAAAGATACCGATACAGATGTATATACTACAGGCGACGAAACAGACAGCAGTAAAAGTCCTGTAAAAACAATCATTCTCTGTATTGTGGTGGGTATGGCTATGGGCTTTATTATCATTCTTGCCATAGCATCAAAAAACAAGTCTGTGAGAATGCAGAAAAATGCAACGGTTTATACAAGACCGGGAAGCTTTGTTGTAACAGGCAGTTATGACAATTTCCTGTATAAAAATCTTGATAAAACACCAAAACCAAAACAAGAAAACAAGAATTAAACCTTAATCTTTAAGGAGGGATATCCAATGGGGCTTTTTGATTCTCTTAAAAGGCAGGCAGAATCCACAATCAAAAGAGAGGTTTCTCAAGGAATAAACAAAGCAGTGAACAACGCTGCTCAATCTGTTGCAAAAGGAAGAAATTATACTGAAACTTTTACTTTTGCATCACTTCCTACAAATGTTGCTGAACTTCAAGCACTTCCCGAAGCAAGTCTTGATTCTGCTTTTAAAACAACAGCGCTTACGCTTGCGGCTTTGTGCAATTACGAGCACAATCCTGATGCCACAATAGAAATGCTGGGTTTCCTTAAAGGTCCTGGTGAAGTCAGCGGCTTTGAAAAGCAGTTTATCAAAGAACACCTTGGTTCTGAGGGCTATAAAGCACATTCATTTTTTGAGGGTGCAACTCCACAGAATAGTTACAAACCAAATGTTCCTTATAAAATAACAGTTATTGAAAATCCGTATTCTTTTGATAACGAAAACTGGGCAACACTCTATCTTCAGAGTAGTGGTGCGGATAACCCAAGACCGATGAAACTTCGCAAGAAGCCTTCAACAGGACAATGGTTCCTTGTTGAAATTCAATGTCTTGCAGATATACGTGTTCCGGTAGAGGAAGACCCTTGGGCATAAAAAAAGGAGAAACTATTATGAAAAAATATTTGCAATTATTCTTGCATGTTTAATGCTGTTTTCACTTGCAGCTTGCGGTAATAAAAATTCTGAAAAACCAAACGAAACAAAACAGCCTTCAGGCGATGCAGACATCACAGCCTCATTCTTCGAGATTAGACTCAGTGACGATTGGATAAACATTGAAGATGACTTCAAGAATGAAGAAGAATATTCCAAAGCTGTTCTTCAGGTGCTTGACCCAGAAGATGAAGAGTATTACTTAATCGAGGCAACAATCAGCGTTGAAATTGACGAACCTTACGATTTCCGTGAAGACCTTGTATATTATGGCTTCAATCAGTATGAGTATGAAGTGAATAAAGCTTATGAAACCGTTAAAATCGGCGGTGTTGACCTTCTCAAATATGATGACGGCGAAGAAACTCTCGTTTATTTTAACCGTATTGAAGGTGCAAACGCAACGGTTTATGTCAAGTTTGACGCAACTGACATCAAAGATGCTCATATTCAGGCACTTCTTGACGGCATAACATTTAATCTTAAGGATATAGGTAACGAAGATGGTCCTTGGGAATGGGAAGGAACACCTTTCTCTGCAACAGATAAGAGTGCAACAGCAGGTTCATTAAATATACAGTCAAAATGGATAAAACCTGATGCACACATTTCAACATTTGAAACATTTGACCATTCAGTTGCAGCAGTTGGCAACAACATTTACCTTCTTGTTGACGGTGAATTGAGAAAATGTATATTGGTGGACGGAGCATTAGCCTTTGATAAAGTAATAGAGCTTCCGGAAGATGATTATGAAAGTGTTGAAGCAACAAGTGACGGCACACTCTGGCTCAGCGGTTCAATGAATGACATTATCTGCATTAAAAATGACAAAATTGCCACAACTTATGAAGATATTGACAACCTTGCAATGCATCCGTCAGGAACATGGGGTGTTAACTACTTTACATCAAATGAATGTAGCAAAGTAACATTCAACGGTGATTCATACACATCTGTTCCAATGAACTTCAAAGAAGTTGAAACGATTATGCACCTCAATGTTGACGAAAATAACATTTATGTATGTGGTAGTGCAGCAGATGACAGCGGACACAAGGTTTTCGTTTATAATGCGGACGGCAAATTACAGAAAACATTATGTGATGCTGAAGGCGAAGGACTTGGCAGCATCACATTTATGGCAAAGAGTGCAAACGGATATATCGGATTTGACGGCAATATGAGAGATGTTCTTCTTTGGGACAACGATGGTAAGTTTGTTGCTGAAATTTCTGACGGAGATTTGTTCAGCACAAATTATCCATGGTTCTGCAATTCAGCATTACTCTCTGATGGCAGCATCATTACAATTATGACAGAAGAACGTGAAGACAAATCAGCAACAGAGCTTGTTGTATTCACAGTTAAAGGATTTTAATGAATATGGATAAGTTAAAAAGAATCCTTTGTGCTCTACTTTCATTATGTATCATAATCGGCTTTGCTTCTTGCAAAAAAGACAATCCCGATGAAAATGTAACGGGCAATCCTTCAACAACACAGACTTCCAATGAAAACGCAAAGGATGAAATAAAAGTTCTTTATCTTAATAAGGAATATATTTCTCATTATGAGTGGTATGAGCAATCTTCCACAATACTTGTAAGAAGTGAGTATTCGGATGTTACTCTTGATAAATCTATGGAGAAACAATATCCGCTTCTTGCAAAAACTCTTTCGGAAACTTCTGCTATGAGAAAACGAGCAATGGAAGATGAGAAGGATAATTACATCTCTTTTGCTACGGAAGATTTTAAAAAGGATAGTGAGTCCTTCTCGACTTATGTTTCAACTCTAGATGTTCAGGTAAGACGTGCTGACAGTATTGCAGTAAGTATCCTTGAAGATTATTACGCAGATGGTTGCAGAGATTTCAACGGAATCAATTATGATACCGAAAGCGGAAAAGAGCTTGCTCTTGCAGATGTTTTTATTGACACTTCAAAAATTTCCGCAACAGTTGAAAAGGAGATTATGAGCCGTATAGGTGAAGATGAGCCTTCTGGTGATACTGCCGTTATGGAATATTTTAAAAATACTCCTGATGACAGTATCACATGGACTCTTGATTATGACGGCGTAACCTTCTATTTCAATCCGGGTGATATTGCTCCAACCAATTTCGGTGTTCAGGTTGTAACTGTAACCTTTGCAAAATATCCCGATTTGTTTAATAAAAAATATACTATCGTGCCTGATGAGTATATTGTAAGTCTGCCTGTATCAGCACCGTTTTATACCGATATTACAGGTGATAAAAAAGCTGAAGAACTTATCGTTTCGGGTGATTATGATGACGACACCAGATTTTGTCACAGCGTCAGTATAGACTCCGAAACATTAGAAAATGAAACAGAGTGGTTTTCATATATTGAACCGTATTATGTCAAAACAGCAGACGGAAAAAGTTATGTTTGTGTTTTCAGCGTGAACAATGAAGAAGAGGGCAAAGACTTTACACTTAGTGTTTATGAACTCAAAAATGGTAAAGCTAAACTCCTCAGCACTTCAAAAACTGGTTTGGATTGTAAAGGTGAAAATGTATTTGCCTTGCCAACTAACCCAGCAGAGATTGTATCTGTCGGATGATGAAAACTAATTATTTACTCGATAGATAAAAATGGTTTGCCACAGATTGTAGGATAATTAAAATATATTGTTACGTATATGATATAAGCATATTTTAAATATGTAATCATAGTTGAAAGCGTTCGTGGTGTCGGTAAATACCGACACCACCTTTTCTTTTTCTGAAAATTTATTGACAAGTGAACATTTGTTCTGTATAATTTAAATTAATCTCTTGAGCAGTAAAAAGTGAAAATTATCGAATAGAAAATATCACAACAATTCTTTCATCATTAACAATAAATCTATATGATAATTTGCTTTTTTCTCAACTTAAGAGCCGATAAAAGTTTTGTAAAAATGCTAACTTTTTAAAACTAAAAATTTTCAAAGGGAAATCAATATATGAAAACAGGTTTAAAGAAATCACAGAAAACAACAGAAATATATTTTGATGAAGCAAGTCCGATTATTACTGTATCAACATACAACACGAATCTAAAAAACCGTTTGTCAGCATACAGTAAAAAGCATCCGGACTTATGTAAGCTGACCGATGATACAGAAGATGGTGGTTTAACCTTTGAAATAGAAAAGGGAAGATTTTGTTTCAGGTTGACAGAACCGTACTCTGATGAACGCAGAACTGCTGCAAGTAAATTTGCTAAAAGCCAAAACAACAATTTAAAAAATCATAAAAATGATTAAGAAAAAACGAGGGATAAGTCTTAACAAGCACTGAATTTGACTGTTCATTTATTCAATACTTGTTGCGACCTATGTCTTAACAAGCACTGAATTTATATCCACACAGTTGCTTGTTTCGACTATTAATGCTATAGCATAAGTCTCAACAAGCACTGAACTTGAGTACTCATTTATCAATATTTGTCGCGACCAAGGTCTTAACAAGCATTGAATTCGTACGGACAAATTCGCTTGCAATGGATTATACATCCCTTGAACCCTGCATCAGAAGAAAGACAAATATAAAAAGTTAAGAAATTTTTCTTTTAGGATTTTAAGGATATTCCTTAACAAGCGGGATGTGTATCCCCCACATACCCAATGCTTGCTGAGACTTATTCCATTCAAATAAATAAACAAGGAGGTAACAATTTGAGTAATAATGAAAAGTTAGATTTATACGCATTACTTGATGATATTGAAAACAGACTTGCTCAGATGACGGAGGAAGAACGGCTGTTATGGTTCAGAACATATATGTATATTAAACCTCTGACTTATGTAAAAGAGATTGATGATACAATGTATGGTGTAAGAACTTACTTCGATAAAAGTACAGATGAAACCATCAGAGAAATGCTTGAACGCATAACAACAAAACCTAATTAGTTGAAAATTACACTTTAAAGTGTTGAAGTAATGACAGTGTTGTGATATAATGCGTGTGACTTACAATTCATATCATAATGGCTGGGAAAGGAGTAAGATGTTAAATCAGTCAGAAAAAATTACTGCCCTCTATTGCAGATTATCAAGAGACGATGAGCAAGAGGGCGAGTCAGGAAGTATAAAAAATCAAAAAGCTATTCTTGAAAAGTACGCAAGTGATAACGGATTTAAAAACACAAGAGTGTTTATTGATGACGGTTGGTCAGGTGTAACTTTCACAAGACCTGCCTTCACAGAAATTATGGAGCTCGGTGAACAAGGAAAAATATCTACACTTATTGTAAAAGACCACTCCCGTTTAGGAAGAAACCGTTTGATTGTCGGTCAGTTGCTTGAAGAAGAATTTGACCGAATGGGTATCAGGTACATTGCAATAATGGATAATATTGATACAGCAAAAGGTATCAGTGATATAGTTCCCATGCAGGATTTATTCAATGAATGGCACGCAAAAAATACAAGTCAGAAAGTTCGTAATGTTTTTAAAAGCAAAGGTATGGCAGGTATTCCTCTTACAACAAATCCACCTTTCGGGTATATGAAAAATCCCGAAAACAAAAAAGAATGGATTGTTGATGATACAGCTGCTGTTACAGTAAAATTAATTTTTAAGATGTGTGTATCTGGTCTCGGTCCGTCTCAGATTGCAAAACGATTAAAGGAACAAGAGGTTTTAACACCGACAGAATATTGGATAAGCATTGGAAGAAAATGCAGTAAGCCACCTGAAACAAAATACGGTTGGTGTGCTGATACAGTTGCAAGCATTCTTTCAAAGCAAGAGTATTGTGGTGATACAGTTAACTTCCGTTACACAACAAAATCTTTTAAGAACAAAAAGAAGATTGAAAAACCACAGGACGAATGGAAAATATTCCCCAACACACATCCTGCCATCATTGATAGAGATACCTTTGAACTTGTTCAGCAGTTAAGAGAAAACAAACGAAGACCTAACCGAACCGGAATAGTGAGTATGTTTTCAGGCTTATTATACTGTGCTGATTGCGGAGAAAAATTGTATTATAGTTCTACAAATAATTACAAAAGAGACCAATCCTTTTTCTTCTGCTCAGCATATAGGAAGAATTCTGCAGTCTGTTCTGCTCACTTTATTCGAGAAAAGATTATGTACGAGCTTGTTCTTGAAAACATACAAAGAGTTTTTCTCAATGTTCATTTCTGTGAAAAAGAATTTGCTCATAAGCAAATGCAGTGTTATGCTGAGGATAAAAA
This sequence comes from Candidatus Fimenecus sp., assembly GCA_045533355.1. GTDB lineage: Bacteria > Bacillota > Clostridia > Oscillospirales > Acutalibacteraceae > Fimenecus. The sequence goes on from JAZSHP010000096.1 coordinate 18,197, forward strand.
GAAGGAACTTTCAAGAGTAAAAAGAGAAATTACCAAAAACAAAAATCGTATAGCTGAAATTGATAAGCTTATTCAGACTGCATACGAGAGTAATGTTAAAGGTAAAATCACTGATGAGCGTTTTGAAGTTCTTACCCGAGATTATGAGCTTGAACAGCATGAGCTTAAGGCAAAGCTGCCTGAAATGGAAAGCTATCTTGAAAATCAGACAGACCAGACAACAAGCCTTAGAAACATTTATCAAAAAAGTTAAGAACATAATGGAGCCTACAAAGCTTACTGGCGAACTGCTTAACGAATTTATTGACAAAATATATGTTCACGAATCAAGATGGTTCGAGGGTAAACGAGCTCAGATTATTGACATTCATTACAAGGGTGTTGGTGTGCTCAAAGAAATATCACCAGAGCAAATGGAAGAACAATTCAAAGAGCATTATCTGAACAAAAGAAAAAACGGCATAGCATAAGCTACACCGTGAAAAACCAATATTAATTTTTACAAAGGCCACCTATTGGGGCAAACTTCTTTACGAAGGGTGCCCCATAGGATGTCTTTTTTGTTTTTATGTGGTATAATTATCTTATTAAAATTAAATTTATATCAATCTGACTAATGTTTAAAAAAAATATTGACTCTCACGCTCCGTAATAGTATATAATTCATTTTGTGAGGTGAAGAAATTGAAAATGCTGATTAAGGAGTTTGCCGAATTAACAAGTGTAAGTGTGCGCACACTTCATTATTACGACGAAATAGGATTATTGACTCCAGCTTTTGTTGACGGTGTTACAGGCTATCGTTATTACGACGAAAATTCAATTATTCGTATGCAAGAGATTCTCTTTTACCGTGAACTTGATTTTCCTCTAAAAAGCATTGGTGAGATTTTATCATCCTCGAATTATGATACAAAAAAATCATTGGAGGAGCAAAAGAAACTACTCATACTTAAAAAAGAACGATTAGAAAGGTTGATTTCTTCCATTGATGATGCGGTGAAAGGAGCAAATATTATGAGCACATTTGATAATAGTGAATTTGATAAATATAAGGCTGAGGTACAAGAAAAATGGGGCAAAACCGACGCATATAAAGAGTATTCTGAAAAAACAAAGAACTATTCAAAAGACAAGTGGAATAATCTTGATAATGGAATAAATGATATTCTCGCAGAATTTTCTGTATGCATGAAAAATGGTGAAAGGCCTGGTTCTAACGAAGCTCAAAACCTTGTGGAAAAGTTGCAGAATCATATTACCGATAATTACTATACCTGTACAAATGAAATTCTTTCAGGTTTAGCTCAGATGTATGTTTTTGATGAAAGATTTAAGAACAATATTGATAAGCATGGTGAAGGCACTGCTGAGTTTATAAGTAAATCAATAAAGTTTTATTGTAATAAGGAATAAAAAACTGCACACGTCTTTGTGTGCAGTCTTTCTTTTATGCAGGTATATTGCTCATAGTGAAGGTGAGTTTTCCACCTTCACAATAGCAGTCAGCAAACTTTTCAATCATAACTGTATCATAAAAGGTTGTTATATATGGGTTGGAATTGCATACGAAATTACCATCAGTGTATAAAGTGAATGAGTCGTTCTTGCAGTATACCATAAGGACATATCTGTCCTGTATGAATTTCTTTATCAAATCTACGATATTCTCCGTTTACATCAGTAAGGTTTGTAGGTATTATCATAATGTGATAAAGAGAAGTATAGAAAATTGTCTTAATATCCTCGTCAGCGCTTTCTATATCTATAACAGAAAGTGATTTTTTTCATTGATTTGTTCATTCTTAATGTGATATAATTATCTTGTAAATGAATTTCCGAGTGACAATAACACAAAAAGGATGGTTGATGAACAAATGAAATATGATGTTATTATTGTAGGTGCCGGTCCGGGAGGAATTTTTGCGGCTTATGAGCTTGTACAGAAAAAACCACAGCTTAGTGTTGCTGTTTTTGAATCCGGTCATTCATTGGATAAGCGTAAATGTCCTATTGATGGAGATAAGGTCAAGACTTGTATCAATTGTAAAACTTGTAGCATTATGAGTGGATTTGGTGGTGCAGGTGCTTTTTCTGATGGTAAATATAATATCACTAACGACTTTGGTGGTACTTTATATGAATATATAGGCAAAAAACAGGCATTGGACTTAATGAAATATGTTGACGAAATCAATTTGAAATTCGGTGGTGAAGGCACAAAATTATACACAACTGCCGGAACACGATTTAAGACGATTTGTATTCAGAACGACCTTCATCTGCTCGATGCATCTGTTCGTCATCTCGGTACAGATATAAATTACATTGTACTTGAAAATATGTATGAGTACTTAAAGGATAAGGTTGATTTCTTCTTTGATACACCTGTTCTTTCTGTGGCTGACGAAAACGGAACATATAAAATCATCTGTAAGGATGCAGATTACGAGTGTGATAAATGTATTATATCTGTTGGAAGAAGCGGTAGTAAATGGATGGAATCAGTTTGTAAGGAATTGAATATTGCTACAAAATCTAACCGTGTTGATATCGGTGTCCGTGTAGAATTACCTGCTGCAGTTTTTGCACATCTTACTGATGAGCTTTATGAAAGTAAAATTGTTTACAGAACTGAAAAATATGGTGACAGAGTGCGTACTTTCTGCATGAACCCAAAAGGAGCAGTTGTAAACGAAAATACAAATGGTATTATAACTGTTAACGGTCATAGCTATGAAGACCCTGCAAAACAAACGGAAAATACTAACTTTGCATTGCTGGTTGCAAAGCATTTTTCAGAACCATTCAAGGATTCAAACGGATATGGTGAGTCTATTGCGCGTCTTAGCAATATGCTGGGAGGCGGTGTAATTGTACAACGTTTCGGTGATTTGATTCGTGGCAGACGCTCAAACGCAAACCGTATTGAAGAATCATTTGTTACACCTACATTGAATGCAACACCGGGTGATTTGAGTCTTGTGCTTCCGAAACGTATTTTAGATGGCATTATCGAAATGATTTATGCTTTAGATAAGGTTGCACCGGGTACAGCAAATGAAGATACTCTTCTTTATGGTGTAGAGGTTAAATTCTATAATATGGAAGTTGAAGTTGATGAGCATTTGGAATCTAATCATAAGGGCTTGTATATTATCGGTGACGGAAGCGGTATAACACATTCACTTTCTCACGCTTCTGCAAGTGGTGTGCATGTTGCGCGTGACATTGCTAAATAATTTAATAAAAAAAGGACATCCGAGGTGAAGTGAACCCCAAAAAGTTCACAGAAATAAAAAGGACAGCAAGCAGGAAAGGACTTATCTTTTCCTGCTTTTTAATCTGTTAGAATTGTAAAAAATAATCCAATCTTCAACAAGTGCTATGTATTCTTCTAAACTTGTGATATAATTATTGTACAAAGTTTCTTTCTTGAGAATACTGTGAAAGCTTTCTATTGGTGAATCATCAATGGGTGTTCCTTTTCGGCTCATGGAGATTTGTATGCCGTTAGCTTCACAGATAGCTTTGTACTCAAAGGATGTGTATTGAAAACCTTGGTCACTGTGAATGATAAGGTTTTTCACATCCTTTGTTTTACCTATTGCTTGATTTAGAGTATCAATAACTAGTTTAATGTCGTTGCGCTTCGATATCTGATATGCAACGACTTTTCTTTTGTCGTATAAATCAAGAATAGTAGATAGATATGCTCTTTTGCTCCCAAATGTAAGATATGTTACATCAGTTACCCAAACGCAATTAGGAGCATCAACATTAAATTTTCTTTTCAACAAATTAGGTTTAACATTTTTCTCTATACGTTTGCTTGATGTATTAGGTCTTAATCTCTTTATGTATTCAGGTTTTAAGCCATACTTTTTCATTATTCGTGCTACTTTTTTGTGATTAAATATTACACCATATTTAATCAACAAGCCTTCACAAATCCTACGATATCCATATGTTCTCTTTGATTCATCAAATATCTCTTTTATCAAAAGATAATCATAATAGTCTTTATCTTCTGAATTGCGATACTTGTAATATGTTCTCTTGGAGATATCTAACACCTCACACATATTATCAAGAGAGTACTTATCAATATGCATATTGATAAAGATTACTTTTTCTCTCGTTGTGCCTTGAGGAAGGCTTGGTATTTTTTTAGTATTTCATATCGTTCCTTGTAATCGATATTTTCTTCCTTTGGTGGTCTGCCAGTATTATCTTTTCTATGGTCTTCATATATATCCTTGCCTTGTTTTTGTTTGCTTACCCAAGTGTGTATTGTCTTTCTTGACATTTCATATTCTTTTGCCAATACTGAAGTCGATACATTTTCATCAAAATACTTCTTTAATATTTCCTCTTTTTCTTCTTTCGTGTACTTCCTAAATTTTTGTCCTATTTTTGCCATATTAAAAACCTCCTATGGTTTTATTATACCATAGGAGGTTTGTGCCTTTTTTATTTCTGTGAACTTTTTGGGGTTCACTTCAGAGGATGTCCTTTTTCTTTATGTTTTTTTATTCAAAAAGTGGTGTACTGAAATATCTTTCTGCTGTGTCGGGAAGAACAGTGACAACAGTTTTGCCTTTGCCCAACTTCTTTGCAAGTTTAAGTGCTGCAGCAACATTTGTGCCGCTTGAAATACCGCACATAATGCCTTCAAGTCTTGCTAAATCCTTTGCTGTCTGTAATGCTTCTTCGTCAGTTACAATGTAAATATCACTGTAAATACTCTGGTTAAGGTTATCAGGGATAAGTCCGTCACCGATACCCATCTGAATATGAGTGCCGATTGTACCACCTGCGAGAATTGCAGCATTTTCAGGCTCAACAGCCCAGATTTCAATATCAGGATACTGTCTTTTAAGGACTTCACCGATACCACTGATTGTACCGCCTGTGCCGATACCTGAACAGAAACCATGAATATCTTCAGCAACCTGCTCAAGAATTTCAAGTCCTGTATGATGACGATGCACTTCAGGATTTTTAGGATTTACGAACTGCTGTGGAATATACACATTTGGATTTTCCTTTTGCATATTCATAGCAGTCTGTAAACAGTCGTCGATACATTTACCGATATCACCATCATCGTGAACAAGAACAACCTCTGCACCGTAGTGATTAACGAGTTTTCTACGTTCTTCACTAACGGAGTCAGGCATAATAATCACAGTTTTATAGCCCTTAACAGCACCGATAAGTGCAAGGCCAATACCCTGATTACCGCTTGTAGGCTCAACGATAATTGTATCTTTATTTATAATGCCTTTCTTTTCAGCATCCATAATCATATTGTATGCAGTTCTTGTTTTGATTGAACCACCAACATTAAGTCCTTCATATTTTACAAGTACCTGTGCACTATCCTCGTCAACCATCTTATTAAGACGAACCATAGGAGTGTGACCGATTGCTTCAAGTATATTATTATATACCATTTTCAACACCTCATTTTTTACAACTTGAATATTATAACACAATTAAAAAAATATTCAATATATTTCGAAAAATGTCTTGAAATGAAATCATTTTTCTCTATAATAATATTAGATTATTTTGTGAGGTGTTCCTATGAATATTTATGAGGCAATAAATTCTCTTGTAGAATATGGCGTGAGAGAAAATCTTATCGAAAAAGAAGACAAAGTATGGGCAGTAAACAGAATCCTTGAAATCCTTAATATGGACAGTATGGAAACTGATGCAGAAGTTAAAGATGCAGACCTTCAGGAAATTCTTAAAGTAATTCTTGATTATGCAGTTGAAAAAGGACTTTGCGAAGATTCAATCGTATATAAGGATTTATTTGATACAAAGGTAATGGGTGTACTTACTCCAAGACCATCAGAAGTTATCAGAACCTTCAAGAAAAAACATGAAGAATCTCCTGAGAGCGCAACTGATTATTACTATCATCTTGCTCGTAAATCTGACTATATCCGTGAATACAGAATCAAGAATGATGTTAAATGGATAACAGCAACAGAGTACGGTGATATTGATATTACAATCAACCTTGCTAAGCCTGAAAAAGACCCTAAGGCTATTGCTGCTGCTACAAAAATGGAGCAGAGCTCATATCCGAAGTGTATGCTTTGCAAGGAAAACGAAGGTTATGCAGGTCGTGTTAATCACCCTGCAAGACAGAATCACAGAGTTATTCCAATTTGCCTTGACGGTGTAAACGCATTTATGCAGTATTCACCTTATGTTTACTATAACGAGCATTGTATCGTATTTGACGAGGCTCACAAGCCAATGCAGGTTTGCGAAAAGAATTTCAGAAGACTTTTCGATTTCGTTAAGCAATTCCCTCACTATTTCATCGGATCAAACTCCGATTTACCTATTTCAGGCGGTTCAATTCTTACTCACGAGCATTTCCAGGGCGGTCGTTATGAATTTGCAATGGCAAAGGCTCCTATCGAAGAATATGTTACATTTGAAGGTTTTGATGATGTAACTGCAGGTATAGTAAAATGGCCGATGTCAGTTATCCGTCTTCAGGGTGAAGATACTGACAGAATCTGTACTCTTGCAGGTAAAATTCTCGCAACTTGGCGTGAATATTCAGATGATGAAGCATTTATTATTGCTAAAACTGACGATGGTGTAATTCACAATACAATCACACCAATTACAAGATTTGTGAATGGTAAATATGAAATTGACCTTGTCCTTCGTAATAATATCACTACTGAAGAATATCCTGATGGTTTCTATCATCCACACCCTGAATATCACAACATTAAGAAAGAAAATATCGGTCTTATCGAGGTTATGGGTCTTGCGGTGCTTCCATCACGTCTTAAAACTGAAATGGCAATTCTTAAGGATGCTATTCTTGAAAATAAAGACATTAAGGCTGACGAAACAATTGCAAAGCACTATGATTGGGCAATGATGATTAAATCAAAATATGATGAAATCAATTCGGACAACATTGATAAAATTATTGAAGATGAAATCGGACTTGTATTCACAGCAATCCTTGGTCAGTGCGGTGTTTTCGACAGAAATGAAGAAGGCAAAGCACAGTTTAAGAAGTTTATTGCAAGTGTCAAATAATTATAAAAACTCTCCACAAATTGTGGAGAGTTTCTTTTTTATAGTTCAAATTTTTCTGCAAGCTTCGGAAAGAGAGGTTTAATATCGAAAAATTTATCAAGTAGCTTTCCGAAAGCACCAATGATACTTCCGTTTACCAGTGCTAAAATTATTGTGCCAATACCAATTCCGACAAACTCCTTAAACAAAACAAGTGTCATAATAACTGATATTGCAAGACAACTCAAATCAAATCCTGTTTTGAATTTTGTCTGGTCAATTTTAAAGTGTTCGGTAATTCCCTTAACAAAAAAGTCATAGACCTGTGGGTAAAGATAGATTCTGAAAAACAATGCAATAGAAAACGCTGTTATCAATCCGCTTACCACAAAAAATAGAATACGTATTGGCATTGACATGCTTCCAGGCTCAGTAATAGTCGGATTAAATGCAGGAATGATTTTACGCCACATATCAAGCACGGCACCATAAACAATACAATTCAGAAAGGATGTAAAATAAACAAGCTTAACTTTTTTCATTAATATGCAGAAAACAATAAATAGTATTGCCTGAATGACATATTCGCTTTGACCAAAGGTTAAAAATTCTACTTTCTGACTTAATATGTATGCAGGAGCAACAATCATAGACAATCCCAAATCTGCAGCAGAAACCATTGCAACAGAAAATGATAAAATTAAAATTGCAAAGATATAAGCAAATTCACTGTAGAAGGTTATCTTTTTCTTCATAATCAATCTCTTTCCAAATAAAAAAACTGCTGTAAAGTCAGCAGTTTTTATTATAAGTTTTATTAATTTTTTTGTCAATCCCATTCAGTACCGGTAACCTTATCAAGGTCAATACCCTTTGTTTCATGAGTATTCTTAATCAATGCAATAAGTGTTATCACAAAACTTGGAACAAGGAGACAAAGAGCAACTGTACCGATTACACTGTCACCGAATATAAGTGCTAAAACCATATTTGTGATAAATCCGACAGCATAACCTGCGAAACCAACAACTGTCTGTGCTGCTGTTGCAGAAGAACGAAGATTTGTAGGTGCAGATTCACTTGCCATCATAATAAGAACGTCATTTGTTGAATAGTAACTACCTACGAATGTACCGCAGAAGAAACCGATAATTTCAGGTGTCAGGAAATTCATTCTTGCACCTAAAGCAAATATTACAAACGATACAACACAGTTTGCCGCAACGGTGATTGCAGCAGGTTTTCTTCCCTTTTTATCAGAAATAAAGCCCATAATTACCTGCGAAAGAGCCATACCGATTGGATATAATGTAATCGCTCTGTTGACCTGATTCACGCTTACAACGTCAAGAAATTCCTTCGCACTTGAACCGTAAAGACTCTGTGCATATCCGTGAGTAAGGATTGCCTGATAGTTCATACTGCCGATAACACCGATACCTGCAAGAGCAAAGCAGATGAATACCCAACGAAGTTGTTTGTGTGAAAAGCCGAATTTAAGAGCGTCAATAACACCACCCTGAGAATCCTGTGCAGATTTGCGAAGCTTTTCTGCTTCTAATTCTTCCTCTGTCATACTAAGGTAACGGATACGGGATTCAATAAATGCGTCAGTTTCCCTTGCAAAGAGAAGTGCAATAAGAGAAACTATAATACCTACAACCGCAGGAATAAAGTAAACTCTGCGCCACTGTCCGGCAGTTTCCATTAACCAACGACGAAGGAAAGGAACAAGCATAACTGCCATATTTGCAAAGAATTTTACAACGGAATATGTTATAGCACGACTCTTGCTTGGTGCTGTTTCCATAATATATACAACGTGCATATCGTGTGGAATAAAGAACATAATCAGACAAGCCGCAAAGAAGTACATATACACGTTCTGTGAAAGGAAAATCATAAACAATGCGAACGACATACCGAATGTGTTGATAATTAAGAAGGTCTTTCTGCCAAAACGGTCTGCCAATGGTCTGTAAAGAATTCCTACAATCTGGAACGGTATTGCAACAATCTGCAAAAGATTAAGAAGAGTGACTGCACTTTCACTCTGGAAGAATGTATTTGCAATTTCCGTCTGCATAAGAGTGCTGATTTGTGATGCAATTTCGTCAACTGCATAGATAAGTGCAATAATCAAAACAAGGTACCAAAAATATGTGTTGCCCTTTGGTCTTGCCTTTTGTTTTTCCCAATACTTGAGTTCTTTTTCCTTGCGAAGTTGCTTTTTAGCCAACTTTTCAGGAGATAACAGTTTAGTTTTCATATTTTTCCCTCCCAATAAAATTATTGTAACATATAAAATTTAAAAAGAAAAGAAAAATCACTGAAATGAAGAAAATATCCGACACATAAAAGAAATGAATTTAGAAATCTGTAAGTATTAATCATTTTTCTAAATAATATAATAAAAACCTATTGAAACTGATTTTTATTTTTGATAAAATTTTATTATAATGGCAAAGGATGTGGTTTTATTCATGAAGGCTATAGTAAATGGCAAAATTATTCTTAAAGATAAAATAGCAGAAAATTGTGCTTTGCTATATACAGATAAAATTGAGGATATAGTTTCCCAAAACCTTGTTCCGTCAGATGCAGAAATTATTGATGCACAAGGAGGATATGTTGCTCCCGGTCTTATCGATATTCACATTCACGGATATCTTAGAAAGGATGTTTGTGACGGTGAAGAAGAAAGCATTCGTATTATTTCAGAAGGACTTCTGAGCAATGGTGTTACAGGATATCTTCCTACAACAATGACAGAGGATATGACTGTTATCCGCAAAGCTCTTGAAGTATGTCGTGATTTGAAGGAAGAAAGTAAAACTTGGAATGGTAGTGCTATTTTAGGTTGTCACGCAGAAGGTCCTTTTATCAGTGAAAGCAAAAAAGGTGCTCAGGATGCTAAATATATATTGAAGCCGGATGCTTCTTTTGTTAAAGAATATAAGGATATCATAAAAGTAATTACTCTTGCACCTGAATGTGATACAGAGGATTTCAGTGCAATCCGTGAAATTTGTCAAGATACAGATGTGACGGTTTCTATGGGACATACATCTGCTGATTATGATACTGCAATGGCAGGTATCAATGCAGGTGTTAAGCATACAACGCATCTTTTCAATGCTATGACTCCGCTTACTCATCGCGGACCCGGTGTTGTTGGTGCAGCGCTTAATGGCGATGTAAGTGTTGAGCTTATTGTTGACACGGTACACGTTGATAAGGCTCTTTACAATATGTTATGGAAGCTTAAAGGCAGAAAGCTGTGCTTTATTACAGACTGCTTACCTGCAGGTGGTTTACCTGTCGGCGAATACACATTAGGCAAACAAAAGATTTTCTATGACGGTACAATCTGCAAATTGGAAGATGGTACAATTGCAGGTAGCGTATTGCATATTAATAAAGGTGTTTGGAATGTTTATACAAATTCAGATATTCCGCTTTATGAATGTGTAAATTGTGCATCGCTTAATCCCGCGACAGTAATTGGCATGGATAAGGCCAAAGGTTCACTTGAAGCAGGTAAGGATGCAGATATTATTATTACAGATAATGAATTTGAAATTAAAAAGACTATTATAGCAGGAGAGGTTAAATATGAATCTTAAAGTGAAAGCAAAACTCGACCCAAAATTCCAGCCATTATCAGTTGTTGTTCGTGAAATGAAAGAAGCAACTCAAGAAAATGGTCAGGATGTTATCGTTGCAGTTGAAAGAAATAAGGGACAAATCAGCAGATATGAAACAAGAATTTATCCTGACGGTACAGGCCATGATGAGGAAAACTTCCGATTTATCGAAAGAATTGTAAAAACTCTCTTGTGGGTAGCCGGCGGTTATAAGGTATTTATCGCAGGTAGTGAAGTTGTAGGTAATAAAATCAAGGAAGCATACACTCCAAATGGCATTCGTGCATTTGACGAAGATTATATGGCAGGTGTTTTTGAACATCCTTTTGAAGTTGTAATTTGCTCTTTAGAAGAAGCACCTGAAGAATATTATATTGCTGAATCAGTGGGCAGACATCTTGACGGTTGCCGTATTGGCTTTGATGCAGGCGGTAGTGACAGAAAAGTAAGCGCTGTTGTTGACGGTGAAAGTATTTATTCAGAAGAAGTTGTTTGGTTCCCAAAACTTAATTCTGACCCTGAATATCATTATCAGGGAATCCTTGAAGCAATGAAAACTGCAGCATCAAAAATGCCAAGAGTTGACGCTATCGGTGTTTCATCAGCAGGTGTTTATATTGAAAACAGAACAATGGCAGCATCACTTTTCCTTAAAGTAGGTAAAGAAGATTTTGATAAGAGAATTAAAAATATCTATCTTGATGTTGCAAAGGAAATCGGTGAAGATATTCCTGTTGTTGTTGCAAATGACGGTGATGTTACAGCTCTTGCAGGTGCTATGGACCTTAATGATGATTCAGTGCTCGGTATTGCAATGGGTACAAGTGAAGCAGGTGGCTATATTGACCAGCAGGGCAATATTACAGGCTGGCTTAATGAACTCGCATTTGTTCCTTGTGACTTTAATGAAGAAGCAATGGTTGACGAATGGTCAGGTGACTACGGTTGTGGCGTTAAGTATTTCTCACAGGACGGTGTAATTAAGCTTGCTCCGTATGCAGGAATCGAGCTTGACGAAAGTCTTTCACCGGCAGAAAAGCTTAAGGTTGTACAGGAACTTATGGAAAAAGGTGACCAGAACGCAGCTGATATTTATGATACAATCGGTGTATATTTTGGTTATGCATTAGCATATTACAGTGAATTCTATGACATCAAGCATGTTCTCATTATGGGACGAGTTACTTCCGGTCAGGGCGGACAGATTCTTCTGTCAAAGGCACAGGAAGTTCTTGATAAAGAATTCCCTGAACTTGCAGCAAAAATGGAACTTCATATTCCTGATGAAAAATCTCGTCGTGTTGGTCAGTCTGTTGCAGCAGCAAGCTTACCAAAAATTAACTGATAATTTACCGTAACAGGACAAAACAATGATTATCTTAATTGCAGGTGCAACTCATACCGGTAAAACAATACTTGCTCAGAAATTGCTTGAAAAATATGGTTACCCATATCTTTCAATAGACCATTTGAAAATGGGGCTTATACGCAGCGGCAAAACAGAATTAACTCCTATGAGCGATGATGCAGATTTGACAGAATATCTGTGGCCTATTGTTTGTGAAATAATTAAAACAGCGATTGAGAACAAACAGCATCTTATTGTTGAGGGATGTTATATTCCTTTTGATTGGGCAAAGGATTTTACAGATGAATATCTTGAAAATATTAGATATTATTGCCTTGTTATGAGTGAAAAGTATATCATAAATCATTTTGATGATATAAAAAAATATGCCAATATAATTGAAACGCGTCTGTATGATGATTGTGTTATGAAAAATATTCTGAAGGATAACGCAAAAATAATGGAGTCAGCACAGAAGTATAATGTAAACTATGTGCTGATTGACGATGAATATAAAGTAGATTTATAGAACAATTAATAAAAATGAAGAAGGTTTAATATGAAAAAGATTATTTCTGTTTTTCTTGGTGTTTGTATATTGATAACAAGTACAATCATGTGTTGTGCGTCTTCCGATGATGTTCAGCTTCAATTTAATGAGGATGGCAGTTTTAAAATACTTGCTTTAGCAGATGTGCAGGATGATTATCCTCTTGAACCGGCAGTGATTCAACTTATCAGCGAAGCACTTGACTACACAAAGCCTGACCTTGTTGTTTTTGTGGGCGATAATATTGTCGGAAAAGATATAAGAGCCATTGACGAAATGGTTGCTCCGGTTGTTGACAGAGATATTCCGTTCACTCTTGTTTTCGGCAATCATGATGACCAGGATGGTCTTACAAAGGAAATGCAGCTTCTTGAATTCCAGAAATATGAAGAATGTGTAGCTTATGACGCTGTTCCTGAGCTTCATGGTGTGGCAACACATAATCTTCCTATTTTATCGAGTGATGGCAAAAAAACAGCATTTAATCTTTGGATGTTCGATAGTGGTACTTACTATTTTGAAGACGGTGTTGAGCTTGGTTATGACTGGGTGAGGGAAGACCAGATTGAATGGTACAATTCCGTTCGTGATGAAATGACAAAAGAAAATGGTGGAAATCTTATTCCTTCAATTGCTTTCCAGCATATTATTCCACAAGAGCCTTGCAAGGAAATGTTCTATCAGTCTCCATTTAATATGGGTTCACTTACAAACAACTTTGCAGATGGCACATCATATACATTTATTCCAAAGATTACAAAATATGACGGAATTATTTTCGAACAGTCTTGCCCAAGCTATGGCAATGACGGACAGTGGGATGCTATGGTTAATGGCGGAGATGTATTGGGCCTTGTTGTAGGACACGACCACGTAAATAACTTCATAATAAATGTTGACGGTGTTGACCTTATTCAGACTCCTGCGGTAACATATAATTCTTATTACACAGATTTGTATCAGGGTGCAAGAGTGATTGAAATTAGCGAAGATGACCCTTGGAATTACGAAACATATATGGTTACTGCCAATGAACTTGCACAGGTAGAAGGTTCACAGTTAAACGAAATTGGCGGCAGAAACAACTATAAGGTTGTTTATGGCTTTGAAAAAATATTCACAAGTATTTATGCTACTATAGTAAATGCTTTTAAGCAGTTGATTGGCTCGGACAACGGAGTTATCTGATTATGCCTTTTGCCGGGTTTGATAATTTTTTCAAAAATACACTTCCATGGCTTTTGTTTACCAACCATTGTTTATACTGTAATAAATTAATAGGTAAGAATGACTCTCTTTGCAATGATTGTAAAGAGAATCTGCCTGTTATAGGTGACGAAAGATGTAAATATTGTGGAGCAGAGAAGCTTCGTTGTTCCTGTAAAAAACACAAAAAAGGCTACGAAGCAATTGTTGCACCATTTTATTATGAAAATGGAATTAAAACTGCTATTCATAATCTGAAGTTTAACGGAAGAGAATTTGTTGCAGATGTTCTGGCTCGTGATATGGCAGAGGTTGTTGCAACAGAATATGACAATATTAATTTTGATTTTATATGTTATGTTCCGTTTTCCCTTGCTCAGCGGATAAAAAGACCATATAATCAGAGTGAATTATTGGCACTCAATCTTTCTCAAAGGCTCAATATTCCTGTAGAAAATGTTATGATAAAGCACTTTGACACAAAAGTGCAACATAATACGCCGTATAAAGAGCGTACAGGTAATGTTTTCGGAATATATGATATTGCTGAAAATGCAGATGTAAAGGGAAAAACCATTCTGCTTGTGGATGATGTAAAAACATCGGGTGCAACATTGGATGAATGTGCTTGGATTTTGCGGATTCGTGGAGCTGAAAAGGTATACGGTCTTGTTTCGGCAATTGCGGGAATAAAACCTAAAGAAGATAAAAAAGAATAATTCATACTCCTTGCTTTTTTGGTAAATACTATTAAAAAAGTAAAGGAGTTTTTATTTATGGTTGAACAGGATACAATAAGATTACTTCGTGAGTGTGATGCGGGAGTAAAGATGGGTATTTCATCTATCGATGATGTATTCAAATATGTAAAATCTGAAAGACTTCGCAAGGACCTTACTGATAACAGAGAAGAGCATTGCAGACTTGATAAGGAATTACAAGAATTGCTTGACCAGTATCATGATGACGGTAAAGAGCCAAATCCAATGGCAAAGGGTATGTCATGGATGAAAACCAATATGAAAATTGCGGTGAAGGAGTCCGACCACACTATTGCAGATTTAATTACAGATGGTTGCAATATGGGCGTGAAATCCTTAAATAAATATCTTAATGAATATAAAGCAGCAGATGAAAAATCAAAGGATATCTGTAAAAGACTTATAAATCTTGAAGAAGATTTGATTATTCAGATGCGTCAGTTCTTATAGAGCAAAAATAAAGCAGGGATTAGTCCCTGCTTTTTGTTACTTGTATTGATAAACCCTTACATAATCAACTATGAATTCTGCTGTATCACCGGGCTCCATGCTCATTTTACCAACACCATTGCGGTCGGCATCTGCAATACCATTTGCCCCTGCAACCTCACAAGAAAGAATCAGATATTCAGGATTCTGGCTTACACCACCAGTTGAAAGTCTGCCGGTTTCAACACCATTGATGTAGAAAATATACTCATTTTCATTCCATTCAACACCATAGGTGTTATATTCTTCGTAAGGGTTATTTGCAAACCATTTACCGATTGTATCACCCTTGTGGTCCTCACCATATCCGTCATAGTGGATACCTGTTACAACAGCGTCACCGGCACCCCACCAAACATCCTTATAGAACATTGATTCAAAAACATCAACTTCTGTACCGTCTTTACCGCTACCATCAACATTTGAAACTCCACTATTCATCATCCAAAAAGCGGACCACATGCCTGATGATTTCGGAAGAATACATCTGCACTCAAAGTATCCGTAACAAAACTCATATTTGCCACGGGTTTCAATACAACCTGTGTACCAGCCTTCACGATAATCTTTAAAGTTGATTGAGTCGTGCCATTTATCGTAGTAATAATTTTCAAGTGGTTCGTCGAAATAAGCAGTTGTAATTACAAGGTTTCCGTCTTTGACAGATACCATATCTTCGTGCCAGAAACCACCTTTTCTTTCGGTTTCCCACCAAGGATAATACCATTTTGATGTGTCGAGTGAATCACCATCAAATTCATCCTCCCAGACAAGTTCAAATCGTGAATCAAGCTCTAAATCCTGACCATTTGGAATAGCAGGAAGACTCAATTTCTGTGGTATAGCAGGGGAGATAACCATAAGTACCGCCACTAATGCTCTGATAACTTTTGCTAACATTTTTTATTCCTCTCAATCACATAATTTATTTACACTAACAGAGAAAATATATGGTGCATATGAATCTTTGTTATTGAATTTAACTGAACCGTCATTTGTAAAAGTAATGGTGTTTTCACCTTTGTTAAGCTGGATGTTCATTGTAACAGTTTTGACAGTTTCCCAACTGTATGTGTTTCTGCACCAAAGATTTTCTTTTGTGCCATTCACATCAACAGTAACATATCTCTCAATCAGGTCAACATTATAGCTGTGAACTCCGCCTTCGTCATTGTTGGAATAAGAAAGTGTAAGACGATAATTTCCTGACACAGGAGCATTTACTTTAAAGCTTGCACTACCATTTACACAAGAAATGCTTTCAATATGGTCATTCACAAGAGTTGCTCCGTCTGAAAGTGTCATCTGGTCAGCGGAAATAGTAACGCTGTAATTTGTCTTGTCAGTAACCTTAACTGTACATTTAACAGGCTTTGTTGCTTCGAAATCAATGTAGTTAAGACCTTTGCGAAGATAAACAGTACAGTTACCATCTGTGTATGCAGAAGAACCATCAACTTTGAAGTTAGTAGCAATATCAGTTGTCATATTATAGAAGCCGTCGAAAGGTGCTACTGCAAGAAATGATTGAGTAGTGTCGTTAGTTCTGTCAGAATCGTGCAAAAGTGTTATTTCGTCAATATCTTCGTGAGCACGGACTAATAAGCTGTCAACAACAAATGTGCCATTACTGTGTTCGAGAGTGAGTGTATGTTCACCTTTTGTAAGATAACGGACAAATGTCATTTTGTCAGTATATTCACTCTTGATTGTATTAGGAAGATAAATGTCTTCTGTTTCATTGTCAAGAGTCATAATAACTCTTGTGTCAACTCGGTCAGCAGGTTTATTGCCATCATTTGAATTACCGAAAATAACTGATAAGTCATAATAATCGTCGGTTGGGATATTGAATTTTACAGTAACGCTGTCACCCGGGTTTTCAAGTCCGCCAACCATACCTTGTAATTCACCTGTTGTGGCATAAGCACTGTCATAAGTGTATGTAAGACCTTTACGAACGCCGTGTTCGAATTCATATCTTACAGGAAGATTATTGTTAAAGAAATCTTCTTTTCCGTCTTCTGCAGGAGTCAATGTAATATGATAAACTGCAGTAGGGTCAGGATTTTTAAGGTTAACACGAAGTCTGCCACCTGTGATTCTGTCGGTGTATTCAGCTACAACAGTCGGCTCGTTTACAATACCACTTAATCCCTCAAAGCATACCATTTCAACCTTAACATTAACCTTTTTACCAAGGTTTGTTTTTCCCAAGTGCTTGAAATTAACAAAACTATCGTAGTCAGAGCCACCACAGATAACTGTGATTTCATCTTTTGCCTCATTCATGGAAGCAAAACCGTTAAAGTATTTGTAGTGGAATCGGTCATACTCATATTTGATGGCATTTGCAAAGTCAGCGTGAGTGATATCAATGATTTTTGAATCAAGCAAATAATCTTCCATATCCGTATACCAACGGAAAAGCCACCAGTTTGAGTTAGGGCTGTTGTTGTCGGCAACTGTATCATTAAGGTTGTTTGCAAGTCTCCAGTATGCAGCATTTGCATACGCACCTGAATGTTCAATGGCAGAAATGTATTTAACCATATCAGCAGGAGCGCCACATTCATACATTGTACCATATTCAGTTACAATAATGGGTAAATCTTCAATACCCATATCATCTTCCAGTTCTCTGTATTCATCAACGTGGTCCTGCCAGTAAAGAGCAGATGTGTCGCCCAATTCGTGATAAATCATAATATCGGGCATGCAGTCATTTTCTTGACAGTATGCAAGGAAATGTTCCAATTCATAAAGGTCAAAGTCACAGTATCCCGGACCACCGATTACTGCGTCAGGGTCAATTGAACGAACAAGTTGGTAAGTTTCTTTCCAAGCCTCATAAAAACGAAGCTTTGCCTCATCATCATACATAAGCCATGTGCCGTCAGGAGATGGAGTGCCAAACCATACTGCATTGTCAGTTTCGTTGTAAAGACAATAAACAAGTCTGTCCTGATAGTCAGTCTGTACTAATTTTCTAACAGCTTCTTCAACCTGTGGCAAGAATCTTTCGCGAACAAATTCCATACTGTCGTAATTACCTGTTGAACGAATGTTCATAATTTCATCATGACAGTAATACCATGTGTCAAAACAGTCCTGCATATAAACTGTAATATAATCGCAGTTCTGGAGCATAGGTGCAACATGGTCAACGTCACCGATAGGGTGCTGAAGTCCGTCAACAACCTTTTGTGAAATACTTGAAACATCAATACTTTCAACAACTGCACTGTCAGGCACTCCATTTTCAGCAACACCATAAAGATATCCCGATGCCCTGCTTGAAACCTCACCTAAAAATGAGTTTGCATCAATCTCAAGTGTAGGACGGAAGGCATAAGGAATTCCCTCTGCTGCCATTGACAAAACAGTAACTAAACTTAATATTAAACTTATAACTTTAAGCATATTTACACCAACTTTTTCAAGATATAAAAATAATACCAAAAATTATAATATATTGCAATAAAACAAAAATAAAATTCTTTACACAGAAAAACAAATATGATAAAATATATATGACCTGACATGAAGACGCTTTTGCATCCGGATGAAAGGTGTAATGTATAAATAAAATACTACACTTAAATTTAACGGTATAATATCTTCAGGAGGTATTATACCATTTTTTATTTTTACAACTTGACTTGAGGTGATTTTATGGAAACAAGAATTGCTGTTATGGGAATAATCGTTGAAAAAACAGAGTCAGTTGAGCTTCTCAATGCTATTCTTCACGATTACGGTGAGTATATTGTTGGAAGAATGGGAATTCCTTACAGAAAGAAAAATGTTAATATAGTCAGTATCGCAGTTGATGCGCCACAGGATATGATTTCTGCCATGTCGGGAAAAATCGGTAAAATAGACGGTGTCAGCGTTAAAACTGCATACTCAAATGTGATTACAAATGAATAAAGATATATTAAAAATTGCGCAAAAGCTAATCAGCACAGGTTCACTTTCAACAACTGAATATGAATATTTAATCGATAATCGCAATAAGGAAATCACAGAGCTTTTGAAAAAAGAATCTGTAAAAAAACGAAAAAAAATTTATGGCAATACAGTTTTTATCCGTGGACTTATTGAAATCAGCAACATCTGTAAAAATGACTGTCTTTATTGTGGTATAAGAGCATCTAACAAAGAATGCGAAAGATACAGACTTACAAAGGACGAAATTCTTTCTTGTTGTGATGAGGGTTATTCATTGGGATTCCGTACCTTTGTAATGCAGGGTGGCGAAGATTTACATTTTACTGATGAATTACTCTGCGACATTATCGGTGAAATCAAGAAAAAATATCCTGATTGTGCAATAACTCTTTCATTAGGAGAACGCTCTTATGAAAGCTACAAAAAACTTTATGATGCAGGCGGTGACAGGTACCTTCTTCGTCATGAAACAGCAGATGAAGAACACTATAACAAATTGCATCCACAAAAAATGAGTTTTAAAACACGAATGGAATGTCTAAAAAATCTTAAAGAGATTGGTTTCCAGACAGGTTGTGGCTTTATGGTAGGCTCACCCTATCAGACTGCAGAAAATCTTGCAAAGGATTTGAAATTCATCGAGGAATTTTCACCCCAGATGTGTGGAATAGGTCCATTCATTCCACATAAGGCAACACAATTCAGAGATTTTCCATCAGGTGATGTTGATTTGACATGTTTCCTGCTATCAGTTATCAGGCTTATAAAACCAACTATTCTGCTTCCTGCAACAACTGCATTGGGTTCAGCAGAGCAGGGTGGTCGTGAAAAGGGTATTCTTTGTGGTGCAAACGTAATAATGCCAAATTTATCACCACAAAGTGTTCGAAAGAAATATGAGCTTTATAACAACAAGCTAATCAGCGGAAACGAATCTGCACAAGAAATTGAAAATCTTAAAAACAGTATGAAAAATATCGGTTATGAAATAGTGACCGATAGAGGCGATATAAAGGAGAAATAAAAATGGCTTACAATCCTAAATCATTAAAGGCTGAAGAATTTATCAGCGATGAAGAAATATTAGCAACTCTCCAGTATGCTGAGCAAAACAAGCATAACAAGGAGTTAATCGAAGAAATTTTAGAAAAAGCAAGACCAAAGAAAACGGAAGAAGGCACAGTTTGTGCAGGACTTTCACACAGAGAGGCTGCAGTATTGCTTCTTTGTGACCTTCCTGAAATGAATGAAAGACTTTTTAAACTTGCAGAGGAAATTAAGCTTGCATTTTACGGTAATCGTATCGTAATGTTTGCACCTTTGTATCTTTCAAACTACTGTGTAAACGGTTGTGTTTACTGTCCTTATCATTATCAGAACAAGAATATCTGCCGTAAAAAACTGACACAAGAAGAAGTGCGTAATGAAGTTATTGCGCTTCAGGATATGGGACATAAGCGTCTTGCAATTGAAGCAGGTGAAGACCCTGTAAACAACCCAATCGAATATATTCTTGAATGTATTGATACAATTTACAGCATCAAGCATAAAAATGGTGCTATTCGTCGAGTGAACGTAAATATTGCAGCAACAACAGTTGAAAATTACAGAAAACTTAAGGATGCCGGAATCGGCACATACATTCTTTTTCAGGAAACATATCATAAAGAAAGTTATGAAAAACTCCATCCAACAGGACCAAAGCACAATTACGCTTATCACACAGAGGCAATGGACAGAGCTATGGAAGGTGGCATTGACGACGTTGGTCTTGGAGTGCTTTTCGGTCTTGAACTTTATAAATACGAATTTGTTGGTCTTATGATGCACGCTGAACATCTTGAAGCTGTTCACGGTGTTGGACCTCATACAATCAGCGTTCCACGAATCAAAAAAGCAGACGATATTGACCCTACTGCATTTGATAACTCAATTTCAGATGAAATGTTTGAAAAAATTATTGCTTGTATTCGTATCGCAGTTCCATATACAGGAATGATTATCTCAACAAGAGAATCCGAAGAAGTTCGTGGCAGAGCACTTAATATGGGTATTTCACAAATCAGCGGTGCATCCCGTACATCTGTTGGTGGTTATACAGAAGAAGAACGTCCTCACGATTCAGAACAGTTTGATGTTTCTGACCAGAGAACTCTTGACGAGGTTGTTCATTGGCTTATGGAAAAAGGCCACATTCCATCATTCTGTACAGCTTGTTACAGAGAAGGACGAACAGGTGACAGATTTATGGCACTTTGCAAAAACGGACAGATTCAGAACTGTTGCCATCCGAATGCTCTTATGACACTTACTGAATTCCTTGTGGACTATGCAAGTGAAGAAACAAAGAAAATAGGATTCGAACTTATCGAAAAAGAACTCCAGAAAGTGCCAAATCCAAAAGCAAGAGCAATCGCAATCCAAAATGTTGAGGATATTAAGGCATCAAACAGACGAGATTTCAGATTTTAAGGTGATTTTATGAGCTTGAATGATGTTGTATCAGCTGAAAGACTTCATATAGGTTTTTTCGGACTGCGAAATGCAGGTAAATCAAGCGTTGTAAATGCCGTAACAGGTCAGGAGCTTTCACTTGTTTCTGACGTAAAAGGCACAACAACAGACCCTGTTAAAAAGGCTATGGAACTTTTACCATTAGGTCCCGTTGTAATCGTTGATACACCTGGTATTGATGACGAAGGCGAATTAGGGTTAATGCGTGTCAAAAAGACAAAGCAGGTGCTTAATTATATTGATATTGCTGTGCTTGTTGTGGATGCAACTTTGGGTTTACAAGCCTTTGACCGTGAAATGTTAGCTCTTTTTGACAAAAAGAAAATTCCTTTTGTAGTGGTATATAATAAGTCTGATTTATTTGCAGAAAATGTACAATTAGACGACAACACACTCCTTGTAAGTGCTAAAAACGGCACTAATATCAATGAGCTTAAGAACAGAATTGCGAATGCTGTTAAAGTGCAGAATGAAAATAAAAGAGTCGTGGGTGATTTACTCCAAAAGGGTGATATAGTTGTTCTTGTAACTCCTATTGACTCTGCTGCGCCAAAGGGCAGACTTATTCTCCCACAGCAAATGACAATCCGTGATATTCTTGATTCAGGTGCAATTCCCGTAGTGACCCGAGAAACTGAGCTTAAAACAACTCTTGAAGCACTCAAAGAAGAGCCCAAAATGATTATAACCGACTCACAGGCTTTCGGCTTTGTATCAAAAATTGTAGGAGATATTCCTCTTACGTCTTTCTCAATTCTTATGGCAAGGTATAAGGGAAGTCTTGAGAGTGCCATAAAAGGGGCAGAAAAAATGAAAAATCTCAATGACGGTGATACTGTTCTTATTTCCGAGGGTTGCACTCATCACCGTCAATGCGGAGATATCGGCACACAGAAATTACCAAAATGGCTTAAGGAATATTCAGGAAAAAAACTGAACTTCAAATTCACATCAGGAAAAGATTTTCCGGAAGATTTAACAGATGTTTCTCTTGTGGTTCATTGTGGAGGATGTATGCTGACAGAACGAGAAATGCAGTACAGACGACGATTCTGTGAAGAAAACAATGTGCCAATCACAAACTACGGCACAGCAATCGCCCAAATCAACGGAATATTGGAAAAAAGCCTGCAACCAATTAAATAAATCGCAATTCAAATTATAATTTGTAGGTGAGTTTAATTATTAAAATGGATATGAATCGTAGGGGACGATGCCCACATCGTCCCGTTCCAAAGTGTGCTATTGACTTGCTTCGGGACGATGAAGGCATCGTCCCCTACAAGGTATGTTGTTCTATATTAACTTCCCCGACAAACTCTGATTTATATTTCTTATGTTGCGAAGAACCTCATATAAAAAAATAAACGACGGTGGTTGAGTTTATCTTCCATCGTCGTTTTCATTTCCAATTCTTTTTATTTGTTCTGTTTAAAATATAATCAACTGACACATCGTGAAAATCTGCTAATTTAATAAGAATTTCGGTAGGTATATCCAATTCTCCACGCTCATAATTACTGTAAACACGCTGACTGCACATAAGAATTTCACCCATTTCACGCTGAGTGAGGTCCTTATCCTCACGCAAATCTCTTATTCGTCTGTATAGCATATTTTCACCGCCAAAAGTCAAACTAATCTTTGTTTATATGATAATACAACTATATTTATATTATACTTTTAGCGGATAATACACTATTGACATTTAGCGGAAAATCCGCTAAAATAATCTTGCAATTAAAAAGAAAGGACTTTTATTTATGAAAAAGGTTTCAAAAATTATTTCAATGATTTTGGTAGTTGCTTCTGTTTTCAGCATTTTTTCAATTAATGCTTCTGCAGTAGCTACTCCACTTGATGCAGGTAACACAAAGGCATCTGCTACAACCATTCCAAAATTCGGAACAGAATATGTCAGCGAATTAAGTGTAGCAGGGGAAGAAGACTGGTTTAAGTTTACAACACTTTCTGACGATGCGTATTATACAATTGCGTTGGATAATTATAATATTGCTGAGTCCACTACAAATGGATCATATAAATATTCATTAAATTTATATATCTATGACACATATAATAAAGAGATCGCTCATCTTTATAGAAGCACAACTAATACTAACATTAAACTAGAAAAAAATACCACATACTATATTAAGGTTGCTATGGGGTCAAGTATGACAGGTTCTACAGGTAACTATGACGTTTTTATAGACTACAAATTAGACCCGGTTTCTAATATTAAAGAAGAAGCTACTTCAATCAACATAAACAACACTTATAAATATTCGCTTGATGGAACATCTGACGTTGACTGGTTTAAGTTTACAACTTTTTCAGAGGATGCGGATTATACAATTGCGTTGGATAATTATAATATTGCTGAGTCTAGTACGAATGGATCATATAAAGCTTCATTAAATTTATATATATACGACACATATGATAAAGAGATTACTCATCTTTATAGAAATACTACGAACACTAACATTCAATTAGAAAAAAATACCACATACTACATTAAAGTTGCTATGGGGGCGGAAATGAAACACTCCACAGGTAACTATGGTTTTTCCGTCACTTGTGACTCTGTAAAATCTTTATCTAATATCACAATCACCTCAATGCCAAATAAGACAGTTTATGAGATAGGTGACACTTTTGATAAAACAGGTCTTGTTGTGACAGCTCATTATTCAGACGGTACATCTGCAAAAGTAACCTCATATATGGTAAGTGGTTTTGACTCATCAAGTGAAGGAACAAAGACAATAACCGTAGGTTATGCAGAGGAAGGTGTATTGAAAACTGCTACATTTAATGTGACTGTTAAAGCAGAAGTGGCGGATGATACAGTAGAATGTGGTTGTGGTTGCCACAAGTCAGGTATTTCAAAATTCTTCTTCAACTTAATTCTTTTCTTCCAGATGCTTTTCGGTTCAAATCAAATTTGTGACTGTGGTGTAGCACATTATTAAAGATAATCTGATATAAGAATTACAGTTCCTCTTGGTAATTCAAGGGGAACTTTTTACAAGCAAATTGTTTGTAAAATACATAAGAAATCAATCGAAATATGTAATTGACAAAGAATAATCTGTTTGATAGAATTAAATTACCAAATAAAAAAGATTGGAGTATGGATTATGGAAAATTATCAGGCAGTACAAGCACCGGCACGTCAGTTGCCAACTAGCAGAGGGGTTATCAAAGCATTTCTTCTCACAATTATAACTTTCGGAATTTACGGTATCGTTCTTTACGGTAAATTAGCTGATGAGCTTAACCTTGTTGCAAGTAAGTATGACGGCAAAAAGACAATGAATTATTATCTTATGTTCTTCATTGTATCACCACTTACTTTGGGTATTGGTTCAATCGTTTGGATTCATAACTTCAGTGCAAGAATCGGAAAAGAACTTGCTCGTCGTAATATCAATTACAGTTTTGGTGCAGGTACATTCTGGGGTTGGAATGTTTTGGGTATCCTTATTGGTGTAGGTCCTATCATTTATCTCTACAAATTGCTTAAGGCTACAAATCTTATCAACGAACATTACAATACATACGGATAAGATTAAGCATAAAATTTAATAGCAAAAAAGTGAGCAGAGAAGACGCAAAAATCTTCTCTGCTTTTTGTATAACTTATTCAATTTGTCTTTTCTGCTGTTTTGTGGGCTTTTTTCAGGGTGTTGGATAGTGGAATGATTAAAAATCCGAGGGCAAAGTTGCCGATTCCGTGGAGCAGGTCAAAATATAGTCCTGCGGCAATCCACGCTAACATTCCTTTAAAATCAAGACCAAACATAAGTGCCTGAGCAGGGGCATATAGTACACCGTAGCATAATCCGTGGAGTGCGCACACAACTGCATAGACAGGAACTGCAATTTTTGTGTTCATTTTCTTTGGAAGAATCATTGTAACAGCCCAAAGAATAGTCCATATATAAAGATACGGAATCCACCAAAGCCCGAAGCCGTTGAAAAGTCCGATTAAAAGCACGAAAACATATATTGGAATAAGGGCTTTTTTTCTGTACGTTATGGTGTACGTCATCGTGAGCATTCCGATAAAATGAATGTTGGGCAATGCATCTGTTATGTACTTTGAAATGAACATTATGACACCCAGCAGAGCAAAAACAACCAGGTCAACTAACTGTTGATGTTTTTGATTTTTCATTATGCCTTTGTTGCCACAAATGAATATACTTCACCGTCTTTAATCGGAGTAGTATCAACACCTGAGGTAGCGTATTCACCGTTTACATAAAATGCCCAATAAGCACCGTCTGCGTTGTATTCGTATTTCTGCCCGTCAACTGTGTCAACCATAAGGCCATATTGACCAACTTCACCCGAAATGAGCTTCTGGTTTACCAGTGCTTCACCAACATTTTTTTCTGTGGTGTACTTAACCTCAAATTCCTTTTTTGTGCCGTCAAGCTCTGTCACTTCAAAAGTGAAGACCTTTTCCGCAACTTCCTGCTGATTTTGTGAGGTTTGAGGTGTTTCCTCACCTTGATTTTGTCCGCAACCTGCAAACATAAGTACCATGGCCGCAACAAGTACCAATGAAAGAACAGAGCGGAAATTGTTTTTAATAATTTCTTTCATACTGTTTCTCTCCTTATAGGATATTTTGTTTTTTATAAAGGCTTTTCCATAAATCAGTTTCCGTGACAAAGAAAATTTCGATACCGAGTATTCCGACTTGCAGATTTGTGATGTTTTCGCCTTCTCAGACATTTATCCAATGGCTTACCTTACTTTGCGGCAGTAAGTGAAAACAACATTTTTGCTTACGGCGACGGACTCGTTCAGGAATTTCACCTGATTCCTCGACATACCGAACCTTTACGATGAAAATTATATCACAAAAAAGCATTAAAATCAACTTGATTTATGCGAAAAATAATATTAAAATATAGTCAGAAAGCAGGGGATGATGAAAATGAATAAATACACAAAATTACCAAAAGATTTTACATTTACAGCACATACAGGTTGTATGGGAACTGTACAGAACAGTTTGGATTCAATTAAAGCCGGTGCAGAAAGCGGAGCACCCGTTGTGGAATTTGATTTGCGATTTGCAGACAACGGTGAGCCTGTATTGTCTCACGATGAGCCTGTGGGCGGAGAGGTGACTCTTGACAAGGCGTTTGAATATGTTTCACAGTTTGATAATATCAAGGTGAATGTAGATATAAAAACCTGCGATGCTCTCGGAAAGGTTTATCCGTTGGCTCAGAAATACGGTATCGAAAAAAGAATTTTCTATACAGGTGTTCATGAAGGCTTTGTGGAATCAGTGAAAAAGGATAGTCCGGAAGTACCATACTACCTTAATTTTAAGGTGAAATGGTGGAGAAAGAATAACGAAAAGTATATTCTTTCAGTTGTTGACAAGGTAAAAGAAGCAGGAGCTGTAGGAATAAACTTCAAGTACACAGGTGCCTCAGAAAAGCTTGTAAGGATTTTCCGTGAAAAAGGACTTTTAGTGTCAATCTGGACTGTTGATGACGAAAAAAATATGTACAAAATCCTTTCATTTGCTCCCGATAATATCACAACAAGACACCCTGACAAATTAAGTGGAATTGTTAAAGATTTTCAGTAAAATTTTTAATCGAATTTTGTAAAAATTATTGACTTTTTGTTAATTTAAGATTATATTTAACACATACCAAATAGGAGCAGTCTTCAGTGACTGCTCCAACTATATCTATCGGTTGGAAAGGGGCTGCATAATTGAAAAACAAACCAATTATTATCGACCTCAAAAACATAAGCGTCAGCTTTGACGACCATAAAATTCTTGATAACATTAACCTTTATATCCGCGATGGTGAGTTTATCACTTTACTCGGACCTTCAGGCTGTGGTAAAACAACAACCCTGCGTATTATTGCGGGTTTTTTACAGCAGGATAGCGGTGATGTTATTTTCGAAGGAAAAAATATCAATGGTGTTCCTGCATATAAGCGTCAGGTGAACACCGTTTTTCAGCGTTATGCCCTTTTTCCACATTTGAATGTATATGAAAATATTGCATTTGGTCTTCGTCAGAAGAAATGGAAGGAAAAGGATATTAAAGACAAGGTAAGTGAGATGCTTACTCTTGTAAATTTAAAGGGTTTTGGTTCTCGTAAAATTGATTCACTTTCAGGTGGTCAGCAGCAGCGTGTTGCTATTGCCCGTGCACTTGCTGTGAATCCTCGAGTTGTGTTACTTGATGAACCTTTGGGGGCACTCGACCTTAAGCTTCGTAAGGATATGCAGATTGAGCTTAAAAATATTCAGCAGAAGCTTGGCATCACATTTATTTATGTTACTCATGACCAGGAAGAAGCACTTTCTATGTCTGATACAGTCGTTGTTATGAATGGTGGCGTTATTCAGCAGATTGGCACACCACTTGACATTTATAACGAGCCTAAAAATGCCTTTGTTGCTGACTTTATCGGTGAAAGTAACATTCTTGACGGTGTTATGAAAGAGGACTTTACTGTTGAATTTAACGGGATTAAATTCCAATGTGTTGACAAGGGCTTTAAACATAATGAGCCTGTTGACGTTGTTATCCGTCCTGAGGATATTGATGTTGTTGAGCCGGAAAAAGGTATGCTTCAGGGTACTGTTACTTCAGTTACATTTAAAGGCGTACATTACGAAATTATCGTTGATATTGATAACTTCAAATGGATGATTCAAACAACTGATAAGAGTGAAGTGGGCGATGTGATTGGTATTTCAATTGACCCTGATGAAATGCATGTTATGAAAAAATCACAATATTCAGGTCTTTACGGTGACTATAGCTCATTCAGTGACGAATTTGACGAACTTTCACAAGTTCAGGTGGGTGAGGAATAATGAAAAAGTCCTCATTCCTTCAAAAGGTGTCCAATGCACCTTATATGCTCTGGTCGGTGTTATTTATAGTAGCACCGCTCATAATGGTTGGTTATTACGCATTTACGGATGCTGATGGTAATTTCACATTTAACAATATTGCCCAGATTGGAGATTATACAACAACATTTATTCTTTCAATCAGTTATGGTGCAGTTGCTACTGTGATTTGCCTTATTATTGCATACCCTTTTGCCTATGCATTAGCACAGACTAAGGCTTCTTTTCAGCGTATTGCAACAATGCTTGTAATGCTTCCTATGTGGATGAGCTTTCTTATCCGTACATATTCCTGGATTACAATTTTAGGTGAATCAGGCGTAATTAACAGATTTTTAGGAACGTTTGGTATCGAACCACTTAAAATGCTCAATACAGGTGGTGCGGTTATACTTGGTATGGTATACAATTTCCTGCCATATATGATTTTACCATTATATACAGCTCTTTCAAAAATGGATAATTCACTTGTTGAGGCGGCACAGGATTTGGGATGCAATAAGTTGTATTGCCTTCGCAAGGTTATTTTACCGCTTTCAGTACCCGGTATTGCAAGTGGCGTAACTATGGTTTTTGTTCCTTGTGTAAGTACATTCTATATTACACAAAAACTTGGCGGAGGGCAGATTACACTTATCGGTGACGTTATTGAAGGACAGTTCCAGACGGCCTATAACTATAACCTTGGAGCAGCACTTTCACTTGTGCTTATGGTTATGATTTTAATCTGTCTTGGTGTGGTAAATTACTTTACTGACAGTGATGACGACGGAGGTGTGCTTATATGACAAAGACATCTCCTTTATCTAAATTTTATTTAGCACTTGTATTTTTGTTCCTTTATGCACCAATGGTTGTTATGATGGTGTTCTCATTAAACGGAACAGAAAGTACATATATTTTTGAAGGATTTTCACTTCAGTGGTATGAAAAGCTCTTCCATGATAAGGTGACTATGGATGCACTTAAAAACACAGTTGTATTGGCTGTGGTTTCAGCGGTTATTGCAACAGTGCTCGGTACTCTTGCAGCAGTCGGTATCAACTCAATGCGGAACAAGCACATTAAGTCATCTGTTATGACTGTTACAAATATTCCGATGATGAATCCTGAAATCGTTACAGGTATCTCAATGATGCTTTTGTTCGTGTTTGCAGGTGTAATGCTTAACAAACGCGATGTGCTTGGTTTCTGGACAATTCTTATTGCCCACGTTACATTCCAGTTGCCTTATGTTATTCTTTCAGTTTTACCAAAGCTTAAACAAACTGACAACAGAATTTATGAGGCAGCACAGGATTTGGGATGTCCGCCATTACAGGCGTTTTTCAAGGTTGTTTTTCCTGCGATTTTACCGGGAATTATTTCAGGTGCGATTATGGCATTCACATTATCACTTGATGATTTCATAATCAGTTATTTTACAAACGGACCTGATTTCCAGACATTGCCTATTCATATCTTCTCAATGACAAAAAAGAGAGTAAAACCTGATATGTATGCTCTTTCTACTCTTATATTTGTTGCAATGCTTGTGCTTCTTATCCTTATGAATGTGGCACAGTCACGCTCTGATAAAAAGCAAAGACAAAAGCAGAAGGAGGATTCTTAATGAAAAAGTTTTTCTCCTTAATAATTGCTGTCTTAGTGATTTTATCTGTATTCATAATGCCTGTTTCTGCAAATGACGAAATCTTCCCAAAAGAAACAATTGAGTATTACAAAAACCTTGGTTTGCAAGGAACAGTTCTTAATGTGTACAACTGGGGCGAATATATTGATGATGAAGAGGTTGATGTAGTTACTGAATTCGAGCGTCTTACAGGCTGTGATGTGAATTACACAACATTCGAGTCAAACGAAAATATGTATTCAAAGCTTTCCGGTGGCGGTGTCAGCTATGACATTATAATTCCGTCTGATTATATGGTTGAGCGTCTTATTTCTGAGGATATGCTTCAGCCTTTGGATTACAACAATGTTCCGAATTTTGCAAAGTATTTTGACGATGAAAAATACGGTCATCTTATCGCAGATGGCATCGGTGATTATGCTGTTATTTACAATGTAGGAACAACAATTCTCATTTACAACAAGAATTTTGTAAAGGAAGAGCCTGACAGCTGGAATGTTCTTTGGGACGAACAGTATAAGGGCAAGATTCTGATGTTCAATAATCCTCGTGACTCCTTTGCAATTGCACAGTTTGTTTTGGGACAAAGCATCAATACAACTGAAAAGTCCCAGTGGGATGCGGCGGCAGAGCTTTTGATGGAACAGCGTAAAACAGTTAAGCCTGAATATGTAATGGATGAAGTTTTCATTAAAATGGAAAGTGGCGAATATGCTTTTGCAACTTACTATGCAGGAGACTATGAGTTAATGGTTGAGAATAACCCTGATTTGGGATATGCATTCCCTAAAGAAGGTGTCAACACATTCTATGATGCAATGTGTATTCCGACTGCAGCCCAAAATAAAAAAGGTGCAGAAGCTTTTATTAATTTTATGTTAGAGCCTGAAATTGCTCTTGCAAATGCAGAATATATTTATTATGCAACACCTAATAAGGCTGTTACAGAAAATCCTGATTACTCACTTGCAGACAGTGAGGCAATTTATCCTGAAAACCTTGAAAACACACAGGCATTCCACAATTTGCCGACAGATACTTTGCAGTATATGAACTCATTATGGATGAAGGTCAAGGGTGAAAATGATGCTCAGGGACTTTATATCGGCTTTTTCTCTGTGATTGCAGTAGTTGTGATAATCATAATTGCCAATATATTAAAGAAAAAGAAAATGGCAAAATACTATAATGTATAATGTTAAAGGGACGGTTTACATCGTCCCTTTTTTTATGCTATAATATAAGTGGTGAACAGTATGACAGAAAAACAAAAGCGATTTGAAGAATTAGCACAACGTTCAAATGAACGAGGATATACTGTATATTCCGATTTTTTAGGACTTTTTGAAATATCGGAACTTTCTGCTATGCGTTTTTCTGTCCCCGCAAATTTATGGGGCGGATATGAAAATGCGGAAAGATGCGTTGTCTGTTTTGGTGACAGGGAATATTTCACTGATAACACCGATTATCCAATTAAGTGTATTCTCATAAAACCCGTTAATCAGAAATTTGCAGATACGCTTTCTCACCGCGATTTTTTAGGCTCACTTATGGGGCTTGGAATTCGTCGTGAGGTTCTGGGAGATATAATAATCAGTGAGAATTGTGGCTATCTATTTTGCCTTGAAAATATAGCTGACTATATAATAGAAAATCTTACACAAGTAAGGCATACAACCGTAAAATGTGAAATTACAGAAAAAATTCCCACAGATGTATTGCCACAACCTGAAAATTGTGAAATAATTGTTTCATCGGAAAGACTTGATGTGATTGTTTCTGCTATTTATAAAATGTCGCGAAGTCAGGTTTTACCTCTTTTCAATACTGAAAAGGTCTTTGTGAACGGCGCAATCAAGACGAGTCCATCTGTAAACATAAATGTTAACGATAAGGTTTCTGTTCGGGGATTTGGCAGATTTATTTATAAAGGTGTTTTGCGAACTACTAAAAAAGACAGACTTGTGATAAGTGTTGAGGTGTTTTAAAATGATTACAATGGAACAAAAGCTTCGTGATGTAAGAAAAGATAAAAGTGCCAATTTTTGGTTGGAAAGTTATTCTTCTGTACCTGAAATTAATCGTATTTTACGCCTTATGTCACCGTTTAAATTCAGCACCCTTGCAAAAATTATGCCGGGTAATGTTATAAAAGATTTAGTTGGCTTTTTCAATGGCGAGGACAATGTCATTCCGGTTAACGACCCACGCAGTATTCCTTTATGGGAGGAAAATGACATACCACTTTATGATGGTGAGAGAAAACCGTATATAGTTCCCTTTCTCTTGGAAGATAAAAAAGCACCTGTTGTGGTGATTGCACCGGGCGGAGCATATTTACATGTGTGTATGGGGCACGAGGGTGTTGATATAGCAAAAAGATTTAATGAACTTGGCTTTCACGCAATTATTGTATGCTACCGTACATCACCAAATCGTTATCCTTGTCCACAGCTTGATTTCATTCGTGCAATTCAGACAGTACGCAACAATGCGGAAGAATGGTGCATAATTGAAAATCAGATTATTGCTGTTGGTTTTTCAGCAGGTGGTCATCTTGTAACAAGCGTTAGTGGTCTTCACGATGAATTAAGAGAAATGACAGGTAATTTAAGCCATATAAACGGAAAACCTGATGCAGTTATTGGTGGATACCCTATGATTGACCTTAAATGTAAAGATTTTGGAATTACTAACGACAAAATTTTGCTTGGTAAGGGTTACAGTAAAGAGTTGTCGGAAAAATTATGTGTTCAAAATCTCATAAATGAAAATTATCCGCCAATGTTTCTTTTTTCAATGAAGTATGACCCCATAGTGCCACCTGAAACAAACTGTCTTATTGCAGAAAAGGTTATGAAAGAAAAGGGAATAACAAACGAAGTACATATTTATCGTGGACATATTCACGGTTTTGCCCTTGCGGACAAGCTTGAAGCAGGACAATGGGTAAATCAATCAATAGAATTTCTTAAAAATAATAATATAATATAACAAAAAGACCACTCAAAACGAGTGGTCATAATTTTTTTAATGTTTCTTTTTGCTAAGCACTTTTACTGCACCAACAACTGATGGTGAAAGTATAATGTTTATTACAAGCTCAAATATGAAATTTACACCTACAAGTCCGACAATCATATAGGTGAATGCGTTTTCAAAGCCCATTCCATTAGCCCATTCCTTAATTGTGTCAAAGAAAAAAAGACGACAACCTATAAGGAAAATTCCCGTGTTTGTCAAAGGTACAAGAATTGCTGAAATAATGACTGCAAAATAGGTGTTGACCTTTTTAAGCAGTTCAAAGGCAAATCCGCCAACCAAACCGGCAAGTGAACCTTTAAGAAGTACTGTAATAACAGTGCCGAACGGGTCAATGGCAAGAAAAGCAGCTGCGTCTCCTGAAAGAAGTACAACAACACTGAACACAAGTCCTAACCATGTGCTGACTCCCTTTCCGCAAAGTGCTGCACCAATTACTATGGGAATTAGCACAAGGGAAACAGAGAAGGTGCCGAATTTGATTGATGCACCAATGAATTGAAATACGATAACAACAGCGGTAAGAATACCTGCAGTTGTAAGCTTGACCGTTTTGTTACGGTCTAATTTTTTGTTTGACATTTATATTCCTCCTTGCTGTTGCTCACGATGGATGCAACGCAAATAATTGATGAATAAAATAATTATTTAATTGTTCTTTTCGTAAATTGCTTTAAGTCCCTTTAAAATGAGGTGACGGTCATATACGATTTCTCGTTTACAAACAGGGGAAATGAAATATGAAAGACCTCCTGTTGCAACTATTGTAGCCGGCTCACCAAGCTCCTCGCAGAATCTGTCAAGAATGCCGTCAATCATAGCGGCAGTACCCAATACAACACCACTCTGCATACTTTCAACAGTATTTGTACCACAAGCTTTTTTAGGTGGCTCAAGGCTGATTGTAGGAAGAAGTGAACTTGTATCAGTAAGTGCTTTGAGTGAGATTTGCACACCGGGAGCAATCATACATCCTCTGAAGCCTTTATTCTTGTCAACTGCACAAACCTTTGTTGCTGTGCCAAGGTCGATAATGAATGCAGGCAATGGGTAATTTGCAACTGCACCAACAGCACCTGCGGCTAAATCGGCACCTAATTGTGCAGGATTGTCAATTAAGATGTTAAGTCCTGTTTTAACTCCGGGAGATAATATTAAAGAATCTTTTCCTGTAAGCTTTTTAATTGCACTTGTAACTGATTCTGTAATTTCAGGAACAACGGAAGAAATTACAACACCTGAAATGTCGTTGTACTGAATTTTATGCATTACAAAAATATTAGTGAAATCCATAGCATACTGGTCATCAGTTTTTTGTCTTTCAGTAGCAAGTCTTGCGCTGACTGTCAACCCATCATTCTGAAAAAGTCCGATGTTGATATTGGTATTTCCTATATCCATTGTAAGAAGCATAGTATCACCTCGCAAAATCAATAAAAACATTATACTCTAAATTTATTTGATTATCAAGTGGGTATGTGTTACAATTAGAAACTGAAAGTTGGTGAAAATATGCTCTGTAATCTTTGTCCGAGAAAATGTAATGCTGAAAGAAATGAAAATACAGGTAACGGTTTTTGTAAAATGCCACAGAATCCTGTTTTAGCCCGTGCTGATATTCATAACTGGGAGGAACCTTGTATAAGTGGTGAAAAGGGTACGGGTGCGATTTTCTTTTCAGGTTGCTCTCTTAAATGTTGCTTTTGTCAGAATTATCCCATAAGTCACGAGAATAAGGGTGAAGTCATTACAACTGAAAGACTTATTGAAATTATCAAAGAGCTTGAAGATAAGGGTGTTCATACAATTGATTTTGTGAATCCTACTCATTTTTCTCACATTTTGATTGAGGCACTTAATAAATATAAGCCATCAGTTTCCGTTGTGTATAACAGTTCAGGGTACGACAGCGTAGAAACACTTGGAAAATTAGAGGGACTTGTTGATGTTTATCTTCCTGACCTTAAATATTTCAGCAGTGAAAAGTCACAAAAGTATGCAAAATGTCCTGATTATTTTGAAAAATCAAGTAAAGCCATTCTGGAAATGCATCGTCAACAGCCGAAAAACGAGTTTAAAGACGGTATCATTCGAAAGGGACTTATTATCCGTCACCTTGTTTTACCTGCAAATGTAGATGAGAGTAAAAACATACTTTTATGGGTAAAAAAATTTTTACCTGCTGACACATACATAAGTATTATGAATCAATATACGCCATATGGTGATATTAAAGATTTTAATGAACTCAACAGACGACTTACAACTGCTGAATACAATAAAATCGTAGATTATTTTCTCGATTTGGGACTTGAAAATGGTTTTATGCAAGAAAAGTCCTCTGCGAAGACTGATTTTATACCTGATTTTGATATGACAGGGGTAAAATAGTATTGAAATCTATAAAAAAAATGCTATAATTATTTACATAATTTTAAAGAAAGAAGGATTTAAAATGAAAGGATTTTTAAAGGAATTCAAAGAATTTGCTATGCGTGGTAACGTAATTGACCTTGCAGTCGGCGTTATTATCGGTGGCGCATTCCAGAAAATCATCAACTCACTCGTAAATGACATTATTATGCCTCTTATCGGTCTTGCATTAAAGGGTGCGGACTTTGCAACAAAGTTTATTGCACTTGATGGTGGCGACTATGCATCTATCGAAGAAGCAACAGAAGCAGGTGCTGCAATTCTTACATATGGTAATTTTATCGCAGTTATCCTTGACTTCATTATTGTTGCATTCGTTATTTTCTGTCTCGTTAAGGGTATTAACAAAATCAGAGCAAAGACAGCAAAAGAAGAAGCTCCTGCAGAACCAACAACAAAGGTTTGCCCATTCTGTAAGAGTGAAATTGCAATTGATGCTACAAAGTGCTGTCACTGTACATCAGACGTTGAATAATTATGTATAAGCTTGGTTTTATCGGTTGCGGTAATATGGCAACTGCCATAATCGGTGGTGCTGCTACATCAGAGTTTCTTAAGGGTGAAGAAATCTGCGTCTTTGATGTGGATACACAGAAAGCAAATTTTCTTAATAAGGAATATGGTGTAAATACAAGCTCAACTGTTGAAGAACTTGCAGAAAATTGTGAGTTTGTTGTTCTTGCAGTTAAACCACAGGTTTTTCCCGTAGTTTTACCACAGATTAAGGATAAGCTTAATAACGCAACAGTTGTTTCAATCGGTGCAGGAAAAACTCTTGAATATATCGGCAGTTTTCTTAATAAGAAAACACCTGTTGTCCGTGTTATGCCGAATATTAATGCAAAAGTCGGTGCTTCAATGAGTGCGGTTTGCAAAAATAACTACACAGATGACACAGCACTTGAATTTGTAAAGGGACTTTGTAAGTCTTTCGGTGAAGTAATGGAGCTTCCCGAAAGTCAGTTTCCTTTGTTTGGTGTAATTGCAGGATGTTCACCTGCTTATTCCTTTATGTTCATTGACTCAATGGCTCGTGAAGCTGTTAAAAACGGAATGAAAAAGGATGAGGCATTGAAAATCTGTGCACAAGCAGTACTCGGTAGTGCAAAGATGATTCTTGAGGATAAGGAAAACAATCCTTGGGCACTTATAAACAGTGTTTGTTCACCGGGCGGAACAACGATTGAAGGGGTTGCAAAGCTCCAGAGTGAAGGATTTGACACAGCAGTTATGGATGCAGTAAAAGCATCACTCGATAAAGATAAAAAGTTATAAAACAAAAAGGTCATTCTTCGGAATGACCTTTAATTTTTTAGTCATATTTAAAATAAATCTGTTGACAAATATCTGTCACCTAAATCAGGGAGGAGAACAACGATGTTTTTATCTTTGTTTTCTTCTTTTTTTGCAAGTTCAATGGCTGTGTGGAGTGCAGCACCTGATGAAATTCCCACAAGCACACCTTCTTTTGTCGCAAGAAGTCTTGATGATTCAAAAGCTTGCTCACCTGAAACGGTTACGATTTCGTCAAGAATATCTGTGTTAAGAATTTCAGGAACAAACCCTGCACCGATACCCTGTAACGGGTGTGGACCCGCTTTTCCGCCTGAAAGAACAGGGGAGTCACAAGGCTCAATACCTACGATTTTAATGTTTTCTTTTTTTGATTTAAGATATTCACCTGTGCCTGTGATTGTGCCACCTGTACCAACACCCGCGACGAAAATATCAACATTACCATCAGTATCGTCCCATATTTCAGGACCTGTTGTACTAAAATGTGCCTGTGGGTTTGCAGGGTTTATAAACTGACCTGCAACAATACTGTCAGGAAATTCTTTTGATAATTCTTCTGCCTTTTCGATAGCACCATTCATACCCTTGCTTCCGTCAGTGAGCACTAATTCAGCACCGTATGCACCAATAAGCTTTCTGCGTTCAACAGACATAGTTTCAGGCATTGTGATAATAAGACGATAGCCCTTTGATGCAGCAACAGATGCAAGGCCAATGCCCGTATTGCCGCTTGTTGGCTCAATTATTACAGAGCCTTTTTTGAGAATACCTTTTTCCTCTGCATCTTCAATCATTTGGAGTGCAACTCTGTCCTTGACACTACCTGCAGGATTAAAATATTCAAGTTTTGCAAATACCTTTGCTTTAAGGTCAAGTTCTTTTTCAAGGTTGCACAGTTCAAGCAAAGGAGTTCTTCCGATTAATTCAGAAACACTTTTATAAACATTCATTTCGGATACCTCCGTTAAAAACTGAATATATTATATATTAATATACAGAAAAATTCAAGAAAAACAGCCTGTAAGGTTTTTCCTCACAGGCTGAATGTTTATTTTATGTGTATCTTATTTTGCCTTTTTCTTTGGGTTCATTACAAACATACCAATTACCATGATTACTGCAAATACAATAAGGTAGAAGAGAACAGGACATGAGAATTCGCCCTTTTCTTTTGCTGCAAGATATGGAAGATAACCATGTGAGTAAATAGCAGCAAATACCATGAATGCAGAACCGATAATTCCGAGTGTAGGAAGAACAAATCTCTTAACAGCAGGGAGGCTCTTTTCTTTTCTCATGAACTGAATGAACATTGGGATGTAAAGAGCATAAATTGTGATGATTGGAAGTTCTGATGAGTCAAAGCTAAACAATCCGAACCAAGGTGCTGCAGTAAGGTTTGCACCATAGAAGTAAACAAGCCAACCTGCAACGATTACAAGGCCGATAATACAAGAGTTAGAAGGCATACCTGATGCAGGGTCAATCTGTTTCATAAGGTCAACTTTTGGTCCGTAACCACGAACTGAAATTGAGTACATACCACGGATATTACCAATAAGAAGACCGTTGAGAGTACCAAGACAAGAAACTGCAACGAAGAGGTTAAGAATGTTACCAAGAACATTACCGAAAACTGCTGTGAAAGCAGGTGCAGTACCTTCATCAATAAGTGTCTGTACAGGAGCACCACCTGCAATACCAATGTAATAGAAAAGGTAAATTGCGATGATGATAATACCACCTAATACAAGAGCAATAGGAAGATTCTTTTTAGAATCCTTGATTTCTGAGTTGATTGATGTAGCAAGAATCCAACCTTCATAAGCAAAAGCAGTAGCAACAACAGCGCCGAAAAGAACTGAGTAGTTGCCTGAGCCAGTAGCAAAGTTAGATGCAAGAATTGTTGTTGGTTCACCAGCAATATTGTGTGAAAGACCATAGATTGTACCAACAACAGCCATCAAAAGAAGTGGAATAAGCTTAATAAATGTTGCACTAATCTGGAGCTTACCTGCAAGTTTTGAAGAAAGAGTATTGATTGCGAAAACGCAGATAAGAATAAATCCTGCAAGCAAGAATGTTTCAGTACCTGTTACAGGGTCACCTGCAAGCTGTAAATCAGGGTTAACAGAAACTAAGAATGTAAGGAAGTATCTTGCTGTAAGCCATGCAAGAACTGATGTCATTGCAGGAGTGTAAATTGTTGTAGCAAACCAGCCCATAAAGTAAGCATATTTGCTACCAATTGTTGCTTCTGCATAGTCAACAAGTCCGTTAACTTTTTCATACTGCTGAGCCATAACACAGAATGCGAGGATACAGCAAATCATAACTGCGCCACCGATAATCCATGCAATGATACCCATCGGCATATCACCATTTGTTTTTTGAAGAATTGCCTGAGCCTTAAAGAAAACACCTGAGCCTACAACAGTACCTACAACCATGCAGATAGCCATTAACAGGCCGTATTGCTTTTTGAGTCCTTTTTCCATAATCGAACCCATCCTTTCTCACTTTAATAAGTTAAATCAATTATATGCCTTTTTTTCTGTTTTGTAAAGACAAAATAAGTAAAAATAATTGAAAATAATGTGGTATTATTATATTATATAGTTATATTTTGGAGAAAGGACTGGGGCAGTTGGCAGAACGCAAGTATTTGTGCATAGACTTAAAGTCTTTCTACGCTTCAGTCGAATGTATTGAAAGGGGTCTTAACCCACTTACAACAAATCTTGTTGTGGCAGATAAAGGTCGAACGGAAAAGACGATTTGTCTTGCTGTGACCCCATCACTGAAAGCCTATGGAGTTTCAGGACGAGCAAGACTGTTTGAGGTAGTGCAAAAGGTGACAGAGATAAATAATCTGAGACGTAAAAATGCACCAAAAAAAGTTTTAACAGATAGCTCGTATAATTCAGAAGAACTCAACACTAATCCTAATCTGGAGCTTGATTATATTGTTGCACCGCCAAGAATGGCTCTTTATGTGGAATACAGTACACGGATATATGATGTTTATCTTAAATATATTGCTCCTGAAGATATTCATGTTTACTCAATAGATGAGGTTTTTATTGACATAACACATTATCTTCCCACTCATAAAATGACAGCTCACGATTTTGCCAGAATGCTTATTAAGGATGTTCTTGATACCACCGGTATTACTGCAACTGCAGGAATAGGCACAAATATGTATCTTGCTAAGATTGCCATGGATATTGAGGCAAAGCATATTCCTGCCGATAAAGATGGAGTACGTATTGCTGAACTTAACGAAATGAGTTACCGTGAAAAACTGTGGTCACACCGACCACTTACTGATTTTTGGCGTGTTGGCAAAGGCTATGCTAACAAGTTAGAAAAATATGGTATTTATACAATGGGTGATGTGGCTCGATATTCCTTAATAGATGAGGATTTCTTGTATAAACTTTTTGGTATCAATGCAGAATTGCTTATTGACCACGCCTGGGGTTGGGAGCCTTGTACTATAGCAGATGTAAAGGCATACAAACCATCAACAAACAGTATAAATTCAGGTCAGGTGCTTCATACACCATACCATTTCGATAAGGCAAAGCTTGTAACAAGAGAAATGGCAGAGCTTCTGGTTCTTGACCTGGTGGAAAAAGGTCTTGTAACAGACCAGATTGTGTTGACAATCGGATATGATATAGAAAATCTTACAAATGCTGAAATCAGAAATGAATATAAAGGAGAAGTTGTCACCGACCATTATGGCAGACAGATACCAAAACACGCTCACGGGACAACCAATCTTACCAGGAAGACCTCGTCGGCAAAACTTATTGTGGATGCAACAATGGAACTTTATGATAAAATTGTAAATAAAAGCTTGCTGGTACGAAGAATAACTATTTCTGCTTGTAAGCTCATAAGAGAAAATGAAACAGAGAAAAAAACACCTGAACAGCTTGATTTGTTTACGGATTATGAAGCGCTTGAGCAAAAGCGTCAAAAGGAAGAAGAAATTCTCGAAAAAGAAAAGCGAATGCAACAAGCAGTGCTTGATATTAAAAAGAAATACGGAAAAAATGCAATTCTTAAAGGTATGAATCTTGAAGAAGGGGCAACAGCAAAGGATAGAAACAGTCAGATTGGTGGTCACAAGGCATAAGTAAATATTGTTTTATATAATATTCAAATTATAATTTGTCGGGGAGCTTAATTATTAAAATGGATATGAATCGTAGGGGACGATGAGTCTCATCTGCCGGTTCGGTCGGTGCTTCTGCTTCGCAGAGGTGTCCACCGGACACCCGCACCCCACATCGTCCCGCAGT
>JAZSHP010000018.1:0-3204 GCA_045533355.1 Candidatus Fimenecus sp.
GAAGATATGAAAAGAGGTGCGATATAATGAGTGTAAATAACATTGGATTAAAAAGCTATGAAGATTTATTCAAAGACGATAAAGGCAGAAAGACCGAAGACATTATCCCTATGGACATTAAGGAACTAAAACCATATGCAGAGCACCCATTTAAGGTTTTGCTTGATAGCAGTATGGACGAGCTTTGTGAAAGTATAGCTCAAAACGGAGTATTGTCACCAATTATAGCAAGACCACACCCCGAAGGTGGTTATGAGATTCTTTCAGGGCACAGACGAGTTAAAGCTTGTGAACTTTTAAGGATTGAAGAAGTTCCGGTTGTGGTTAAAAATCTTGATGACGATACTGCTGCGATTTTACTTGTGGACAGTAATCTGCAAAGAGAAAACATACTGCCGAGCGAAAAAGCTTTTGCTTATAAATTGAAGCTCGAAGCGATGAAAAGAAAAGCAGGCAGACCATCAAAAGAAAATTCGTGCCAAATTGGCACAGATTTATTAGGTGTTCGTTCCGATCAATTATTATCAGAAAATTCGACAGATAGTGCAAGACAAATTCAACGCTACATAAGGCTCACGAACCTCATTGATCCGCTTCTTGATTTAGTTGATAAAAATGAAATGGCAATGAGTGCAGGTGTCGAGCTTTCATATCTTGGCACGAAGCATCAGGCAGAAATTAACAAAGTTATTGAGAGTGAATCTACGCCGTCAATCGCACAAGCAGTAAAGCTCCGTAAAGCAGCTGAAGAAGGTGAGCTTAACGAGAGAATGATAGAAAGTATCCTCGCCTCTGACAAAGAGAAAAAAGTAAAACTTGTAATCTACGAGGACAAGCTTCGCAGATACTTCCCGAAAAATTATACCAAAGAGCAAATTGAAGATACTGTTATGAAGTTGATTCAAAAGTGGCACAAAAATCGGGAAAAAGAAAATGAACGCTGATAATTTTTTGAAAGCAAATGACAGCCGCGATAAAATAATAGCGAAAGGAGTCGAAACATATGAACATTACTTACAGAAATGAAGGAAACATTTTAATCCCTAACTTAACTGTCCCTGAATCACCTAAAAAGACAATCGGAGCTTATGGTAGAATGAGAAAGATTTTCTTGAAAAACTATCATCCTTCTATGTATTCCGCAATGATGATAAAAGGTACTCTTTTAGACCATCTTGCCGATGTGGATGAAATCTGCCACAAGGAATACATTGAGAGAGTAAAAGCTATGGCTCAAGCACAAGGCATAACCGAAGAACTCAAAAAGAAAGACCGTTACAAATGGACCGGGCTTATGAATAATATCGGAAATTGTGTGAGAGAACAAATTCTCCGTGAATTTGTATATGCTGAGGAGGTGTCGAAATGAACTTTATCGAAGAACTCTACTACGGCAATATCAATCCCAATGAGAAACGCTACGACGGACATACCGACTACGCAAAAGCAATGAGAAAATTCTGCAATAACGAAAATGAGCTGAATAAAATGCTCAAAGGTAAACCTCTTCATCTTCTGAACGACCTGATCAATGCGAGTGATGAAGTAATCGCTATAACAAGTATTGAAAACTTCAAAATCGGTTTTCGTCTTGGAGTGCAAATGATATGCGATAGCCTTATCTGTGACGATAGTATATTTAAAGATTTGTAGGAGGTGTCTATGAAAAAACTTATTGTTCTATGTTTAATATTCTTAATGATTCAATGCAATGTTTTTGCAGCAGAAATTCGACCAGAGTCGCTTCCGTCAAATGCAACCTTTGAATGTATGGAATACACAGAAACACTTATATCGGATATTCTTGATAAGGTTCAAAACGGTCTCGGATTTTCCGATGCACGAGCCGAAGCAAGACGAAGATTTTTTAAGCTCGTAGTCAGCGGTCAATCAAACGGATATAGTTTTTCACAATTAAGTGAGATTGCAAGTAATGCAATCTTCCAATATCGGGATATGTACTTACGCCCTGATTTTTATACGCAGAATGAGGATAAAGTACGGCACCTGATATCGGATGTACTTGAAGAATATAAACACGGAAGAATGGATTATGAAGAAGCGAAGAAACGAGCCTACGAAAAGATATACCAGTCGGTCGATGCAAGCTTTGACTACGACAGAGAATTTGCAAAGGATACTTGCTATCGGAATATTCCGTCAGTTGATAATAGCCTATTTACTATCGCGCGAAAGTTAATATTAGCGGAGAGAACACCTGTCTTGTGATGGGTGTTCTTTTCATTTTAAAGAAGGAATAAAAACAATAGTTTTTTGCATTAGCAAGCACGGCATTTGGTCCCCCAAAAAAAATAACAAATGCGTAACTTGCAATAGCAAGCACGGCATTTGTATAGACCAAAAGCCAATGATAATTTGTTTTAGCAAGCACGGAAATTTGACGCCAAATTATCCCTTGTTAGGGGCTGAGCCCCTAATACCCCAATTTAGAATTAGAAATTATGATAAAAATTTTCGTAGTAAAAGTAATTATTTTTCCAAAACCATTGACAAAATACTTCTGTGGGAGTATAATGTAAAATGTATAACTCTATGGAAGTACGGAGATGATGAAATGAGTAAGCTTACTATATATCACGGTTCGCCTGAAATCATTGAAAAGCCACAGTTCGGCAAAGGTAAAACTTATAATGATTACGGCAGAGGTTTTTACTGTACTGAGCATATTGAACTTGCAAAAGAGTGGGCGTGTACCGAAGATGTTGACGGCTTTGTAAATAAATATGAGATTGATTTGTCTAACCTTAAGGTTTTAAATCTTTCAACTGATGAATATACCATTTTACATTGGCTTGCGATTTTGATGAAGAACAGAAAAGTTCGTTTATCTACTCCGGTTATGAAACGTGGTCGCGAATGGCTTATCGAGCATTTCATGCCCGATACAGAAGGATATGATGCGATTATTGGATACCGTGCTGATGATTCTTATTTCTCATTTGCAAGAGCCTTTGTTAATAACGAAATTTCACTTAATCAGTTATCTTATGCTATGCGACCCGGCAAACTTGGAGAGCAGGTTGTTTTGAAAAGTAAAAAGGCATTTGATGAGATTAAATTTGTATCGTATGAAGTTTGCGACAATACTATCTATTATGCAAAGCGTAAAGCAAGGGTTGACGAAGCAAGGGAATCATTTTATGCTGAATTTGAAAAAGAAGATTTGGACGGACTTTATATGAG
>JAZSHP010000007.1:0-12731 GCA_045533355.1 Candidatus Fimenecus sp.
GGCATATAGTTTGTTTCAAGTGTTTCTGCAATTTTTTGCTCAGTAAAATTCATATTTTCCTCCGAATTATGAAATGTCCGCAAGCTCTAAATACTTGCTTCCAAATTCAGCAATATAGTCTTTTCTCCCTTGTAAATTATCCCCTAAGAGAATATCAAACATTGTTCGTGTAGTTTCTTCATCTTGAGGCATAACCTTAATTAAACGTCTCGTTTCAGGGTTCATAGTAGTACGCCACATCATCTCAGGTTCGTTTTCACCTAAACCTTTTGAACGCTGGATGGAGCATTTTTGACCTTCAAGTTTTTTTAAAATTTCAACTTTTTCGGCTTCATTATAGGCAAAATATGTTTCCCCTTTACAAGTGATTTCAAAAAGAGGTGATTCTGCAATATACACTTTTCCTGCCTTTATTAAAGTAGGTACAAGTGCATAAAGCATCGTAAGAATCAGTGTTCTGATCTGGA
This sequence comes from Candidatus Fimenecus sp., assembly GCA_045533355.1. Taxonomy (GTDB): domain Bacteria; phylum Bacillota; class Clostridia; order Oscillospirales; family Acutalibacteraceae; genus Fimenecus. The sequence continues at coordinate 468 of JAZSHP010000007.1, forward strand.
ACCCATCAACATCGGCATCGGTACATATTATTATTTTATTCCATCTTAGAGCATCCAAATCAAACATTTCTTGTGAATGTTTGGTCTTTATTTCAACACCACAACCTAATACTTTGAGCAAATCAGTTATGATTTCACTTGAGAATATTTTGGAATAATCTGCTTTTAAACAATTCAAGATTTTTCCTCTTACTGGAATAATTGCTTGAAATTCTGCATCGCGCCCCTGTTTGCAAGAACCCATAGCAGAGTCACCTTCAACAATATATACTTCTCTTTTTGAAACATCTTTGGTTCTGCAATCAATAAACTTCTGAACTCTGTTCGTTACATCAGTATTACCACTTAATTTTTTCTTGTAAGAAATTTTGGCCTTCTCGGCGTTTTCTCTTGAACGCTTATTAAGTAAAATTTGATCAGCAACTTTGTCCGCAACAGTTTTATTTTCGATGAAGAAAATATCAAGCTGTTCCTTTAAAAATTCAGTCATTGTATCCTGAATAAATTTATTGCTAATAGCCTTTTTTGTTTGGTTTTCATAACTTGTTATTGTTGAAAAACTGTTTGAAACAAAGATTAAACTATCTTCTACATCAACAAAACTGATTTTTGCTTCATTGTTTTTATATTTATTTGAATTTTTGATTAGTTTATCAATTGAATATACAAATGCGTTTTTTACAGCTTTATCAGGTGAGCCGCCGTGCTCTAAGAAACTTGAATTGTGATAGTATTCGATAAGATTTACTTCATTGTTAAACGCAAACGCACATGATAATTTAACCTTATACTCAGGCTTGTCTTCCCTGTCTCTGCCACGTTTTTCGGTCTCAAAAAATTTTACTTCAGAAAAACTTTTTTCATTCTCTATTTCTTTTATATAATCGACTATCCCATTAGGATAAACAAATTCGTAGTTTGTGTTTTCCTTATGATCAATAAATTTAAACTTCAACCCCTTATTTACCACGGCCTGTTTTTTCATTACACTGATAAAATACTCCGAAGGGATGTTAATGTCTGTAAATACATCATTGTCAGGTTTCCATATAATTTGTGTGCCGGTAAATTTACTATCAGAAATCTCCTTAACTAATCCACCAATATTCTCACCTTTTTCAAAATGGAGGGAATATTTAAATCCGTCGCGATTTACAATAACATCCATAAATTCCGATGAATACTGTGTAGCACATGCACCTAGACCATTTAAACCTAGTGAAAATTCATAATTTTCATCTGAATCATTTTTATACTTGCCGCCGGCATAAAGTTCGCAGAAAACAAGTTCCCAGTTGTATCTATCTTCCTTTTCATTATAATCAACCGGAATACCTCTTCCTTTATCAACAACTTTAATTGAATTATCTTCAAAGCGTTCTAAGGTTATTATATTACCATATCCTTCACGCGCCTCATCGATAGAGTTTGAAAGAATTTCAAAAACAGAATGTTGGCAACCTTCAATACCATCAGAACCAAACATAACGCCGGGTCTTAAACGGACTCTGTCAGCACCTTTAAGAGCAGTTATACTTTCATTACCGTACTCCGCTTTTTTCACGTAAGATTCATCACCTTTCGAAATAATATATCTTCACATAATTAAATTATCTATATATCAACACTATATATTGTACTATACAATTTTAAATATGTCAAGAATTGGGATTGTACAACAAATTTTTAAAATTATCTTTTGTGTTTATGTACAAAAGATATAAACAAGTATCCGGTAAAACATAAAAACCGCACATAAGTGCGGTGTTAAAGTATGTACTCAGCAAGAAACAAAAATGCGATGCCAAGTATTGATGTAATGTCTTTTTCTTCTTCTGACAACAATAAAACTAAAATAGCAAGAAGAATTATGTCGTCTATACCAAATGTGTTTGCGTTACTTGTGTTTTGTAGTTCTGTTTGTGTTTTGTTAGTTATATTACTAATTATCGGAAAGTCATCTGATTTTGGAACTATATTGTCAAAATTTTCATACTGTCTATAATATCTTCTTTGCATACTACCCCCATTATTTTTTGTTAAGCTCAGTTAAGGCATTTGATAGTTTAACCGCTACTTTCACTTTTTCAAGATTGCCAGCACGTTTTTGGTTTAAATAAGGGGCTAACGCATCTAAAAGTTTTACTCCATGAGCAGAATTGTCGGAATATGTGCTGTATGCACTACTTATTTTTTTTATTAAATCGCTGTTTTGTGCCATATTTACAACATTATTTAAAAAATCAGAGTCAGCATTTTTCTGTTCTGCTTCAGTGGAATCTGCATTATTTGTTTTACTATCTGAAATATCATCAATTCCCCCTAAAGCATCTTTTACATTTTTCAGAGCTTCAGGATTTGAAAGTAAGTTACTAAAAAGATCACCAATGTTATTTGCCAATACTACTCTCCCCTTATTCTTGAAATAATACTTATAATTTCTTCATTAGAAAGACTGTTGATTTTTTTCGCTGCTGCATTTATATCTTCTTGTGAAACGTTCAGTTTCAAAAACGTATTGTATAAATCATCTTTGTTAATGCTATTTAAGTTTTGTTTTAATTCATTGCCTTTTGGCGAATTAAGTAAAGCGGAAAGTTTTTGCATTACAGACTGGTCGAAAGAATTATTAAACATTGGATATGCCTTCCTTTCTGTGGGTGCCATATTTAATTTTATGGCACCCATCAAATTAATATGTTTAACAACCGAACAGAATTAAAAATACAAGGATGAAAAATAAGATACTTGTATCATTATTTTTTTCACATTTTTTATTATACATAATATTTCCTCCCGGTAATTATTAGAACTATTGTTCTTAGTTTATTTTATGTAAAAAAACAAAACGTGTTACATCATATTGACAAAACTTTGTTATTATACTAAACTAATAATGGTGATTTTATTGAAAAGAATAGTTGTGTTTTCGGATACACACAGAAATATAAATAACTGCATACGCGTGTTGGATAATTTGATTGGTGTTGATATTGCAATACACCTGGGTGATCATGTTTCAGATGCTGAAGATTTAAGTTATTTATATCCTGATGTAGAATTTATTAAAGTTCGCGGAAACAATGATTTTGATTTTTCCACACCAATTGAAACCGTTGTTGAGTGTGAAGGAATAAAAATCTTTTGTTGTCACGGACATATGTATAAACAAGAAACTTTGTTTAATATCGCCAAAGAAGAATTCTGTTCGATAGTTCTGTGTGGACACACATATAAGTAAGATTTTAAAAGAAAATGGTATTACAATTATGAATCCCGGGAGTATTTCATGTCCCAGAGACAGCCATTTTTCATATGGAATTATAGAAGTAGAAAATAACAAATATGGATTAGATATTATAAAAGGAGTATAATTATGAATTGTCCAACTTGCGGGAAAGAAATAAAGGAAAATGAAATATATTGCAAAGTTTGTGGATCTCCACTTTCTGCAAAGGCCAGAGCCTTTTCAACCCTACCCCAAACAAAAAAGATAAGAATGCTTAAAGTCAGCGATTATTTGCTAATGTTTTTATTATCAATAATATCGCCGGTTAACTATATTGTGTGGTTAATCTGGTGTTTTAACCCAAATACTAACGTAAACAAAAAGAACTACGCAATTGCAGCGTTGATTTTCAACACCACTTTGGTAGTTCTTATTCTACTTGGATTTTTTGTAAAAAAATATTTACTTAAAATCTAAAATCTCTCATACCGTTTTCAATGTCAGAAATGTTGCTTTTTGCAATGTTTCTGACTTTTTCATTTGGTACGTTTTCAAGTTCATTTTTAATAAGTGCATTTCCGATTTCTTTTGTTTTGTCAGAAGCATAATCCTCAATAAATTCTTTTAATGTAATCAGAGCGTTAGGGTGACAACAGTTCTGGATCTGTCCTGCTTTACAAAGTTGCATAAATCTATCACCTGTCCTTCCTTCCCTGTAGCAGGCGGTACAAAAACTTGGGATATAACCAAGTTCCATCAACCATCTTACGACTTCATCCAATGTACGTTTATCACTTACATCAAACTGTTCTGAACCATCTTCTTCGGGTTCTTCTTCGCAGTATCCGCCTACACTTGTTCTTGATGCTCCACTTATCTGTGATACACCAAGAGGTAATACTTTTTCTCTGCATTTTTTGCTTTCGCGGGTTGAAATAATCATACCTGTATATGGGACCGCTATTCTGATACAGGCAATAATCTTTGCAAAAATGTCATCACTGATTCCATTATCAAATACACTTGGATCAATATCGCTTGCACGTTTAATTCTCGGAACACTGATTGTATGAGGTCCAACACCATGAACTGCTTCTAAATGTTCTGCGTGCATCAAAAGACCAGCAAATTCGTATTTGTACATTTCAAGACCGAACAGAACGCCAAGACCTACATCATCAATACCGCCTTCCATGGCTCTGTCCATAGCTTCAGTATGATATGCATAATTATGTTTTGGCCCTGTTGGGTGTAGTTTTTCGTAACTTTCTTTATGATAAGTCTCCTGAAACAATATATATGTTCCGATTTCTGCTTCTTTTAGTTTTCTATAATTCTCAACGGTTGTTGCAGCAATATTTACATTTACACGTCTGATTGCACCGTTTTTATGCTTAACACTATAGATGGTTTTAATACAATCAAGAATATACTCAATTGGGTTGTTAACAGGATCCTCTCCAGCTTCAATTGCAAGTCGTTTATGCCCCATATTCTGAAGTGCAATAACTTCTCTTTTCACTTCTTCTTGCGAGAGTTTTTTTCTTGGTATATCTTTGTTTTTTGCGTGATATGGGCAATACACACATCCGTTAACACAGTAGTTAGAAAGATATAGCGGTGCAAACATAACAATTCTGTTTCCGTATAAACTCTTTTTAATCTTGTTAGCTAAAATGTAAATTTTTTTGACAATTTCTTCATCATCACAAGCAAGTAAAACTGATGCTTCTTTGTGACAAAGTCCCTTACACTCTTCTGCTTTTTCTAAAATAGATTTTATTAAATCCATGTTATTTTTGTTATCTTCGGCATATTGAAGTGTCTCAATAATTTCGTCATGTGATATAAACTCTTCAGCCTTCATCGATTTTACATTGTACATTAAATAATTCCTCCTGATGTGAACTAATGGCAATTATGCCATTAATTTTTAATAGCAACTGAAAAACAGAGCATATCAGTTATATGATAAGCTCTATCATCAGCATAGAAAAACGCTGTCATTGTACTCCGTAGTGAGTTATTCTGCTGTTTCAGGTGTTTGTATACCTTTAATGTTAACATTAATTTTTTGTACATATAATCCAGTCATTGTTTCAACTGCATTTTTAACTTTGCTCTGGATCTCCCATGCAACATCTTGCATTTTCACGCCATATTTAACAATAATATCTAAATCAACTGTAATGATGTTATCTTTGATTTCAGCATAAACACCTTTTGAGGTTGTTTTAATTCCAAACAACCCAGGTTTTCCTGAATCATAAATTCCAATAACACCTTCTATATCGCTTACTGCTATTGAAGATACAACGGAAATAACTTCGTCAGAAATTTTTACTTCACCGAAATCGTTGTTTTTTTCTATCATATTTAGTTCCTCCCATGCTTTAATATCTTAAACATACTAATATTATAGCATAAATTTCACGGAATATCAATCACTCGATAAAATTTTTATTTTATCGACATTTAAACCACTCACAGTAGAAACGGTTTCTGTGATTTGCGCAATTTCTGTGTTCATTAAATCCTTTACATCAACCAGGACACTTGCTGTATCGGAAGAAATAGTTACAACAACGTTTTTAAACCCTTTTTGTTTTAATATTGTTTCGCAATCAATTTCATTTTTTATATTTTTTGCTAATGTAATCAATTCATGTTCAGCTTGCTGCCTCCCCTCTTCGGTTGTATTATGATTATTAATTATTTCTTGTAACATTTCCTTTGTTTCATCTCTGGCTTTTTCTCTTGCGGTAATCGTCTTCTTTATTTCGTCAACTTCTTGTATTTTTACATCATTGTTTACATATGCTGCTTCACCTAATATTTTTGCTGTCTTTTCTGCATCATTTGTATATAATCTATTTGCAAATGCCGCAATTATTAACACCAAAAGCATAACAACTGTAACAAATTTTTTGTTAAAAATATATTTCATATTAGCCTCCTAAACGCAAACAACAGATATCCTATGCAAAGGAACACCTGTAGCAGATTTAATTATATTACACAAATCAATTTCATTTATGTGCTTTGTTTTAACAACGGCAAGTATTCCCGCAACCTTAGGTGCGACAGATTTAGCAACAACTGGTTTTTTGTCACTCATCTTAATTTCTACACTTCTTTGAGTGTTGCTACCGGATATATCATAAGCGTAATCAAGGGTTCCATTGTCTTGATAGGTAATAAATATTTTTACTTTTTCCACACCATCAATTTCTTTTATTACATTTTCAAGTTTTTTCTCGTCAATATTTTCATTTAGATCAATTGTGGTATAATTTTCGTTTTTTGAATTGGTGCCTTTGGGTATAAGCATTATTACAACACCTATAACAAACAAAATCAGCAACGTTTTTTTATCAAATAATCCTTTAATTTTTTCTGTAATCATAGTACCCCTACTTAATAGTTATTATATTTTTTTCAGTTCCGCAATACAACATTAAAAGGTCATATATTTCATTTTTATCATTATCCGAAATTATTAATATTTTTTTAATGACATTATCTTGAAAATCAACCTTGACATCTTGAAAAGTAATATTATTACTTTTCAAATATAAAGAAATTTTTTCTTCAAGGATCTTTTCTGTTTGCTCGTTAATTGTTGATTGTATTTTGTTTTTGTTAAACGTTGGGATTGAATCTTCATAAGACAATATTTCGTTTGATAGTTCGATGTTTGAAACTCCGCTTAACAGCACCAAAATAATTATTAATCCAAGTATATATTTACTGTATTTTTCATAATTACCACTTGGTAAAAGTGCATAAAGGAAATTTATTGTTATTATTGTGCTTCCGATTAACAATACTATTTTATACACATTTCACCTCATACCATAAAAATTACCACTTAATAATACAACACCAACACATCCGATGAATAATAAGCAAATTGACATCATGACTGCAAAAACTATTGAAGCGTTGTCAGCAACATCAGAAACAAGTTTAACAATTTTCTTGTCTGAAATTGGCTCTAAAACAGCAGCACAAAGTCGCATCATCCAAACTACTAAAGCTGTTTTAATTATTGGATATGCACCGATTGCACAAATACCTATTATTCCCGCCACACCGGTTAAGTTTTTTAAGGCACCAACTGTACCCAAAATCATTTCAATCGAATCAGAAACAACACCACCCACAATTGGAACACTGCTTCCAACTGCAAATTTTGCAGCTTTGCCAACTCTGCTATCTAAAGCAGTTCCTGCTAATCCATACACACCATAAATACCACTGTATATTGCCATACAAAACAAAATAACCCACTTGACAAACTGTCTTAAAAATCGAATACCGGATGAAATGTTGATTGAATCAGACATATTATCGGCTACAGAAAGAGCAGTTATTGACATTGTTACGTTAAATATATATTCACCTAAAATAACAGAAATTACATTAATCATAGATACAACAACAGATGACATAAGGATAGATGTATTAACGCCACCTGAAAATGTCATTAATGACAACAATGTAGGTATCATTACCTTAATCATTGTAATTAATGAACAAATCATATCTTTTGCAGGTTGAATTAATTTTACAAAGACAGAAATTAATACGCCTGAAAAAACGGTATATCCGACTAATATAGCTATTTTAGAACTTCCTCCACCAAAAGTTTCTGCAACAGTATGTAGTAAACTTATAAAAAAACCAATAACTAATATCAAGAAAAAAGTTTTTGAAAGATTTATAAAGCTTTCAAAAACAAATTCTAGTAAAATTTGCGTTATTTTTTTGCCTTCAAATCCATTGCCTGAAGAAAGTGAGCTTATAATTTTTTCACCATTAAAACCCGGAAATGCACTTTCTGCCTCTTCAAACAAATCGTCTATATCCATACTTTCATATTGTTCAATTATCATATCTGATTGAGCATAACAATTAAATGAAAAAGCAAAGCATATGATAAGAAAGTTCAACAATATTTTTTTCATTTGTATTCTCCTACATTAAAATTTGTGAAAATACGCCTATCAATTCTTTAAATATAGGCATTGAAAACATTAATATCGTTAATTTCCCTGCTATATCTACTTTAAGTGATATTGAACTTTCGCCTGCATCCTTGCATATTGCGGAAGCAAACTCACTTATATATGCTACTCCGATTACTTTAAATATAATTTCAATATACGCTATATTAATGCCTGCAATATCACATATGCTATGTACATAGTCAAAAATTTCAAGAACGCCAGAGGAAATATATACAAAAAAACCAACACTAAATAATACAGAGACTATAGTTGAAAACTCTGGTGTATGTTCTTTCAGTAATTTAATAATTACAACAGACATAAGAGCAAAACCAATAATTTTTGTAATATCCATATTAAAAACCAAAAGTACTTTTAACTACATCAAATAAGTTACTTATTTCGTTTATCATTGCAAGCAAGGCTACAATTAATCCGGCTAAAGTAACAAGCATTGCTTGCTCATCACGTCCTGATTTTGCAAGCAACTGATTCAAAACCGCAACTAAAATACCGACCGCAGCAATTTTAAAAATTAAATCAACATTCATATTTTCACCTTAAATTATCAGAATAGTGCCAAAACAACAGATACTCCGGCTATGAAGCCTAATTTTTTACAAATTTGCCCTTCGTTATCGCAAAAATTTTTTTGTTGTTTTTGAAGTGTCTTCAACTTTGAAATTGTTGAATCTAACATCTTTATTTGGTTTTCGGCATTATTAGTTCCAAGTTGCAAAAATGTTTCTTTTACTATTGTATAAGTTTTTTTACCAGAGTACTGCTTTATATATTTTTCGCATTTATTAAATGCATCTGAAATTGCTATTCCGTCATTTGCCATTTCAATACCAATATTTACAAAAAATAATTCTGCTTTTCCTGAAAATATAGATGCCTTTTGACATATAACTGATAATACATCGGGTGCAAAAGACATGTCATTTTTTATATACTCAAATCCATCTATCAGCCCCTGTATATAGATATTTTCTTCTAAGCATTTTTTATAAAATTTTATTCCCAACAACCCACATGACAAAATAACCATAACAGCACCAATAATTTTCATACTTATCCCTCACTCGTAAATTAACTCTCTTATGTTTGATTTATTCTTTTTTATGTATATAAATTTATCAAAAATATTTTCTGTAACACCCGGGAATTTTTTAAAAAAATCACTTTTTGAATTGCCGTGAAATGTTGCAAAAATTTTTACACCTGAATTTATAGCTTTATATATAGCGTTAATATCCTCCAAAGTTGCAATTTCATCTGTAACAATAATATCGGGATTCATACTCCTTAACACCATATCCATTCCTATATATTTAGGAACTCCTGACAAAATGTCACTGTTTATACCGATATCAAAAATTGGTTTTGATTCATTCATAGGTGATAATTCGCACCTTTCATCAACAATGGAAATATTCCTACCACTGTCAGATGTCAATCGTATCAAATCTCTAAGAAGCGTTGTCTTGCCATATCCAGGAGGTGATACAATCAAAATACTTTTTAGCGAACTTCTAATTTGATTATATATATCAAGTGCACAATTCTTAACTTCCCTTGCAATTCTGATGTTTAAACTCGAAATATTATTAATAAAATCAACTTGGTCATTTGTCATAACACATTTACCACAAATACCAACTCTACAACCATTTTTCAGTGTTATGAATCCATTTTTTACTTCGTTTTTTATTATGTACATAGAATTCCGTGACATCAATTCAACCATTTCTTTAAGATGATTTTGTGTTATTTTAACTCCATCATTTTGTGAGAAAGTAGGATTACCATTTTTATTTATATAACAACGCATATGAGTTGTTATAAAAATAATATTTCTCTCGCAACGGAGTCTTATTTCTTCAATATCTGAAATAGTTTCTATTGCATATTTAATGATATTTCTTATTTCTGACGGGAAATAATTATGCATGTACACTCTCCTTTTTATACACACTATAATATATGCGGCTTGTACAACAATAGAACAAAAAAATCAACCGCTTATACGGTTGATTATAAAATATTTTTTAAGTTAGGTGTTATATTTTCAATAGAGTTGTTGATCAAAATCTTAAAAATACTCAATTGTGCCAACATTTCCTCTTTGTTAAAGTTTACACTATACACTTTTAAAAGTTCAAGGGTTTGAGTTATTTTTATTAATTCTCCATGATCTTCGAACAACATCATTTTATTTTGCATATCATTGAAACTTTTTTCTAATTTATATATAGCATCTTTACATTTTTCTGATTCATCATTTAAAATATATTTTTCAATTTTATTCGCTAAATTCGTTATTATCTCTGAATTATCAGATAAATTCATATAGTATATATTAATTGCTGCCAATAGTATTAATAAAAACACACACGAAAAAATAAAACTTTTCACTGGTTCTCCTTATTTTGTAAGAAATATTCTTCACCATCTGTAGAAAGCAAAAAAACATTCTTGATTTCTGTTTTTTCTTTTTGTAATATTTTTTTCAACCATTTATAATCTCTGCTTATTTCTTTTAAATTGTTTTCTTCAACTTTACCGTCTTTAATAACATTTTTAAAAAAAGATGAATCTTTAATTTTTATACCTAAATCATTGCAGCAAATTGGTCTGAAATCAGACTTTGGTATTATACTTATTTCTCCGTTGGTTTCCATAATCGCATATTCGACTTCATTTAGATTTGAATATCCATTCATTCTCAAGGATTCTGATAAATCATCAATAGTAATGCGTAATCTTTTTAGTTCATTTATATCTATTTTGCCTTTTGCAATTACTACGCTTGCAGAACCGGTAAGAACTTTACGTAATTTTTCACTTTTTTGAGATAAAAAAGATAGTGTTATTTCTGCAAACATCAATGTTAAAATTGGAATTATACCATTAATTAAAGGTTTATCCGTTGATTCCATAGGTATAGTTGCAATATCGGAAATCATAATTGCAAGTATCAATTCACTGGGTTGCATTTCACCCATTTGCCTTTTACCCATACATCTGAAAACAGCAATAATTGCAAAATATAAAATTAGTGTTCTTATTAAAGATATAATCAATTAACTCACCTTGCTATATCTTTATTATTCACAACAATATAACCATTATTCATTAAAAAATGAGGATAGTTTTTTGATTGCCCTTTTTTCTATTCTTGAAACATATGATCTTGATATTTTAAGTATATCTGCAATTTCTTGTTGGGTTTTTTCCTGTGTATTTTTAAGTCCATATCTGTTAATCAGCACAAACCGTTCTCGCTCATCTAAAGCGGTTTCAATTGCAGTTAGCATAATTTTTATTCTTTCGTTAATCTCAACAGAATCAATTATGTTTTCGTCTTCTACTGCAACAATATCTAAAAAACTTATTATATTGCCTTCTTTATCTACACCGATAGGTTCTTCTAAATAAACTTCGTTTGCCAATTTTTTTTGACTTCTTATAACCATAAGAATTTCATTTTCAATACACCTCGTAGCTTCTGTAGCATGTCGAATACCTTTATCAGGATTAAATGTATTTATCGCTTTTATTAATCCAATCACTCCAATAGATATTAAATCGTCAGAGTCGGTATTTTGTGCTGTGTATTTTTTAGCAATATATGCTACAAGTCGTAGGTTTTTTTCTACAAGAAGGTTTCTTGCATTTATGTCACCATTTTTAAACTTCTCTAATGCAATCTCTTCTTCTTTTTTTGAAAGAGGCTTAGGAAATGAATTTGATGTTGAAATGTACGAAAGTAGAAAAATCACCTGATATAATGCTGAATTAAAAAACCAAAACAAATTATCACCCCGATAAAATGTATATGAAACAGTTTGCAAAATTTGCCAGTCCAAAATTTTATAAAAGTCATAACCACCGGCCGTGCCGGTGGCTTGCACTGCCCCCTTAGGGCAATATGCTGGCCGAGCCTATAGGCTCGTCGAAAGGTCTGCCAACCGCAACCATTTCACCAACTTGCCCCTAAAGGGGCTTTTTTATTTGCTC
>JAZSHP010000037.1:0-29109 GCA_045533355.1 Candidatus Fimenecus sp.
GGGACGATGAGTCTCACCTGCCGGTTCGGTCGGTGCTTCTGCTTCGCAGAGGTGTCCACCGGACACCCGCACCCCACATCGTCCCGCAGTCGGTCAATAGCACACTTTAGAACGGGACGATGTGGGCATCGTCCCCTACAAGATATGTTGTTCCATATTAATTCCCCGATAAACTTCCGATTTATCTGCTAAAACAAAAATGACGGAGCCTGTTAAAGACTCCGTCATATGGTGTGATAATATTTATTTCTGTTCAAAGAATACCTTGAATGCACGATATGCCATATATACGTCAAGCTTTGAAACAACCTCCATCGGTGCGTGCATTGAAAGAACAGGTACACCAAGGTCGATTGTGTCAATGTCAAGGTTAGCAACGTACATAGCAACAGTACCGCCACCACCTGCATCAACTTTACCGAGTTCACCAATCTGCCATACAACATCATTTGCATTGAGCATTCTGCGGATTTTGCCCATATATTCAGCAGAAGCGTCAGAAGTACCACTCTTACCACGAGCACCTGTGTATTTTGTAATAACAACACCATTGTTAACGAATGAACAGTTCTTTCTTTCGCTTACTTCAGGGAATGATGGGTCAAATGCAGCGTTAACGTCAGCAGAAAGACATTCTGATTTTGAAAGCACTCTCCAAGGCTCAACTCCGCCCATACGAGCAAGGTCGGAAATGAAATATTTCATATATGATGAGTTAAGACCTGTGTTACCGTCAGAGCCGATTTCTTCCTTGTCAGTAAGAACTGTAAGGCAAGTGAATTCAGGATTTTCCACATTGAAAATTGCCTGTGCAGCAGGGTAAGCACAAACCTTGTCGTCGTGACCGTAGGCACCGATAAGGCTTCTGTCAAAACCAATATCACGAGCCTTGAATGCGGGAACAAGTTCAAGCTCTGCACTTAAGAAATCACCTTCTGTAATTCCGTATTTTTCATTGAGAATTTTGATGATGTTAAGCTTAACCTTGTCACTACCTTCATCCTTTGAGAATGGACGAGAACCGATAAGGATGTTGAGCTGTTCACCCTGAATGCCTTCGCTCATTGTCTGCTTCATCTGATTCTGAGCAAGGTGTGGAAGAAGGTCAGTAACACAGAATTGTGGGTCATTTTCGTCTTCACCAACATTGACTTTAACTGTTTCACCGTCTGCCTTAACAACAACACCGTGAAGGGCAAGTGGAATTGCAGTCCACTGATATTTTTTGATACCACCGTAATAATGTGTCTTGAAATATGCAAGGTTTGAATCCTCATAAAGTGGGTTTGGTTTAAGGTCAAGACGAGGTGAGTCAATATGTGCAGCAGAGATTTTTACACCCTCTGAAATATCCTTTTTACCGAATACACAAAGGATGATTGCCTTGTTTCTGTTGTTGAAATATACCTTGTCACCTGCATTGTATTTCTTTGTGTTATCAAATTCTGTATAACCTCTTTTTTCTGCTTCTGCAACAAAAAATTCAACTGATTCACGTTCAATTTTTGCGAAATCAAGATAAGCTTTGTAACCCTCACAAAAATCGTCAGCAGCCTTAACTACAACATTATCAACCTTTTCCATAGCGTGTTTTGGCTCATAGAAAAGTTCTTTTTTCATTTCATTCATATCCATAATATTTTCTCCTTTCGGTTATATTCCTAATTGTAATGTGATTGGTTTGATTTCTACATTTATATCGTATGGAGGGTAATTCCATAATACAAAATCAGCTCGTTTGGTGAAAAAACTTTCATCTTTCTGTGCGTTTATTCGTTCAAGCGCTTTTTCTTCCGTTATATTGTCACGAGCCATAATTCTTTCGAGACGAATTTCTTTTGGTGCAACAACTGCAACGGTGAAATCGCAAAGCTTATCTTCACCACTCTCAAAAAGAGCAATTGCATCGATGATTACTCCACGATAACCGATTTCTTCCATATCCTTGATAATAGATTGAATTTCTTCGGTAACTGCAGGATGAGTAATTTCGTTAAGAGCATTTGTGCTTTCTTCGTCAGCAAAAGCACGAGAAGCGAGTAACGGTCTGTTAGTTGTGCCGTCAGGATTCACAACATCATCACCAAAACGCTCTTTTAATTTATTTTTGACATCTTCACTGTTATTTATAACATTTTTTGCCACTTTGTCGGCATCAATGTGATAACAACCATAAGCCATAAGCTTCTGGGCAACGGTGCTTTTACCTGCACCTGTAAGTCCCGTAAGACCAATAATTTTCATATTTTTTCTTCCTTTAAAGGATATTCCTTCAACGCATTGTATTCAATGTAGTTCCAATGGTATTCAAAGTCTTGTTGATTTCGGATAATGTGGTCATAATAACGACTTTGCCACAAAACATCACTTTTCACACCAGTTAATTCCCAATATTTTTTCGTTGTATAGGACTTAAAGTTTCTTATTACATCTTGTAGGGGCAGGTCTCCGTGCCTGCCCGTGTATCGGGCTTCAATATTGTCAATTGTTATTAAAAGGTGTATATGATTAGGCATTACAACAGCATTTTCAACATCAAAATCGTCATAATGTGTATGAATGTAGTCTATTGCTTTTTCTACCTCTCGACCCAATGGTGTCAAGGCAATTAAATCTCTCGGGCAGGCACGGAGACCTGCCCCTACAAATTTTTCTTTTAACCTGTAATGACCTAATAATTGTCGTTTATCCTTAACACATATGGTTATAAAGTAACGACCATTTTGAGAATAATCATATTCTTTTAGTCTCAAACTTTTTCTTTTTGGTAACGTTGATTTCATAACACTTTTATCTTGAATCCTGCTGAACGGATTAAGCGATTATACACCGCCATACCCATACCTTTTGTGTCGGGACAACGGGCATAAACTTTACCTGCACCCATTTCGTCCAATTCGCGAAGAGCATCAAAAAGTCTTGCACTCTGGCTAAATCCGTCGTTTTCCTTGCCATAAGAAACACAAGGGCATGAGAGAAGCTTTTCCTCACCATCAAAACACAATGCAGTTATGTTTTCTTCATTTTCGCAAAGGTTTTTAAAGCAATCAAAATCACTTTTAATAAGAGTTATGTCGGCAGTCGGTGCATAATGCTTGTATTTCATACCGGGAGATGCTGCCACAGCACCTTCTTCCAACTGATTAAGCACAGCATCATCAACCACGATTTCACCGATAAGTTCAGTCATTTCTTCAAGTGTTACACCACCGGGACGAAGAAGTCTTGGTGGGTCTTCTGCAAATGAAATTACAGTTGATTCAACACCGATTTCCGAGCTTCCACCGTCAATAATAAGTGGAATTCTTCCATTCATATCGTCAAAAACGTATTTGGCATTGGTAGGACTCGGACTACCTGAAAGATTTGCTGATGGTGCAGCCAAAGGCACACCGCAACTCTCAATTATATCCCTTGCGTGTTTACTTCTTGGAAGTCTGACTGCAACTGTGTCGAGATTTCCCGAAACTACATTTGAGATTTTGTCACTCTTTTTCATAATCATGGTAAGAGCAGCAGGCCAGAACTTTTCAGCCATAATCCTCACTTTTTCGGGAATTTCCTTAACGAGTGGTGCTAAATCCTCAAATTTTGCAATGTGCACAATGAGTGGATTATCACTTGGTCTGCCTTTTGCAACGAAGATTTTCTTAACAGCATCTTCGTCGAATGCATTGGCAGCAAGTCCGTAAACGGTTTCAGTAGGAATAGCCACAACTTCACCGTCATTTATGAGCTTTTTAGCCTCGTTCAACGCTTTTTCATATTCAGTTGTAATGTTAATTACTACTGTTTCCATAAATATTATTCGTTCGCTTTCAATTTTTCTGCTGTATCTGCTGTGATGAGTGCATCAATGATTTCGTCAAGGTCACCGTTCATAATCTGTTCGATTTTATAAAGAGTAAGACCGATTCTGTGGTCACTTACTCGACCTTGTGGGAAATTGTATGTTCGAATTCTTTCGCTTCTGTCGCCAGTACCAACCTGACTCTTTCTCTGACCTGCAATTTCAGCATCGTGCTTTGCCTGTTCAATTTCGAGAAGTCTTGAACGAAGAACCTTTAATGCTTTATCTTTGTTTTTGTGCTGGCTTCTTTCGTCCTGACACTCAACAACCATACCTGTTGGAATATGAGTAATACGGATAGCAGACGAAGTCTTGTTAACCTTCTGTCCACCTGCACCACTTGAACGGAAAACGTCAATCTGTAAATCAGCAGGGTTTAATTCAAAGTCAACATCCTCTGCTTCAGGAAGAACAGCAACGGTAACAGTTGAAGTCTGAATTCGTCCCTGACTTTCTGTTTCGGGAACACGCTGAACTCTGTGAACACCACTTTCAAACTTGAATCGTGAATATGCACCGTCACCATCAACGGAGAAGATAACTTCCTTGTAACCACCAAGTTCAGTTGGATTTTCAGAAAGAATTTCCATTTTCCAACCACGAGCTTCAGCATACATTGTGTACATTCTGAAAAGTGAATTTGCAAAAAGTGCAGCCTCTTCACCACCTGCACCGCCACGGATTTCGATAATAACGCTACGGTCATCATTAGGGTCACGAGGTAAAAGGAGAATTTTTAATTCTTCCCAGGTCACATCAAGCTGTTCCTTTGCAGTTTCGAATTCTTCCTGCACCATTTCCTTGAAGTCTTTATCCATTCCGCCTTCGTCAAGAAGCATTTTTGATTCTTCAAAGGTGTCCTTATAACCCTTATATTCACGGAATTTTTCAACAACAGGAGTGAGTTGCTTTAATTCCTTCATAAGCTTTGTGTATAACTGCTGGTCGCTGACAGTAGCAGGGTCGCAAAGCTGTTCATTCACATTTTCAAATCTCTGTTCAATTCCTAATAACTTATCAAACATTAACTATTTCTCCATCTCTCAATACTTTTTTTATGTTCTTTTCGATTTTCTGTCGCGGTACCATAACCTCACGGTTACATTTCACACAACGCACACGAAAATCCATTCCCACACGAAGGACAAGGAAATCCTTACCACCGCAAGGGTGCTCTTTTTTCATTACAAGAATATCGTTAAGTTTTATATCCATAATCTTCACCATTATATATGATACCATAATATGTTAAAAAATAAAATACTTTTTTATTCTCTTTTATGGGTTTCTTTCATATTCTTTATTATCAATTTCAAAATAAAGGTGAGATGTATGAAAAAATATTATCCTGAGGGAATTGTCTATGAAAGCCGACAGAACAAAAAGTATATGGAAAGCATCACAAATCTTCGTGAATGCTTCTTATCGGAAAAGATTTTAGAGGGTAAGGTCACTCTTTGCGACCGTGAGCATAATCTTTATGTGGATTTAGGCGTGATTCAGGGAATAATTCCTCGTGAGGAATGTGCTGTCGGCATTTCTGACGGAAGTGTGCGTGATATCGCAATAATATCAAGAGTAAACAAACCGGTCTGCTTTAAAATTATTGATTTTATGGATGATGAGGCCGGAAATCGCACAGCGATTTTAAGTCGAAAACGAGTGCAGGAGGAATGCAGGGAAGAATACATAAATAATCTTTTGCCGGGGGATATAATTGATGCTAAAATTACTCACAACGAGTCCTTCGGTTCGTTTTGTGATATAGGCTGCGGAATTTCTGCTCTTTTGCCCATTGACAGTATTTCTGTTTCCCGTATTCCTCATCCCAATGTGCGATTTGCGGTTAATACAATAATAAAAGCAGTTGTAAAAAGTGTTGACGCAACAGGAAGAGTCACTCTTTCGCATAAAGAGCTTCTCGGCACATGGAAAGAGAATGCAGAAAATTTCAAGGCCGGTCAGACAGTGGCGGGAGTTGTCCGTTCAATCGAAAAATACGGAGTTTTTATTGAGCTTTCACCAAATCTCGCAGGACTTGCAGAATATTCTGATGAGGTTTGCGAGGGGGATTCAGCAAGTGTTTATATCAAAAGCATTAATCCTGAAAAAATGAAAATTAAATTATCAATTGTGGATAGCTTTCCTGAAAAGAACAATGCTGTACCGATTAAGTACTATTTTAACGGAAATCATATTGATACCTGGCAATATTCACCTGAAAGCTCGGACAAAATCATAGAAAGTGTTTTTTTAATATAATTATTATTGTAATAAATAAAAAGTTGTGATAAAATGGATGTCAAATAAACCATATCGGGAGGATGTTTTATGAAAAGGACAAGGAGAATTGTTAGTGTTGTGTTGGCATTGGTTATGCTTTTCACACTTTTTGTACCGGGACTTGCAGCAGGAAATAAATGCTCTTGCGGAAATGCTCCTGTTGTGCAGGTAAGAGGTATTGGTGAAACTCTTTATGATGGCGAAGGAAATCCTGTTTTCTCAGCGGGAAATATTGTAAAAGGAATTTTACCTGTGCTTCCTCAGCTTACAGAATTCCTTCTTACACAGAACACAGATGTTCTTGTTGATGGCCTTAGCAAGGCTGTAAAGTCTATTTTTGGCCCTGTAGCATACGACAATAATCTTAATCGTGATTCTGTTGTAACAGTTAAAAATTATACAAGTGACCCTGTTGAAACTTATGTTGATTTTTCAAGTGACGATTTTGGCTCAGAATATACTCTTGGTAAGGCAATTTATCAGGAATTAGGTGACAACCATTCATATCTTTTCATTTATGACTGGACTGCAAATCCGTTTGATATTGCAGCAGACCTTAATCAGTTTATTAAGGAAGTAAAGGAAAAATCAGGTCACGACAAGGTTGCTATCTGTGCAGAAAGTATGGGCGGATGTATGACAAATACATATCTTGCTCTCTATGGTTATGAAGATGTACAGACAGTTGTTATGGCAAACTCAGCATTCAACGGACTTGAAATGTTAGGTCAGCTCTTTATCGGCAATCCTCAGATTGACGGTCAGGCTCTCGGAGAGCTTATTGCTCAGAGTATTTACGGAAGCACTGAATATGCCTCACTTATTCCTTATATTCCGCTTTTTGAAGACCTTGCAAATATTGCAAACAATCTTTTCGAGGTGGCAGGGGACAGAATTTATGAAGAAGTACTGATTCCTGTTTTTGGTTATCTTCCATCATTCTGGTGCTTCATTCCGGAATATCATTTCGAAGAAGCAATGGAAAAAATGCTTCCTGATGCAGGTCCTGAACTCAAAGCATTTGTAAACGAATATTATGAAAAGGTTGCAAGCAAGACAACTGACCGAGTAAAAGAAATGGTAGAGAGTGAAGATGTGAATTACTTCTGCGTTTCAAACTATAACAAGGTTATTGCTCCTGTTACACAAACTGCTCGTTGGAATTCTGACGGCGTTATCGAAACATATAATACAAGTGGCTTCGCAACAGTAGCAGATATCGGTGAAACTCTCGGTGACAATTATGTTCAGGCAGTTGATAACGGAGTTAATATGATTTCTCCTGACAATGTGGTTGATGTTTCAACTGCACAGGCTCCGATGCAGACATGGATTACTAAAAACTGGGGACATATTGCATATAATCTTGACGATGGCACATGCGATTTCTATATCTGGCTTCTTACAGCAAAAGAACAGTATACAGTAGAGTCAAATCCACAGTATCCGCAGTTTATGTATTACAATACTGAAATTCCACAGCTTATGCCATATACTTGCGGTAATGGTGATGTAACAGGTGACGGACGAGTAAATGTAATAGACTTGATTTATGTTGTTGTTTCTCTCATGGGTGATGTATCACTTCCTGAGGATTATTCAAAGAGAGCGGATGTGGATGGCAACGGTAAAATTACATTATCCGATGTCAGAATTATTATAAAGATGTTATAATTACATTCAGTATATAAAGAAAAGGAGGGAGAAAAATGTTAGCAATTATAGCATTGTTTTCAGATATTATTTATTTTTTAACAAGTTGGTTACCATTTTAAAATAAGTTAAGGCAGAGAAAAACTCTGCCTTATTTTTTTTATTAATTATATGCTTTTATGCTGTCTGCCTGTGTGGTCAAGATAATAGTTATCCTTGTAGATTAAATCTTTCACAGAAACAAACGAATATCCTTGTTGGGAAAGCCTTGTCAGGATTATGTCAAGTGCTTCTGCAGTGTTTTCCACTCCGTTGTGAAAAAGAATTATAGAGCCATTCTGTGTGCTGTTTGTAACCCGATTCACAATCTCATCAACAGATATTTTTGTATAGTCAAGACTGTCACAATTCCATTGAATTGTATACATTCCGAGAGCGTCGGCAACATCAAGACTGCTTTGGGTGTAATCCCCTGACGGAGCTCTCACAAGGGTAACCTTTTCTCCTGTAATTTTTTGAAGCTTTTCGTTACAATTTACGATTTCCTTTTCTATTTCTTCTCTTGAGCATTTTGAAAAAGCCTTGTGTGTGTCTGAATGATTTGCGATTGTGTGTCCGGCATCATAAAAAGCCTTGACGCTTTCAGGAAATTTATCTGCCCAATCTCCCACAATGAAGAAGGTAGCAGTTGCATTATGCTTTTGTAATATTTTAATCAGGTCATCAGTATCCTGATTTGTCCATGCAGCATCAAAGGTGATGGCTACTTGCTTTTTTTCAGTTTCCACAGAATAAATCGGTAATTTCTTGGTTGCAGAAGCAGAGGATACATATCGTCCTGCAATAAGTCCTGACATCACCAGAACTGCAAGTAAAATTGACAACACACCCATTATTTTTCGTCCTGAAATAGTTCTGAACAGCAAAAAAATCCCTCCCATAAAGCCTATGAGAGGGACAAATTATTTTATGATTTTTTATGCCTGCTTTCTGAGCTCTGCGATTTCATTAGCAACAAACTCATCAAGTGATGGTTGTTCTTTAAACTGTTTCTTGAGGCCCTTACCAACCACAACATTCATTACAACATTGACAATGAAGAGAACAGCACCTACGATAAATCCGAATCCAAGGCTGCATTCAGTAATGATTCCGCCACCGAGTTGAGCACAAGCAGAAGTGAACTGTGTAAAGAAAACAGCAGCAGTTGCCCAACAAACAGTAGCAAGAACATTGAGAACAATGTTTGCCATATATTTCATCTTGATACCGGCAATAAGTAATACAAAAAAGTTAAGAACACCGAATACAACAGCGAGGAGAAGGAGCACACAGGCTACAATAACCATTGTTGCGGCATGACCCAAAACTTCACCGCCCATAAGCTTTATTGCACTACCAATATCTGTTTCAAGAAGATAATTGAGAATGAATGTTAAAAATGAGATTGATTGTTCACTTTTATTAAATGGAAGGTTAAGTGTAAAGTTATAAAGAGGAAGAACAAGTGCAATAAGAGGTGCAAATGTAAGAACAAGACGCGCTATACGAAGCTTTGAACCGAATACAGAAGATTTGAAATTCTGAAGTTTATAGTGGAAACTTGCAAAAGCTTTTTCTGCGAAATCAGCATCCTCATTAAGACGGGATTCCCATTTGTGGTTTGCAATGTTCGCACCGCATTTTGGACACTCTGCTTTATAATTCCATATTTTAAGAGTATGTCCGCATTCAGGACATTTTGCTACCATAAAATCACTCTTTCGTTTTAATTTAAAAATCTTTTAATATTGTACTACAATTATTTTCTTTTTGCAAGTCTTATTACATTCCATGAAAGCGGTTTAAGGTCAACAGTAAGTGTTTTACCGTCAAACTGTGAATTTTCCACCTTGAATGGCTTAACAGGAGTTGCGATTGCACTGTTTTCAGCCTTAATATGGAAGCCGCTCATTTCAATCTGCTCAATCACTTCGAAATTCTCAAAATCAAGGAGAGAAATGTCGAAGAGAATATTTTCTTCCATATTTCTGTTGACTGCAAAGATAGTAAGGCTTTCTTTATCCTCACTGATTGTTGCGATTGATTCAATATCAGGAACATCAGTAAATTCCTTTGTGTCGTGCTTTGGAGAAATAACTCTTGAATCAAGAGTATAACCACGACCATAGTTTGAGAGGTGCATAAACGGATAGAAAATTGTCTGTTCCCAACAAGCACCACCATTTTCAGTCATAATAGGAGCAATAACATTTACAAGCTGTGCAAGACAACCAATTTTAACTCTGTCAGCATTCTTAAGAAGAGTCATAAGCATAAGTGCGACTAAGAGAGCATCCTCAAAGTTATAAATATCTTCAAGCTGATGAGGTGCAGTGCTCCATTTTTCAACATAATCACCATTTGAATGATACCATACATTCCACTCATCAAATGAAAGGTTAACGGTATGCCTTGAGCGTTTCTTTGCTTTTATGTAGTCGCAGATGCAAACAACAGATTTAATAAATTCATCCATCTTCATATTCTTTGCAAGGAATGAAGGTGTGTCATCTGAACGGTTATCAAAATAAATGTGAAGTGAAAGATAGTCAACCTTGTCATAAGCCAAATCAAGAGTAGTTGCTTCCCACTCACCGAATGTGTGCATATCTCTGCTTGCACTACCGCAAAGAACAGTTTCGATAGAATTGTCTGTCCACTTCATAACCTTTGCAGCCTCAGCGGCTGTTCTGCCATATTCATATGCAGTTTTGTGACCAATCTGCCAGTCACCATCCATCTCGTTACCAAGACACCATAATTTAATGTTATGTGGGTCTTCATAGCCATGTGAACGACGAAGGTCACTCCAATAGCTACCACTTTTGTGGTTGCAGTATTCAACAAGGTTTCTTGCCTCTTCAGGACCACGAAGACCGAGGTTTACTGCCATCATAGGTGAAGTGTTTGCTTTTTTACACCATGTTGCAAATTCGTTTGTGCCGAAAAGATTTGGTTCAGTTACACCCCAAGCAAGTTCAAGCTTTTTAGGACGAAGCTCTTTAGGTCCCACACCATCTTCCCAGTTATATCCTGAAACAAAGTTGCCACCCGGATAACGAACAATAGGAACATTAAGCTTTTTTACCTTTTCAATAACATCCTGACGGAAACCGTTTTCGTCAGCAGTAGGATGGTCAGGCTCATAAATACCGCCGTAAACTGCACGACCTAAATGTTCAATAAATGAACCGTATATTCTTTCATCTATTTTTGCACCTGTAAATTCAGAAACAAGTGACATTTTTGCTTTTTTCATAATAATTCATTCTCCTTAACTGATTAATTTCAGTTTGATGATTTTTCAGTTTGTATTTCCTGTTTTTCAGAAAGGAAGGAGTGAAGAAGTCGCTGATTCTGTTCGATATCCATAACAAGACATGAACCAACACCGGAAATTGTTTCACTCCTCCAGGTGCCTTCTGCAGGAACCTGATGCTGTACGATAGGGTAATTATAAACACGATTCTTCACAGCGGAAAGACCAAGACTCATTATCTTACCGGATGACATATTGGTTTTGATAAGCGGAATGATGGTTTCTGCCAATGAATATAATTCGGGCAGACTCTTCGTTGATGCCTTTTCTACAATAGCTGTGATAACTTTTCTCTGTCGTTGTGTGCGTTGGAAGTCAGAATCAAGGTAACGGATTCGGCTATACCATAAGGCTTCCTCGCCATTGAGAAGAACATCTTCACCGGCAGGAATTCTGACAGGCACTCCCACATCACCTGAATTATATGTGTAGTTGCTTTCTTTTTTGGTAACATCAACATTAATGCCACCCAATTCATCTACAATAGTGGTGAAAATTTCGAAGTCCACAAGGGCATAATATTGAATATCTACCTTAAAGTTCATTTCAAGTGTATCGGAAAGCATCTGAACTCCGCCATAAAAATATGCGGTGTTAAGCTTCTGGCTAATATTTTTACCTGCGATTTTCACGTATGAGTCGCGTAAGAATGAAGTGAGCTTGATTTGTTTGTTCGCATTGTCAAGGGTTACCAGCATCATTGTATCAGAACGGGAAGCCGTATCTCCCTCACGGGCATCAACACCGATAAGCAGAACATTAATCTGGTCAGGATATTGTGTAAGGTCAGCAGCATCCATATAAATATTATCGTTCAAATCCTCTTTGTTGAAGGAGGAGAGAAGATTGTATCCGAAAATACCGACACAGGATAATCCCACAAGAGTTATGCAAAGAATTGCGATAATAGCATTGCGGACAGGATGTCTTGTTTTTTCTTCACCATAGCTATCTGAATATATATCTGCCATATCATTATACTGTATTTCCTGACGATTTCTGTTCTGGACAGCACTGTTGTATTTTATCTCAACCGGCTGTTGCTGAGGCTTGTCCGATGAAACCTGATTTATATCGCCTTCCATAGATGAAATAAGTTTTCCGAATTCATCTGTATGTACAGAGTTGCTGTAAACATCTTCATAATCATCATTTCCGGCTGAATTACTGTAAATATCTTCAAATTCGTCTTGTGAACCATTAAAACGGTTAGAAGCCATTTGTTTTACTCCTTATTTTTAATTATATCTATATACATTTTACTACATTTCAGGAAGAACCTCAAGATTTTTACTAAAAAAATAAAGTAAAATGAAGATTTTGTTGATGATGTACTTGCAAGAAACGAAAAATATATGTATAATGTTAGACAGTTTTAGTTTAGTTGACGATTTTCGTTAACTGTATTCGGGAGTAGGTACATATGTTAGGTAAGTATGTAAGAGTACGTGTTACCAAGCCTATGCACTATTTTGACAGAGAAAAATCACTTGCTTATGATTTGAATTTCGGTGTGGTTGAAAGTGGAATTGATGCACTTTCTCCTGTCAAGGGTGCATATATTATGGGTGTAACACATCGTGTACGAATTTTTGAGGGACGCGTTATTGCTGTCATTAAAAGAAAGGATATGGGTGGAATTATCCTTGTGGTTGCACCTAAGAGTAAGCGTTTTATTGTTCATCAGATTGAGGATGCAATAGAATTTGCTGAAAAGAAAGGCTCATACGATATCAGTTGTCTGTATGAAAGCTCATGTGGTGCTATTGTCTATCGTATTATTAACGGTGAAACAAGATTTTTGCTTATTAAAAATAAGAGAAGTGCAAATTGGGGCTTTCCTAAAGGTCATATTGAACGCGGTGAGAATGAAAAAGAAACTGCTTATCGTGAGGTTTTAGAGGAAGCGGGAATCCGTATCCGTTTTCTTCCCGATTTTCGTTTCCGTTCTGAATATTCAATTCAGGGCAGAATTGAAAAACAGGTTGTAATTTTCCTTGCAACTACTGACGATACAACAACAATAATCCAGAAAGAGGAAATTGAGGAATATCTTTGGCTTAAGTTTGACAAGGCAATGAATTCTTTGAAATTCCCAAATGATAAACAGATGCTTCGCAAAGCCCATGAATACCTTTTAAATGCAGGTGTAACAAATGGTTGAAACATTAGTAAATGAAATAACTCTCTTTTTACAGGATAAAATCCCCGAGGAACTTGTGGCATTTGTAATTTCCCTTTTGCCCGTTCTTGAATGTCGTGGCGGTATGATTGCCGCAAGACTTATGGAAATTCCTTTTCTCAAGGCGTTTTTTATCTGCTATTTAGGTAATATGTTGCCTATACCATTCATTATTTTATTTATCAGAAAGATTTTTGACTTTTTACGTCGATATAAATTTTTTGCAAAAATCATTGAAAAGCTTGAGGCAAAAACAGAAAAGAACAAGGAAAAAGTTTTGCGATATGAAGCGTGGGGGCTTTTGCTGTTTGTTGCAATTCCACTTCCCGGTACGGGTGGATGGACAGGTGCATTGATGGCAGGATTGCTTGACATGCGATTTAAACGTTCATTACCAATTATCGCGTTGGGTGTTCTTATAGCAGGCTTTATAATGTCAGCCCTGACCTACGGAATATTCCAGATGTAAATATAGAGACTCTACGTTTTTATCGTGGAGTCTTTTTTTGTTGGAATGATAAATCGGAGTTTATCGGGATAAATGCAGAGTGCAGAATTCAGAATGCAGAATTTTGGAACTGCGTTGCAATTATAAAACATAACCAAAGGAATTTGTAGGGGACGATGCCCACATCGTCCCGTTCCATAGTGCACCGTTCACTTACTACGGGCGGATGAAGGCATCCGCCCCTACATTTATGGTCGATATTAATAATCAATCATCTCGACAAATTATAATTTGAATACAAAAATAAAAAGGCGAAGTCGAAAGACCTCGCCTTTACAGTGATATAATTAATTATTCTACAACTTTTCCGTCTTTTATATAAATTCTTTGGACTCGTGGAGTAATGAGACAACTGAATTCATAATTGAAACGATATTCAGGGTCACTGACATCCTCGACAGTAATTGTTTCGTTTCCGTCAGTACCGATAAGAGTTACTTCGTCGGCAATGTTTACATCGGGAAGATGGGAAACATCAATCATAAACTGGTCCATACAGATTCTGCCCAGAATCGGACATCTTACTCCGTGCACAAGGACTTCACCCTTGTTTGAGAGATATCTGGGATATCCGTCGGCATATCCGACAGGCACTGTGGCAATTTTCATATCCTTGTCGGTGATATAGGTTGAACCGTAACTGACTGCGAAACCTTTTGTAACATTTTTTACAAAGGAGATACTGCTCTTGAATTCGAGTGCGGGATAAAGCTTGATTTCCCTGCTGACTTCAGGTGAAGGGTAAAGACCATAGGACATAATTCCGCAACGGACCATATCACCACAATTTTTGTCAAGGTCAATAATTGACGCGCTGTTATACATGTGAGTTATAGAAACGGAATATCCTTCAGCGGTCAATCTGTCGCAGAATTCAAGGAACTTTGCCTTTTGGTTGTTGACAGATGTTTTATCAAGACTATCTGCACAGGCAAAGTGAGTGAATATACCTTCTACAAACAGTCCGTCAAGATTGAAAATCTCTTTCACTTCACTATAGCCTTTTTTATCAGCCTGAAAGCCTATGCGTCCCATACCTGTATCAATTTTTATATGTGCTTTTATCTTTTTATTCATTGAAACTGCAACAGCTGAAAGCCTTTTCGCAGTATCAATGTCAACGATTGTGCAGGTAATATCATTTTCAATCGCAGTCACGAAATCCTGCTTAAAAATCTGACCGAGAATGAGAATAGGGGAGTCAATGCCGTTCTGACGAAGCTCGAGTGCCTCGTCGATGGCTGCAACACCTAAATATTTGACATCTGCTTCAATCATAGCCTTTGCAACCTCAATTGCACCGTGACCGTATCCGTTTGCTTTAACAATACCCATAACAGATACCTTGTCACCAAACTTTGACTGTATGGCATTTATATTCTTTTTTATGTTGTCGAGATTTATTTTAGCATAAACTCTTTTTGGTATCATAGGTCGATTCCTCTTTATACTGTATTGATTAATTATATTGATATAGAGATTTTTTTATGATATAATACTATGTAAACTTTATTATAATAGATTTTATTCATAAAAACAAGTTAAAAACGAATTTATAATACGAGGAATTTATTTTATGAAGAAAAAGCGAATTGCTTTATCAACAACACATTATATAATGATAAGCTTTCTGCTTGTAATACTTGTGGGAAGTATCTTACTGTCGTTACCTGTAAGTACTGTTGACGGAAAAGCTGTGTCTTATACAGACGCTCTTTTCACAGCAACAACAGCAACCTGTGTAACAGGGCTTGTCACATTGCCCACAGTCACCACTTGGAGTGTTTTCGGACAAGCTGTAATCTTGTGCCTCATTCAGCTTGGCGGATTGGGCATTATTACGGTAATGTCAGGGTTTATGATTGCACTTCACAAAAAAATCGGTATTTCCGACCGTTTGCTTTTACAGGATACCTTTAATCTTAATACTCTTTCGGGACTTGTACGATTTGTCAAGAAGGTAATAGCGGGGACATTTATAATTGAGGGTGTTGGTGCACTTATGTATATGACGGTTTTTATCCCTCAGTACGGTGCAAAAGGCATCTGGATTTCACTTTTTAATTCCGTTTCCGCATTTTGTAACGCTGGTATTGATATTATATCTGAAAACAGTCTGTGCGAATATGCCACAAATCCTATAATAAACATTGTCACTTGTTTTCTTATTGTGACAGGTGGTATTGGCTATGTTGTATGGTGGGATTTTATCCGTGTTATAAAGCTTTATAAAACACACGGATTAAAATGCTTTAAATTTATGACACTACACAGTAAAATTGCCGTTTCTATGACAGCAATGCTGATTTTTTGTGGTGCAGTATTATATTTTATTTTTGAATACAACAATCCGCTCACTATGGGTAATCACAACTTTTTAGACAAAATTCAGTTATCCATATTCCAGTCTGTGACCACGAGAACAGCGGGGTTTGCCACAATTCCTCAGGAGAATTTTACAAATCCTTCTGCCATTGTTTCACTATTACTTATGTTTATAGGAGGCTCACCTGTTGGTACAGCAGGTGGAGTCAAGACTGTTACTATCGCGGTGTTGATTATAACTGCGTACTCGATGGTAAAAGACAGAAATGAAATAACTGTTTTTAATCGTGCAATTTCACAAAAAGCAGTGAAAAAGGCCATTGCAGTTGTGGGAACATCGTTCGTGATTATGTTTGTTTCTACCGTTCTGCTTTCGTTTGTGACAAATGCAGATGTTATTGATATTCTTTATGAAACCGTAAGTGCTACTGCTACGGTGGGATTGACAAGAAATCTTACTTCTTCACTCAATGTATGGGGTAAATTTATTATAATAACGACAATGTATCTTGGTCGAATTGGTCCTATCACTCTTGCGATTGCACTTAACACAAAAAAAGACAAACAGAATATAGTTAAAACTCCTTATGAGGATATTAGTGTAGGTTAATTTTAACCGGAAAGGAAAATTATGAAAACAAATAATTCTTATGCTGTTCTTGGCTTGGGCAGATACGGATATGCCGTTGCAAAGGAGCTTGTTGAAAGTGGCGCAGAAGTTCTTGTGGTGGATTCACAGGAAAATGTAATAAATGACGTTGTGGATGAATTTCCGATTTGCAAATGTGCTGATATTACAGACGAGGATGCGATAGCACAGTTGGGAATATCAAATATTGATGTCGTAATTATTGCGGTTGCAAGTAACCTTGAAACAAGCGTTATGGCAACAACTCTTTGTAAGGATGCGGGTGTAAAAACCGTAATTGTAAAGTGTGCAAACGAAAGACATTGTAAGATTTTAAGTAAAATTGGTGCAGATAAGGTTGTTTTACCTGAATATGAATCGGGTATTCGTCTTGCGAAAAATATTCTCAGTTCAGGTTTTGTTGATATTCTTGAATTGACAAATAACATTTCACTTGTAGAGTTTGATGTGAAGCCTGAATGGGTAGGTAAAACGCTAATTGACCTTAATTTAAGAAAAAAATACTCGATAAATGTGATTGCAATTCAGCAGGATAATGACGTTACAACTGAGATAGACCCTAACAAGCCGTTAGAATCAACAATGAAACTGATTGTGGTTGCAAATCGTAATAAGCTTGAAAAAATGAGATAAAAACAAAAGAGTTAACACCCTTAAAAGTGTTAACTCTTATTTGTTTTGTATAGTTTTAACTGTTCTTTTTCCAAGTGGAAGGTATGAACAATATCATCATAGGAAGAACTTCAAGACGTCCTATAAGCATATCGAGAGTGAGAACAATTTTTGAAAGTGTTGACATTACTGTGAAATTTTCAATAGGACCAACAAGGGATAATCCTGGTCCCACATTGTTGATACAGGTTATAACTGATGAAAGCGTTGTTGTAAAATCGTGGTTGTTAAGTGAAACTAATAATATGGAAACTGCTATAACAAGCATATATACAACGAAATATACACAAGTAGCAGAAACGGTTTCTTTTTCAAGGACTGCGCTGTCAAGGCGGATACATTTTACTCTTCTTGGGTTAAGTGCGCGTCTTAACTCTCTTACACCGGCTTTGAAAAGAATAATAATTCTTCCCACCTTCAGACCACCGCCTGTTGAACCACCACAAGCACCAATGAACATAAGCGTAATAAGAATAATCTGTGAAATCATTGGCCAGGAGTTAAAATCAGCTGTGACAAATCCTGTTGTTGTGATAACGGAAACAACCTGGAAACCTGCTTGTCTTAATGCTGTTCCGAAAGAATTTACAAGGGGAGCAATATTAAGTGTGATAACACCAATTGCAACGGCGATAATACCAAGATATGTCCACAATTCTTCGCTCTTAATTGCTCGTTTGAATTGTTTTATTAAAATAAGGTAAAACAGATTGAAGTTTATACCGAAAAGAAGCATAAATAAAGTACAAACTATTTCAATCGACACACTGTTATAGGCTGCAATACTTGCGTTTTTAACAGCGAAGCCACCTGTACCTGCTGTTGCAAAGGCTGTTGTTATGCTATCAAAAATAGGCATACCACAACAAAGTAGGGCAATAATCTCCGCAACTGTAAATGCAGCATAGATTAAATAAAGAATACGCGCTGTAACAGTTGTTTTTGAAACAAGCTTACCCACACTCGGACCCGGTACTTCGGCACGCATAATATGCATTGATTGCATATCCTTTTGTGGCAAAAACGCAAGGACAAACATAAGTATGCCCATACCACCAATCCAATGGGTAAAGGCACGCCAGAAAAGAAGGCTTTTTGACATTGCTTCAATATTCACAAGGATAGTTGCACCTGTTGTGGTAAATCCTGAAACAACCTCAAACATAGCATCAATAATTGACGGAATTTCACCTGAAATTACAAATGGTAATGCACCGAAGAATGACATAAGAATCCACGAAAGTGAAACAATTACAAAACCTTCACGGGCATAGATAGTGCGTTTTTCAGGTTTTGGCAGATTTAAAATTGCACCAAAACCTGCCAAAAGTCCTATGGTCAATAAATATATATGATAAAGATTTTCTTTATAATATAAGGATACCAACAAAGGCAAACAGAGGAATGCGGCTTCTGCCCACAAAAGTCTGCCTATGGTCCTTGAAACGATTTTATAGTTCATTTATTTTCGCCTTACTCAAAAATTTCGTTAATACTGCTGATGTGGTCACTTTTTGTAACAACAATAACGCGGTCACCTAACTCAATGCTGTCATTACCGTCGGGATATATAACCTTATGGTTTCGGATGATACAAGCAATAAGTGTATCGTTGTTTAAACGAAGGTCACGAAGAGGAATGTCAATTTGTGAAAAGTCAGCTTCAATTTTGAATTCGAGTGCTTCAACACGACCACCGACTAATTTATAAAGAGTCTGAACACTTGATTCTTCACCTGAATTTTCAAGGGCACGCACATAAGCAATAATTCTGTTTGCTGCAATTGCTTTTGATGAAATTGCACTGTCCATACCAATGCCTTCAAGCACCTCATAGGAAACACGGTTAACCTTTGCGATTGTTTTGCTGACACCTAATGAAGAAGCATACATTGAGGCAATAATATTTTCCTCGTCAATGGTAGTAAGAGCAACGAATGCATCCTGACTGTCAAGACCCTGTTCAAGGAGAATTGCTCTGTCAGTACCGTCACCGTGAATGATATCTGCCTGGGGTAAAACCTCACAAAGCTTTTCACAACGCTCAAGGTTATTTTCTATGATTTTAATGTTGTATCCGCCTGTTTCACAAAGCTGACGAGCAAGATAATAGCCCATCTTACCGCCACCGATAATCATAATATCCTTTGTTCTGTGCTTGTAAATCTTAAGCTTTTTCATAAAGCTTACAAGAACACCGCGAGGTGCCGTAACGTGAATTCTGTCACCTGACTGAAGTACAAAGTCGCCACGAGGGATAATAACCTCATTTTTTCTCTGTACTGCACATACAAGAATTTTAAGACCGAATTTGTTGGAAATATCCGTCATCTGCATATTGCAGAGTGGATTTCCCGCGTCAATTTTAAGCTCAACAAGGTCCACAAGTCCACGGTAAAATGTTTCGATATTGATAGCATTAGGGAAACGAAGCACTTTTGCAATTTCGTTTGCCGCATCAGATTCGGGATTTACAACCATACTGAGTCCCAATGCGTCCTTAAAGAAAGGAAGCTGATTCATATAATCAGGATTTCTGACTCTTGCGATTGTATGACCTGCACCTGCTTTTTTAGCCATAAGGCAGGAGAGAATATTGAGCTCATCCGATGATGTTGCAGCAATAAAAAGGTCACAGGTATCCACACCTGCTTCCGACTGAATTTCACAGTTAGCACCATTACCGCAGATGCCCATAACATCATAAGAATTTACCATTTGTTCAACAATTTTCTGGTCGCGGTCAATAACAACAACATCGTGGCCTTCCAAAGAGAGATGCTCAACAAGAGTTGCACCGACCTTACCGTCACCTACAATTACGATATTCATATAATTCTCCTGATTTCGAATAAATTAAAATATACCAAATAACATTCTATCACAATAAATCAAAATTTACAATACAGAATTGACCTACATCTTTTTTTATGATAAATTATTTATAGAGGTGATAATATGTCAAAAATTATTGCATTGTTTATGAGCGTAATTACAGCGATTACAAGTATTTTTACATCAATCTTCGGGGGTGGCATTGTGATTAAACCGACGGACGAAAGACTTAAGGATAACGAGAATATCATTGTGGCTTCATATAATACTGCCGCACCATGGGGAAATATTTTACAGGGCACAGGCTCAAACAAACGAGCAAGGCTTTTCGGTCAGCAAATCAATGACCATTTGCCCGATGTGCTTGGTGTTCAGGAAATAAACACTGATTGGGTTGAAAAAATGGAGGAATATCTTCCGCAATATGCCTATTACGGAGTAAAACGTGGTGGCGATGAAAACGAAAAGCAGTCAGAGATGAACGGAATTTTCTATCTTAAAGAAAAATTTGACCTTCTTGAGAGTGATACCTTCTGGCTTTCCGAAACACCTGATGTGGAGTCAAAGCATCCTGATGCAGCTTGTTACAGAATCTGCTCCTATGTTGTTCTTAAAAATAAAGTTACAGGAAAGATTTTTGCTCATTTTAATACGCATTTTGACCATGTAAGTGAGTCAGCTCAGGAATTGGGTGGAAATCTTGTCAGCGAAAGAGCAGGAAAGATTATGGAGAAATACGGAGAAATTCCGGTTGTTATAACAGGGGACCTTAATCAGTACAGTGATGCACCGGGCTGTGTGGCTCTTGAAAATAACGGATTCCTCAACGCAAATACAACTGTTGAAAACGGTGATAATATGCTCACTTATAATGGTTGGACAAACCAGACTGAGGGCAGACCTATTGACCATATTTTTGTAAATGACAAATTTACTGTAAATGAATTTGCAGTTGTAACTGAAACAGGTGCAAGAAACAATGTTTCTGACCACTACATGATAAAGGCAACCTTGAAAATTAACTGATAATGGCAATTTTAATCGGAAAGTAAATTCTTGTAATCAAAGAAGTTTTATGATATAATTATTTAACAATTAAACAAACAGTTTTTAAGGAGATAAGTTATGAAAAAGTTTTCTGCAATATTGTTAGTGCTTGCTATTTTGTTTTCTTTCGCTGCGTGTAAAGGCGGAAGTGACGAAGAAACTACAACTAAGAGACAGTATTATAAAGAATACGGTGAAACAATTGTATTTGAAAACCCGAATCTTACTGTACCTGAAGCACTTTTTAAGGTTGTTAAAGAAAAGGATTATAGCAAAGAGGAATCAGACCCGAATACAACACAATCTTCCGGTGTTACAATGATTCAGAAGAGATATACTCTCAACAAAGATAATTCAAATGCTATTCCGGTTAAGGTTACATCCGGAGCAACACAGATGCTTCTTAACCAAACAGTTCTTAAGGACGTTGTTGAAGGCGGATGGAAATATATAGGCAAAATCAATGCTGAAACTACTGTTGATGCAGGTAAGGGTAGTAGCGTGCTTTTAACAAACAGCGAAGGCAAAATGCTTAAGCTTTCAGTAATCAACAGAACCGCCGAAACTGCTGCGATTGGTGAATGTGTCATTGTGGAAGTCGGTGTAACAAAAACTGTTCAAGCAGAAGGTGGCTGGGCAGATTTCACATTGGGTAATACTGTGAAAACAGATGCAAATTACGAAACAGTTGTGAAGGAACTTGGTGCACCACATAAAATTAATGTTGTGGAAAGATATAAGGGTAATGATTTTAACTTCTGTAATGTGACTTTGATTTACGAAAAGCAAGCAGGGGATGCAAAATACAGTGTGTCCGTTACATATAAGGATGACGGAAAAACATCAACCCTTGAAAGCTTGATAGTTGCTGTAAAATAATATATCGTTGAATAATCCAAGGCAATAGTCATAAACTATGAAAAATAAGAAAAGAGTGATTTTATGGTTTATGTTTGTGAAACTTGTGGTTGGATGTATGACGAAGAGGCAGGATGTCCCGAAATGGATATTACTCCGGGAACAAAATTTGATGAATTACCCGATAATTTTGAATGCCCCTTGTGCCATGTAGGAAAAGAAATGTTCGCAAAAGAAGAATAAAGATTTGGTCGGTATTTTTACCGACCTTTTTTTTAAATAATTTTACACTTTACACTTTGCATTTTGCATTTTCTATGATATACTTAATCTGTATATATTCCAATAATAAATAGGGGTGTTATTATTATGAAAAAAACCTGGTATAAAGAAATGGCAGTTTACCAGATTTGGCCAAGAAGCTTTAAGGACTCAAATGGTGACGGTATCGGTGACCTTGAGGGTATTTACTCAAAGCTCGATTACATAAAGTCAATCGGTATTGATGCTATCTGGTTCTCACCACTTTTCAAATCACCTAATGCTGACTACGGTTACGATATTGCCGATTACAGAGACATTAACCCTGAATACGGTGATATGGAAACCTTCAAAAAGGTGCTTGCAGGCTGTCATGAGCGTGGAATGAAGGTGTTTATGGACCTTGTTGTTAACCACACATCAACTGAACACGAATGGTTCAAGGAAGCTTGTAAGAGTGTTGATAACCCATACCACGATTATTATATCTGGAGAAAGGGTAAGGGTAAAAACGGCAAAAAGCCACCTAACAACTGGATGTCAACATTTGAGGGTGGAGCATGGGAATATGTTCCTGAGGTTGACGAGTATTATCTTCATGTTTTCACAAAGGGTCAGCCGGACCTTAATATGGATAACCCAAAGGTGCGTCAGGAAGTTAAGGATATTATGAAATTCTGGCTCGATATGGGTGTTGACGGATTCCGTGAAGATGTTATTACATACATTTCAAAGCGTGAAGGACTTCCAAATGCTATTCCGATTCCTGTAGCTGCGGGTATGGAACATTACAACTGTGGTCCTCATCTTTATGAATATCTTAAGGAGTTCCACGATGAGGTGCTTTCAAAATACGATTGCTTTACAGTTGGTGAAGGTCCTCTTATCACTCCTGAAAAGGTTCTTCGTTTTGTTACAGAAGACGACACTCAGGTTCTCAAGACTATGTTCAGCTTTGACCACCTTGAGGCAGACTGCTTTATGACAGACTGGATTAAAGTTCCGTTCAGCCTTAAAAAGATGAAGAAATGCTACCAGAAATGGTATGACGCTATGAACGGCAAGGGTTGGCATACTCTTTATCTTGAAAACCACGACCATCCACGAATTGTTGACCGTTACGGTAGCCTTAAATACAGAGTTGAAAGTGCAAAAATGCTTGCAACAATGTGTTACCTTCAGAAAGGTACTCCATTCATCTATCAGGGTCAGGAAATCGGAATGACAAATATCGAGCTTCACTCAATTGATGAATTCAAGGATATGATTACTTTTAATAACCAGATTATGTTTAATAAGCTTGGTATTAAGGGTGACAAGTTTATTAAGATGGCTAATGCCGGTTCCCGTGAAAACTCAAGAACTCCTGTTCAGTGGGATGACAGTGAGTATGCAGGCTTCTCAACAGCAAAGCCTTGGTTCAGCCTTAATCCGAATTACACAGAAATCAATGTGGCACAGGCTGAGGCAGATGAGAACTCAATTCTTAACTATTATCGTAAGCTTCTTAAATTCCGTAAGGAGCACGAGGTTGCAATTTATGGTGACTTCAAGCAATATTATGAAAATAGTGATAAGCTTTTTGTTTACGAAAGAACACTTGACGGTGAAAAGATTCTTGTAGTTTGCTCATTCTCTGAAAAGTGCGTGAATTTTGAAGTTCCTGCAGGTTACGACCTTTCAAAGGGTGAACTTGTACTTTCAAACTATCGTTTGAATCCTGTAACTCACAACTCTTTCGTAACAAGACCTTACGAAGCAAGAGTTTACTATTTTAAATAAGAGGTAAAAGATAATGAATAATAACAAAGGAAAACTTTCAAAACGTGTCTGGACAGGTATTCTTCTTTTTATGTTTATGGGCTTGCTTGCCTGGAACGTTGAAAATATGTACTTTAACACATTCTTGAACGACTGTGTTTATAACGAGGGCATTTTAGGTGCTTCTATTACACTTACTGATGCAGTAAACATTATGGTTACACTTTCTGCAATTACTGCGGTTGTAACAACATTTATTATGGGTACTCTCAGTGAAAAGCTTAAAAATCGTAAGGCATTTATTTCTTTCGGATATATCGCATGGGGTATTATTACTGCTCTTTTCGGTTTTATCACAAAAGATAATGTTGCGAAAGTTTTTGGTCTTACTGAACCGGGTGAAATCATTACTGCAACTGCATGGGTTGTTATTGTAATGGATATTATAATGACATTTATGGGTTCAACAAGTAATGACTCTGCTTTCAATGCGTGGGTTACTGACGTTACAACTCCTGAATCCCGTCCGAAGGTTGAAACAGCATCAACATTTATGGGCTTCCTTGCTATGGCTATAATCATGGTAGTCGGTGGTATGGCTACTGCAGGAACAATCTCATACAGCGTATTCTTTATCGGTATGGGTGCTTTCGTTACTATTGTCGGTGTTGCCGGTGTATTCCTTATTGACAACCCTAAAAAGTTTGAAAACGCAGAAAAGAAAAACACAAGCTATTGGGCAGACCTTTTCTATGGCTTCCGTCCGAGTGTTATTAAAAAGAACAGCACTCTTTACCTGATTCTTTCTGCATTCTGTATTTTCAATTGCGCATTCCAGGTATTCTTCCCATATCTTATTATTTATCTTACTGATGTTGTTCTTCCTGCAAATTCAGCTATCAATCTTATTTCAGCAGGTGTAATTATTCCTGCAGTTATTTCAGTTACAGCAATTGTTGCAGGTATTGTAATTCTTATGAAGGTTGCTGTAAATAAGAAGGCTGCTGCTATTTTTATAAGTTCAGTTCTTCTTATTATAGGACTTTTCGTTCTTTCAACATCAACTCACATTATGACAATTATCGTGGGTATTGCTCCTGTGCTTATCGGCTATCTTGTACTTACAATTCAGCTTGGTGCAAGTGTCCGTGACTATACACCACAGGATAACGTTGGCTTGTTCCAGGGTATCAGAATGGTGTTTACAGTTCTTATTCCGATGGTTGTTGGTCCGACTCTCGGTAATATCGCAACAAAGAACACATCAGGTGCTGATGATGTTCTTCCGACAAAGGCTATTTTCCTTTATGCAGGTTTTGTGGCAATATTACTTATTGTTCCGGTTGTTGCGCTTATTAAAAACATGAAAAAAGAAAAAGCTGAATAAAAGCAAGTATCAAAAACGCCTGAAAAAGGCGTTTTTGATGTGTATAACATAAAAACTATCTCGTTGATAATCGAAACTCGATTGATTCAGAGGTTACCTGAGGTGAATTTATGGGCGATAAAAAAGGTCAACTTTCCAAGCGTATATGGATAATAATACCTATTTTTATGCTGATGTGCTCTATTGCCGGTGGTGTTGAGTCTGTGTTTCTGAGCCTTTTTTTGAACAATACTGTTTTTGAAAATGGTAATATGGGTGCAGCACTCACATTGACAGATACAATTAATATTATGACTTCATTGACGGCAGTTGTAGCAGGGGTCACTACCTTTATAATGGGTACACTCAGTGATAAGATGAAAAACCGAAAGGTGTTTATTTCTTTCGGATTTATCGCTTGGGGTATAGTTATGGTGCTTTTCAGCAACGTAAACAGAAAAAATATCTCAAGATATTTAGGAATCTATTCTTTCAGACAGATTGTTACTGTCACAGCCGTATTTGTTATTTGTTTTGCACTTGTTCTGGCGTTTTTACGTGCAACAACTTGTGACGCAGCTTTTAACTCATGGATTACAGATATTTCAACTCCGGAAACATCCGCTACAATTGAAATTTTCTATACAATTGTCGGCTTTGTTTCAACAGCCATTATTACAGCATTAGTCACAACTGCTGAAACAGGTATTATGAAATACAGCTCGATTTTTCTCATATTCGGTGCGCTCGCAATAATTCTGGGAATTGTTGGATTTTTTATGATAGGAAATCCGATAACAGTAGATTTGCAAAATTTTAAAAAGTTAAAAAAATCGAAAAAAGCAAAGAAATCAAAAAATATTGATAAAGAAACAGAAAAATTATCAAACTATTGGGCAGACGTTTTCTATGGATTCAAGCCAATTGCTGTTAAAGAAAACACTAATCTTTATCTGATGCTTTCTTCAGGTTGTCTTTTCAATATTGCATATCAGGTGTTTTTCCCATACCTTTTCATTTACTTGAGTTCAGTTATAATTCCTGCAAACAAGGGTGTTAATCTCCTTTCAAAAGAGGTTATTGTTCCTGCAATAATCGCTGTTGCTGTTGTTGCGGCAGGTGTGCTTGTTCTTATGAAGGTTTATCCGAAAAGTAAGGCTGCATCATTTATTCCAAGTGTTATTTGCTTGATTGCAGGTCTTTTGATTCTTTCATCAACACGACATATTGTAGGTATAATCATAGGGCTTGCTCCTGCGCTCATTGGTTACATCATTATTATGATTCAGTTTGGTGCAACTGTCCGAGATAATATTCCTAAAGACAAGGTGGGACTTTTCCAGGGTATCAGAATGATATTCCTTGTTCTTATCCCAATGATAGTTGGTCCAACTCTCGGTAATATCGCAGCAAAGAATTCAGATGTTACATATATGGAAAATGGTGCTGAAAAGGTGCTTCCCACAGAGGCTATGTTCCTTTATGCTGCAATTGTTGCAATGTTTATCTTTGTTCCGATGCTTCCATTCTTAAAGAAAGATAAAGAAAGAGCACTTAAAGAAAATAATGAATAGTAAAAAACACCTTGCAAGTAGCTTTGCAGGGTGTTTTTGTATATAAAATGTGGTGTGTGACAAAATCTAAATCTTTATTGACATTAAACGACCATATATGATATATTTATATTGTAAAGTAAAATGGGTGGAGCATTTTCTATATTTTTAAAAGGAGTATTTTAATGAGCTTTTTAAAGAAATATAGTGGCAATATTACACTGTGTGTTTCACTTATAATAATGCTTGTATGGAATCTTTCGATAGGGTGTCCGATAGACTGGCTTTTCGGGATTCCGTGTGCGGGATGCGGAATGAGTCGCGCTTTGGTCGCTGTTCTTCATTTCGATTTCTATTCGGCATGGTGTTATCACCCACTGATATATTTAATGCCGTTTGTTGTTTTGCTTTATCTTTTCAGAAAAAAGATTGATAAAAAATTACTGAAGGCAGCGTTTATAACCGTTTTTGTGTTATTTGTGGTCGTGTATGTTATTCGTGCAGTCAGCGGTGACCCGATAGTTCAGATGGATTTTAAAAGTGGTATATTATTTAAAAATTTTAATATATGAAAGAGGGATTTATTATGGCAGAGGTATATTCTTGTCCTATTCCAGCAAATTTTAATATGTATGGAGCAATTAACTTTATCCGCGACCAGCTTACAGCTCAGGGTTACAGTGTAATGGCAACCCCGATGGGTCCGACATCAGGTACTTTGCAGGTAAGCAAGGATAATGACGGAATCAAACAGTTCCTTGGTATGGGCGTTTCATGTGATGTTTCATTGACAGTTATGAATAATGTTCTCAATGTTAATATTCAGAGTGAATGGACAAATAAAATTATTGCGATGGCTGTGGGCTGGTTCCTTTGCTGGATACCATTTATTACAGGTATTATCGGATGTGTAAACCAGAATTCTTTGCCCGGCAAGATTAAGTCGTCAATAAATGTAGCTTGTTCATTTCAATAAAATTTGACAAAAAAAGTCCACCTTACAATTTCGTAAGGTGGATATTTTTTGTTTTATTATAATCTTGATGCAGCGTCCTTATCCATAAAGATATGAACATCAGGATGAAGCTGTAAAACAGATGCAGGGCAAGAAGGGGAAATGTCACCGTTTACAAGACCATGGATAGCATCGGATTTACTTTTGCCTGTTGCAATAAGAATAATCTTTCTTGACTTCATAATTGAAACTGTACCCATTGTAAGAGCGAAGTGTGGCATTGGGTTTTCGTCAAAATAAATTGAGTTAGCATCAATAGTGCTCTGTGTGAGCTGAACCTTGAATGAACCCTTTGTAAATTTGTTTGATGGCTCATTAAAGCCGATGTGACCGTTTCTGCCAACACCGAGAAGCTGAATGTCAATCTTCTTTTCATTGATGAGGTTATCGTAACGATTGCATTCTGCTATTGCATCAACAGCATTACCGTTAAGGAAGTTAACATTATCTTCATTCACATCAATATGGTTGAAAAGATTTTCGTGCATAAATGTGAAATAACTGTTTTTGTCTTCAACAGGAAGGTCACAGTATTCGTCAAGGTTGAATGTTGTGATGTCTTTAAAGCTGACTTTACCTTCGTTGAATTTCTTCATTAAGTATTTGTATGTTGGCACAGGAGAAGCACCTGTCGCAAATCCTAAAACAGAATCAGGCTTTTCGTTTACCTGTTCAATAATCATATTACCTACAGCAACCGCAATCTGTTCTGCATTGTCAAAAATGTGTAAATTCATTTATCTGCACCTTCTCTTAAAATTCTTTGAGATTTTATTTTACCATATTATGAAAATTTTGCAACAAAAAGGAGCAATATTTTTGAATATGATTATAAATCGGAGTTTAACGGTAAGTTAATATAGAACAACATATCTTGTAGGGGACGATGCCCACATCGTCCCGCAGCAAGTTAACAGCACGCTTTGGAAC
>JAZSHP010000092.1:0-6776 GCA_045533355.1 Candidatus Fimenecus sp.
AGTATCGTTTTAAACAAAAAAGCTTTGGCTAAGCAAGATTTCAAGGTGAACTTTTCGCTTATAGATACAAAAGAAGTTTATACTGTACACATTAAATCCGGTGTAATGCTTG
The DNA here is from genome assembly GCA_045533355.1 of Candidatus Fimenecus sp. GTDB lineage: Bacteria > Bacillota > Clostridia > Oscillospirales > Acutalibacteraceae > Fimenecus. Next base: position 113 of record JAZSHP010000092.1, read on the forward strand.
TGTACAAGGGAGAGCTTGCAGACGATGCAAATGTTTCTGTAACCTGCCCGAAAAATGGCTTGTTCCTCATTCTTCAGAGAAACAGCCAAGGCATAGAAAAGTACGTTAAAATCAATGGCGACAAAAAATATTTTGAACTGATTACCGATAATCTTACAGAGTTTTCTATATCAGAAGATGAAAAGTTTAATATAGTTGAACCATAAAAAATATATAAAAAATAAAATTTAGGAGGAATTTATCATGAAGAAAATTAAAGGTTTAGTATGTGTGGCATTGGTGGCAATGTTAGTTTTAGGAATGAGTGTATCGGTTTTTGCGAAAGGAAACATTTTTGTTGACCTTAATGAAGTTAAATCAGACACCCCGTCACAGATTATTAATAACAGAACAATGGTTCCGGTTCGTGCAATTACCGAGATGCTTGGCTATGATGTTTACTGGCATAACGATACACGTCAGGTTGATGTTTGTGAAAAAGGAAGCACAGTCCCCGTTATTGCGATGCAGATTGACAGCACAAAAGCTTATTATACCAAATATGATGAAGAGCTTGGAAACAGCGTAGGTGTTGAGGCTATACTTGATTCTCCGGCAACAATTATCAACAACAGAACCTTCGTTCCCCTTCGTTTTATATCTGAAGCAGTAGGATATGTTGTAGAATGGATTCCAGAGACAGAGGATGTATATCTTTTCTCACCTGAGTATATTAAAAATCATCAGGGCGAAGGTAAAGGCGGAGAACCCGGCGGAACCGGTGATGATGGTAAAGGTGAAGGTCTCGGCTTAGCGGAAGATGGTATTGGTGAAGCACCTGAAGGTGTTAATGCTGACGGAAAAGGCGATGTTGTTCCTCTTTCATATGAGGAAATGGAATATGTTTTAGCTCAGACAACGGAAGACTGGCTTGCTATGACAAAAGAAGAAAAAGATAATTATGTGGTTTTAGTTGGCAGATGGTGGGAAGACTATGAAAATCTGATTGTAGAAGACTATGAGGATATGGTTAAGGTTGTCGATCATCAGATGGAACAGTATCACAAAAATGGTGTAAATGATTATGTTTTCTATACAATTTGTGAAATATATGATGTAGATGTAACTGTATATGCAACAACTGACTGATAAAATCAGGAAGCATTCATAAAGACGACAAGGGGGTTGTGAGATGTTTGCAAAAACAGATATAAATACAGGCAGACAAGTGGAGCTTGATTATATGAAAGGCTTGTTTGTCCCTATGATTTTATTTATCCATGCGTTTCAGATGCTGGGTGGTCCCAATACGATTGTGGCACCGTATGAAATCATTTATATCATTGCAACGATGACCGGCGCAGCAATTTTTATGTTTGTATTGGGCGTTGGCACTGCATTTTCCGGAAAAAGTGATAAAGCACTTGCTCTGTATGGTGTAAAGCTTATTATAATGGAATTTTTATGGAATGCACTTTCGCTTGCATTGCCTATGGTTTTAAGTCAGTTTTTCCGCATGGCAGCAGGACTCACACCTGCATGGGAAGAAACCATGATGCGCGTTCCTGTTATGCTAACATACATAAATGTATTCTTTATTGCAGGGATGTGCTACCTTGTAATAGCACTACTGCGAAAATTAAGATTGCCGATGTTTGGGTATGCAGGATTGGGAGTATTGCTTTTTGTTATCAGTCCGTTTCTTTATATGAATGACAAAACAACGGGAAATAAAATAATTGACTATATACTTATGACATTTGTAGGCGGCAGAGATGCGGTTTCCTTAACCTTTATTTCCTTACTGCCGCATGCCCTGATTGGTGTGAGCTTCGGCAAGCTGTTGCGCCGCACGAAAAACAAAGGCAAACTATACGGCATTTTGGCTATTCCTCTTTCCTTGATTGTGATTGGCTATTTTGTGTACGCAATTACAACACATACCGAGCTTTCGGCATTATACACCTATTCGGATATGGGCTACGTGTATCCGGGTGTTTTGCGTGCATTTGCAAATGCATCAAGCGTACTCCTGCTTGCCGGTCTATTGTATGCACTTCGGAATATGATAGCAGGAAACAAAACCGTGCACAAGTTTATAATGCAATTTTGTCGGAATAATACACCGTATTATGCAATACATCCGTTCTACTTTTGTTGTATTACGGCAACTGCGGCATATCTGCCCTTATCAGCCGGATTCTGCACAGCAATGTCTGTTGTAGTCGGGGTTCTTTGTTATGGTACGATTTTGCTCTGGAATCGCATTAAAAATAAAATTAGATAATCATTTAAAAAGTATAAAAATAACGAGGTGATATTTATGACTGCAAGACATGGACTTTTAAAAATTGAAGATGTTTACGACCAGAAAAATTCATCGGAACTTTTTTTGGATGCTATGAGAGAATGTTTAACACATCATATTGAAAATTGTGAATTTTTCAGAAATTTGTGTGACGATGCAGGCTTTAAGGTTGAGGATTTGAAAACAGAAAAGGATTTAGAAAAAATCCCACCTATACATGCAAACTTCTTTAAACAATATGAGGTTCTTTCTGTTCCCTTTGAAACAATTACAGAACATGCAACAAGCTCAGGCACAGGCGGACAGAAAAGCCAGATGTTTTTTGATAAGGACAGCTTCGATTTCGGAAATTCTATGATAGAGAACGAATTTCGCTATTATGGATTTCTTTCTGACGAACTTACAAATTATCTTCTCTTTACATATGAACCTGCAGAGGTCAGCAAGGATTTAGGTACTGCAAAAACAGACCTTGGACTTTTGAGCTATGCTCCCGTAAATGATACTTTCTTTGCCCTTCGCTATAATGGTCAGGGACACGATTTTGATGTATACGGAACAATAGCGGCTTTAGAAGAATATGAAAGACAAGGTAAGCCTGTCAGAATTTTTGGTTTTCCGTCATTTCTGTATTTTACAGTAAAACAAATGAAAGACACAGGACACAGACCCCTAAAACTTAATACAAAGTCAATGACATTGCTTGGCGGAGGTTGGAAAGGATACGCCGACAAGCAAATTCAGAAAAGAGAGCTTTATGCACTTGTGGAAGAAATGCTTGGAATCCCTCAGCAGAATTGCCGTGATGGATATGGCTCAACAGAACATTCTGTTCCTTACTTTGAGTGTAAAAACCATCATTTCCACATCCCTGTATATAGCAGAATGATTATCCGTGATGTTGAAAATCTCAAGCCATTGCCTAATGGCACTCCCGGTTTTGCCAACTTCATTACTCCTCACCTTATGAGTGTACCTGCGGTATCGGTTCTTATGGGCGATATGGCGGTGCTTCATGATGCAGAGGAATGCGGATGCGGTATAAAAACACCGTATATGGAGATTCTTGGAAGAGCCGGAACAAGTGCAACAAAAAGCTGTGCAATAAAAGCAAGCGAACTTTTGAAAAGATAGAGGTGAAGATGGTTATGGAATTTATTATAAGAGGTAAAAAAGTTAACATTGAAAAAGAAAATTGTTTGGATGGAATAAATGAACAGATAATAATAGACCTTTCAAACAATATTTTAGATATTAGAAAAGTTATTTCGAGCCTTGATAAGCTCGGTCATTTCGTGGCAGAAGATAAAGAGTTTTTGGTTTCGGAACTTATGGAACTCGGCTTTTCAAAAGATGAAGCAATGCAGATAAAAAAAGATTCTCTTGCTGTTTTATCTGAAAAAGAGCTTTATAAAAAGATAAACAGAGAGCTTGGCGGACTGCCTTTTGAAATTTCACGTCAGACAAGCCGCGAAGAACAGTTCGAGGGCTGGATGCCCGTTGGTGTTTTAGGGCATGTTACAAGCTCAAATGATGCAATGCTCCCGTTTTTCAGTTCTGTGGAAGGACTTTTAACAGGAAATATAAATGTTATTAAAACGGCATCAGGAGCGCACAAGGTCGCAATGAAGATGATTGAAAAGCTTTGTGCAGAAGATGAGAGCTTATGCCCGTATTTTTATGTGTTCCCTCTCTCATCAAAGGATAAGGAACTTTTAACCGAGCTTTTTGGCTTGTGTAATACAGTTGCTGTATGGGGTTCTGATGGGGCTGTTTCAGGAGTCAGAGAGCTTGCACCCAAAGGCGTTAATATTGTTGAATGGGGTAACAGAATAAGCTTTAGTTACTTTACGGAAAAAGGATGTACAAGAGAAAAGCTTGAGGCACTTGCTCATGATGTATGTGTAAACGATCAGCAGGCCTGCAGTGCACCTCAGATTGTGTACTATGAAACAGATTCAAAGGAAAAGCTTCTGCGTTTTGCAGAAGAATTTTATAACGAACTTCAAAAAGTATCGGATACATATCCTCTCCATCCTATGACAGAACCTGAAAAGGCTGAACTAACGGCACAAACTAAAATGTGCTATCTTGAAGAAATTATGGGAGATGCAAAACTCTTAAACGGAAACGGTTGCCGTATTTTTGTAAAGTTTGATAATGAGCTTTGTGCATCGCCGCTTTATCGCACGGTTATTGTTAAAGGAATTAAAAGATGTGAGCTTGTCGGTGTGCTCAGACCGTTCCGTTCATATCTTCAGAGTGTTGGTCTTGCGTGCGGTACAGATGAAATTGTTCCGCTTACAAACCTTTTGCTTGCCGGCGGTGTTAATCGTATAACAGAACCTGGACTTATGATGGGCGGCTATACAGGAGAGCCTCACGATGGTGTTTATGCTATGACACGCTATCTTAAAAGGGTTAGTTTTATAAATCACGGATTACCTGCAGGAACTATGTCCCTTGTTGAGATGAGCGACAAGATGCATAAACCTTTTGATGATGGTACTCCCGTGCTTAAAAAAGATGAATTCCCTGCCGAGAGAGAAATTGAAAATGAGGGCTATCTTGTTTTAAAAAGCGGTGGCAGCAGCGGAAAAGCAAAATATGCACTTCACACATATGCTGATGCTGAAGTTACATATAAAGAAACCGGTCGCTTTATAATAGCAGCAGGTGTTAATCCTAAAAAGGATATTTGTATGAATTTGTTCTACTCAGGCGAATTATATGGGGGCTTTATAAGTATATATGAAGCTCTGAAAAGCGCTGAGATAATCCAGCTTCCTATGACGGCAGTTATGGATATGGAACATGTGGCAAACGAAATTGTAGAGAGCAAGGTAAATGTTCTGATGGGAATGCCTACTTACCTTTTGAGACTGTTTTCCGAGCAGGAAGAAACGCTTAAGAATTACGGTGGTATTGACCTTATACTCTATGGCGGAGAGCATTTTGATCCTGCACAGGCAGAATATATTAAAAAGACATTTAATGTAAAAAGAATTGCGTCCATTACATATGGTTGCAACGAAATCGGCTCTATGGGGTATGCCTGTGAGTATTGCGAGGGAAGTATTCATCACGTTGCTCCAAGCAAATACCTTGAAATATTAAAGCTTGATAAAGATGAGCCGGTAGCAGCCGGTGAGGTTGGCAGACTTGTTTGGACACCTATCAATCAGGAAAATACACCAATCAAGCGATACGAAATAGGTGACCTTGGAAGGTTTGTAAAAGAACCGTGTAAATGCGGAAGACTTTCACCAAGATTTGAACTTCTTGGAAGATTTGGTGATGTTTTTAAATTTGCAACTAATTATGTAAATTATAAAACCATCAAATCCGTATTTGCGGAAAAAATGAACTATAACGGATGGTTGCAGGTTATTTTATCCTATGACAAATTAAGTGTAATGACAATTTGCGTTGAACCTGATTTTGCTGATTCCGAATCTAATGCCCTTGAAATTCTTAAAAATAATTATCCTGAAATCAATGAGTGCTTAACAGATAAAACAGGCATTGTAAACATTGTAAAACAAGATAAGGACAGCTTTGAACTAAGCTCCGGAGGCGGCAAGATAAGAAGTGTAATAGACCACAGAATTCAGAATTAGGGAGGATAAAAATGGTAAATTCATTTAGCGTTAAACGAAGTCCTCTTGTAATTAAAACTTTTCTGTCTATTCTCCTGCCGACAATTCTTATGAATCTTACAACAGCAATCGGCTCAATGGCAGATGCTGTCATAATAGGTCAGTATCTTGATGAGTTGTCCCTTTCGGTTGTAACTTATGCAACGCCGATTTATATGATAATCAATATGATAGCCGCTTTGTTTGCTATCGGAGGGTGCATAGCTGTAAGTGTTGATACAGGGAAAGGCGATAAAGCGGGCGCAAATAAGGCTTTTAGTGTTTCAGCAATATGTCTTGTTTTCTTATCTATGATTCTGTTTTTTGCAGGTGTATTTTTCTCAAGGCAGATAACATTTCTGCTCGGTGCAGGAAATGAACTGGTTTTTGATAAGGTAAAAACATATGTGCAGATTATTTTATTAGGTGCTCCCATTTTTATTTTAAACATTGCAGGTGCATTTTTTGTAAGAAATGATGGCAGACCTACACTTTCAATGGTAGGAATGATTTCAGGTATGGGGATAGATATTATATTAAATCTTGTATTTGTGGGATTTATGAATATGGGCGTTGCCGGCGCAGCTATCTCTACGGTAATAGGTCAAGGTGTGGGACTAATAATTGTAGGAAGTCACTTCCTGTCAAAAAAGAACACACTTAAATTCCGCTTTGATTTTGACTCTGGGTTTTGCCGTATTATAAAAAATGGTTTTGGTTCGGCACTTTCATTCGTGTA
>JAZSHP010000068.1:0-13793 GCA_045533355.1 Candidatus Fimenecus sp.
ATGACAAAAATCTTTCAGGTGATGATGTTCGTGAAGGTCTTACAGCTGTTATTAGCGTAAAACTTACTGAAGCAGAATTTGAAGGACACACAAAGGGTAAGCTCGGAAGTCGGATCGTGGCCATGCCGTTCTATGAGCCAAGGAGTTGAACAACTTGCTTGTCTTCCTAAGACCGCTTGGCCTCCGACTTTAAAGATAATGACAAAAATCTTTCAGGTGATGATGTTCGTGAAGGTCTTACAGCTGTTATTAGCGTAAAACTTACTGAAGCAGAATTTGAAGGACAGACAAAGGGTAAGCTTGGTAATACAGAAATGCAGACTATTGTGTCAAAGATGATGTATGAAAAGCTTATGACATATTTTGAAGAAAATCCACAGGCTGCAAAGGCAATTTTCAATAAAGCACTTGATGCATCACGTGCTCGAGAGGCTGCAAGAAAAGCAAGAGACAGTGCAAGAAGAAAATCAGCACTTGAGGGAAATTCACTTCCGGGTAAACTTGCTGATTGTATTGATAAAAACCTTTCAGGTGATGATGTTCGTGAAGGTCTTACAGCAGTTATCAGCGTAAAACTTACAGAAGCAGAATTTGAAGGACAGACAAAAGGTAAGCTTGGTAATACTGAAATGCAGACAATTGTGTCAAAAATGATGTATGAAAAGCTTATGACTTATTTTGAAGAAAATCCACAGGCAGCAAAGGCAATTTTTAATAAAGCACTTGATGCGTCAAGAGCAAGAGAGGCTGCAAGAAAAGCAAGAGACAGTGCAAGAAGAAAATCAGCACTTGAAGGAAACTCACTTCCGGGTAAGCTTGCTGACTGTATCGATAAAAACCCTGAAAATACTGAAATTTTTATCGTCGAAGGTGACTCTGCGGGTGGTTCTGCTAAAGAAGGCAGAGATAACAGAATTCAGGCAATTCTTCCACTTTGGGGTAAAATGCTCAATGTTGAAAAGGCAAGAATTGACAAGGTTATCGGTAATGATAAGTTAACACCTGTTGTTACAGCACTCGGTACAGGTATTGGTGAAGAATTCAATATTGAAAAACTTCGTTACCATAAAATCGTTATTATGGCCGATGCTGACGTTGACGGTCAGCATATCAGAACACTTCTTCTCACTTTCTTCTTCAGATATATGAGAGATTTGATTGATGGTGGATATATTTATATTGCTCAACCACCACTTTTCAAAGTGAGTAAAGGTAAACGTCACGAATATGCTTTCTCTGATGAACAGCGAGATGCTTTTCTTGAAGAAATGGGACAGAATTGTGACGTTCAGAGATATAAGGGTCTTGGTGAAATGGACCCTGAACAGTTGTGGGAAACAACAATGGACCCTGTAACTCGTACAATGCTTCGAGTAACACTTGAGGATGCTATGGAAGCAGACGAAACATTCTCAATTCTTATGGGTGACAAGGTGGAACCGCGTAGAGGATGTATTCAAAAAAGTCCTTGGTATGTTCAGAATCTTGACATTTAAGAGGTAATAAAATGAGTAAAGCTAACAATCCTAATCTTGGTGGATATGTTCCACTTGAAGAACAGAATATTATAAATGTTGAGATTAACAAGGAAATGAGAAAATCATTCCTTGACTACTCAATGTCTGTTATTACATCACGTGCACTTCCTGATGTTCGTGATGGTTTAAAACCTGTTCACAGAAGAATTCTTTATACAATGTATGAAAATTCACTTTATCCTGACAAGCCTCACCGTAAGTGTGCCGATACAGTCGGTTCAGTTCTCGGTAGATATCATCCACATGGTGACGCATCTGTTTATGATGCGATGGTTCGTCTTGCACAAGATTTCTCAATGAGATATGTTCTTGTTGATGGTCACGGTAACTTCGGTTCAGTCGATGGTGACCCACCTGCTGCATACCGTTATACAGAGTCAAGAATGAGTAAAATTGCTCTTGAAATGCTCACAAATATTGATAAAGATACAGTTGATTTTACAACTAACTACGATGACCGTCTTAAAGAGCCAACCGTTTTACCATCAAGATATCCGAATCTTTTGGCTAACGGTTCAACAGGTATTGCTGTTGGTATGGCTACAAACATTCCACCACATAACCTTGGTGAACTTATCGACGGTATCTGCTGTGTAATTGATAATCCTGAAGCAGAGCTTGACGATATTATGGAGCATATCAAAGGACCTGACTTCCCGACAAGTGGTATCATTATGGGACGCAGTGGTATCCGTGCAGCATATGCTACCGGTCGTGGTAAGATTACACTTCGTGGTCGTGCAGAAATTGTTGAAAATGAGAAAAACGGACGTTTCCAGATTATAATTACTGAACTTCCTTATCAGGTAAATAAGGCAAGACTTATTGAGTCTATTGCTGATTTACACAAGGATAAGAGAATTGAAGGTCTTTCTGATATCAACGACTATTCATCAAAGCGTGGCGGTGGTATGCGAATCGTTATCGACCTTAAGCGTGACGCTAACCCACAGGTTGTACTTAATCAGTTGTATCAGATGACACAGCTTCAGATTTCTTACGGTATCATTCAGTTGGCACTTGTTAACGGTGAGCCAAAAATCCTCACACTCAAACAGATTATTGAAGAATATATCAAATTCCAATGTGAAATTATTACAAGAAGAACACAATATGACCTTAACAAAGCTCAGGCGAGAGAACATATCCTTGAAGGTCTTGCTCGTGCTATTGATATTGTTGACGAAATCATTGCAACAATCCGTGGTTGTAAGGGTGGCCAGGCAGAAGCTAAAGTTGCAATTATGGAAAAATTCGACTTTGACGACCCACAGGCATCTGCTATCGTTGCTTTCCGTCTTGGTCAGCTCGCTGGTCTTGAAATTCAGAAGATTATTGCTGAGCGTGATGAGTTGAGAATCAAGATTGCTGAATATCTTGAAATTCTTGGTTCTGAAACAAAAGTTAAGGAAATTCTCAAGGATGAACTTTCCGTAATCGGCAAGAAATTCGGTGACGACAGAAGAACAGAAATTTCAAATGTTCTTGGTGAAGTTGATATTGAAGACCTTATTGCAGAAGAAGATTGCGTATTTACTCTCACAAAGATGGGTTACATCAAGCGTCAGCCTGTTGAAACTTATCAGGTACAGCGTCGTGGCGGTAAGGGTATCAAGGGTATGAGTCGTCGTGAAGAGGACTATGCCGAAAGTATGTTTATCTGTTCTTCACACGATTACATTCTTTTCTTCACATCAGAAGGTAAGATGTACAGACTTAAGGGTTATGAAATTCCTGAAGGTAGCAGAACCGGTAAGGGCATGAATATTGTTAATATTCTTCCTATCACTGCTGACGAAAAAGTTACAGCAATGCTTCGTGTTCCTGATTTTGGTGAAGATAAATACTTCCTTTGTATGGCTACAAAGAATGGTGTCATCAAGAGAACTGAGCTTGATGCATATAAAAACATCCGTAAGAGTGGTATTATTGCAATTAATCTTGATGAAGGTGACGAGCTCCGTTGGGTTAAGCTTACTGACGGTGAACAGAACTTGATGGTTGCTACTCGCAAGGGTATGAGCATCTGCTTTAAAGAAAACGATGCTCGTGCTATTGGCAGAACGGCTCGAGGTGTTCGCGCAATTACTCTCGGTGAGGGTGACGAAGTTGTAGGTATGGTTATTTTCGGTGACGAAGGTAAAGTTCTTACAATCAGTGAAAAAGGTTACGGCAGAAGAAGTGATGTTTCTAACTATCGTGTTCAGAACCGTGGCGGTAAAGGTCTCACTAACTATCATACTGAACAGTATGGTGAGGTTTGTGCAGTTGAAATGGTAGAAGAAAATCAGGATATTATCATGATTTCTTCTGATGGTGTTATTATCCGTCTTCCAGCTGAACAGGTTAGAGAATGCAATCGTCCGTCAAAGGGTGTTATCCTTATGAAGACAAAAGACGGAGAAAAAGTTGTGACTATTTCTCTTGCAGCACATGAAGAAGAAATAGAAGAAACAGAAGAAAACAGCGAAGAATAAATTCTCAGGTTGTGGAAGGGAAGATAACCTATGAGAGAATATGACGAGAAAAAATTTAATGAAATAACAGAAGAAATTCCGGAAGAAAAGAAGAAGAAAAAAGGATTGATAATTCTCTTACCTTTTCTTGCAATTATTCTTGTTTTAGTAGTTGGTGTAGTGGGATTTGTCGGACATAAAATTAATCTTATCAATTTTGATTCTGACGAAAAAACAACAATAGACCCAAATCAGGAATTTATCGATGATGAAGAATTTGATTTTGGAGAAATTGATGATGCTCGGGGTAATGATTTAAAAGAGATTTTAAAAAATTGGGCAACAAATGGTGGCAAGAAAATGAAAAACAAAGATGTCATCAATGTTCTTCTTATAGGAAGTGATGCATCGTCAACTGACCCGAACAGAGCAAATGTAATGGAAAAAGGCAACACGGATGTAATGATGCTTGTTTCTATTAACCCCATGAAGAAAACAATAAAATTAATTTCATTTATGCGTGACAGCTATACTTACATGGACCAGTTTGACAGATTTGCAAAGTTAAATGCTGCTTGTGCAAACGGTGGTCCGGGATATTTGGTTGAAACAATAGAAAATGATTATAAAATCAGAATTGATGGATATGTTATGGTTGATTTTGACTCATTTGTACAAGTAATCAATGTCCTTGGTGGAGTTAGAGTGGATGTTCCTGATTATGTAGCAGGTTATTTTGGTGGTAGCTTTCCGTCAGGAAAAAATGTTCTTTTAAATGGTGAACAGGCTCTCAGATTCAGCCGAGTAAGATATACAGATGCGGATGGAGATGTCAGCCGAGTTGCTCGTCAAAGACAAGTAATCAATGCTCTTATTCAAAGAAGTAAAAATGCTTCTCTCAGTGAAATTAATGCAGTTTCGGATGTTATTCTTGCCAATATAAGAACAAATATAAGCCGAAAAGCAATTCTTGGTTATGCTGCAAAGGCCGTAAAAGATGGTTGGGCAGGATTTTCTGTTTCAGAAATCACAATGCCAACTCCGGATGCACGTTATGGATATAGCTCAAGTTCTACAGCTTGGATTTGGGTTGTGGACTATCCTTTGGTTGCACAGAAATTGCAATTGGAATTGTATGGTGAAACAAATATCCATCTTGAAGAAAACAGAAAAACAGCAATAACTGTTGTAGGTGGATATGTTACAAAGCAAAAAACTGACTAAAGGTGATTAATAATGAATAATAATTTTAATCAGATGGGTCAGTTTGGTGGATGGACACCATCTCCGTATGGATATGGTTCGGGAATGTATAATGAACAATATCTGAGATATCTTCAGAAAAAACAGGAAATAAAAAATGTAAAAAAAATAGGCATGTGGTGCGGACTTGCGGTAATAAGTTACATTGTTATTTCCTATGCTATTTCTTTAATGGTTGTGTTCATTTCTTGGATATTCCCATCTATTAGTAAAATATATAATGAAACAATGCCATCACTGGCATTTGATATTGCTGTAACATTTTTGGCAATTGGAATGCCTTTTTTCTTGATTCATCTGATATTAAAAAAAGGCAAACTTTCAACTGATTTACCGTTTGGAAAAGCAAAAGACGCAAAACAGGCGACATACCTTGTGATGATGTTTTTGCCGATTATGGTTGTCGGTGCGATTGCTATAAATTATGTTTCTGCTATTTTTCAATCATTGATTGGAATTGAATTTACAGCGGCAGTTAACGAGATTAAGCTTGTTGGAACAAAAGAAACCATTTTGGGTGTGGTAAGTGTTGCCATTGTTCCGGCACTTCTTGAGGAAATAGTAATAAGAGGTATTTTATTACAGCCACTCAGAAAATATGGTGACAAATTTGCAATTGTGACATCAGCATTGGTATTTGCTTGTATGCATGGCAATATGGTTCAGATTCCGTATACGGTTATCGGTGGATTGCTTATGGGATATCTTGCCGTTGTAACAGGAAGCTTATGGCCATCAATTATCTTACATTTTTTTAATAATTTCTATTCTGTTATTGCAATTACTACAGGAGATAATTTTGGTGATACTGTATCTACTGCATCAGTTCTTGTTATGGTTGTGCTTTTTTCAATTATAGGTGTAATAGCAGCTATAAAATATAACAAGATGAAATATAAAACAGAGCTTAGTGAAGGCGATAGTGTTTTAATTACTAAAGAAAAAGTAGTAGCATTTATCAAAAATCCGGCAACAATTATTGCAATAATTATATTGATTATAGTTACACTCAGTAATATAAAGGTTTAGTATGGAAAAAGAAGAATTTATGAAATATGCTCTTTCCCTTGCAAGAAAATCTGCAGAGGAAGGTGAAGTGCCTGTGGGAGCAATAGTTGTCTGTGACGGTGAAATTGTGGGTGAAGGCAGAAATCGCAGAGAAGTTGTGAAAAATGCTTTGCACCATGCCGAAATTGAGGCAATAAATAATGCTTGTCAAAAACTTGGTGGTTGGCGTTTGTGGAAATGTGATTTGTACGTTACGCTTGAACCTTGTCCCATGTGTGCAGGAGCAATTATAAATTCAAGAATAAAAAATGTGTACTTTGGTACAAAGGATGAAAAAAATGGTGCTGTCGTTTCGGCAGCACAGCTTTTTGATATGAATTTCACTCATAAGCCTAATTATGAGGGTGGAATTCTGAGTGAGGAATGTTCCGAGATACTCTCAAACTTTTTTAAAGAATTGAGAAAAAAGAAGGTTGGTGAAGAAAAATGAGCACAATTGCTGCTATTTCAACAGGTCGAGCACCCGGTGGAATAGGTGTTATCCGAATTTCAGGGGAAAATGCAATAAATGTTGCTGATAAGGTTTTTTCTTCATTCAATGGTAAAAGTTTAGAAGATATTCCCGGATATTCAGCATTATATGGAAAAGCTCATGACAAAAAAGGACATATAGATAATGTGGTTGCACTTGTTTTTCGTGCACCAAAAAGCTATACGGGTGAGGATGTTGTGGAAATATCCTGCCACGGTGGTTTGTTTGTTACAGATAAGGTTTTAAAATCTGTATATGATGCGGGAGCAATTCCTGCAGAGCCCGGCGAGTTCACAAAAAGAGCTTTCTTAAACGGAAAAATGGACCTTACAAGTGCAGAATCTGTTATGAATATCATTTCTGCACAGGGAGAACAGGCTGAAAAAATTGCTCTCGGTGTGCTTGAAGGCAGACTTTTTAAGGAAATTAAGAAAATTAATGACAAACTTGTTTATGATATGGCACTTCTTTCTGCATGGGTTGATTATCCGTATGAAGAAATTGAAGATTTGTCAGATAATAATTTAAAAGAGCATATAAAAGAAAGTCGTGAAAGCTTACAAAAACTCATAAATGACTTCGATAAAGGACAAATTATACTTGAGGGTGTTGATACTGCTATAGTGGGTTGTCCCAATGTTGGTAAATCAACACTTATGAATCTGATTTCAGGTACAGAAAAATCTATCGTTACTGAAATTGCAGGTACAACAAGAGATATTGTTGAGGATACTGTAAATGTGGGTGGAATTACACTTCGTCTTGCCGATACAGCAGGTGTTCGTGAAACAGAAGATGTTGTTGAGAGCATCGGTGTTGACAGAGCAGTTAAAAGACTTGAAAATGCAGAGCTTGTTCTTGCAGTTTTTGATGCTACAAGAGAACTGAACGAAGCTGATTATCGTCTTATTGAGCTTTGCAAAGGTAAAAATGCAATAGGAATTATCAACAAAACCGACTTAGATAAAAATTATCTAAAAGGTAAAATTGAAGAAAATTTCGCGCAGACAGTTTTTATCTCAGCTAAAACAGGCAAGGGAAAAGAAGAGCTTACAAGAGCCATTGAAGAGACTCTTGGCACAGCAGATTTTGATACATCAGCAACGGCAATTGTCAATGACCGTCAGTGTGAGTGTTGCAAAAAAGCACTTGAAGCACTTACCGATGCAGAAAATGCACTTGAATTCGGTATGACAATGGATGCTGTAACGGTTTGTCTTGATTCAGCCATTGAAAATCTTATGGTTTTAACAGGTGAAAAGGCAACTGAGCTTGTTGTTAATGAAATTTTTGCACAATTCTGTGTAGGAAAATAAATGTAGGGGACGATGCCCACATCGTCCCGCATAATAAATATAACGGGTCGGCGTCCTCGACGACCCCTACGAGAAAGAGGTTTTATAAAATGAGTGGATGTAGTGGAAATTGCAGCAGTTGTTCATCAAACTGTGATAGCAAAAAACAGGATTTACACATTCCTGGAAATCCAATGAGTGATGTAAAAAGGTGATCGGTGTTGTAAGTGGTAAAGGTGGCGTGGGTAAGAGCTTTGTCACATCATCACTTGCAGTTACAGCACAGACAATGGGTTATCAGACAGCAATTCTTGATGCTGATATCACAGGTCCGTCAATTCCAAAGGCATTTGGTGTTCATGGTAATCCTGAAGGGACATCAGATGGTATGTATCCATTGGAATCAAAGTTAGGCACAAGAATTATGAGTGTTAATCTTCTTCTTGAAAGAGAAGACCAGCCGGTTATCTGGCGTGGACCTGTTATTTCAGGACTTATTCATCAATTCTGGCAGGAAACTGTCTGGGGTGATGTTGACTTTATGTTTGTTGATATGCCTCCGGGAACAGGCGATGTTCCACTTACAGTTTTCCAGTCACTTCCTGTTGATGGTATCGTTATCGTAACAACACCTCAGGACTTGGTTACACTTATTGTTAAGAAAGCAGTTAATATGGCAAAAATGATGAATGTTCCAATTATCGGTATCGTTGAGAATATGAGTTATTTTGAATGTCCTGACTGTAACAAAAAGCACTATATTTACGGTGAAAGCAAAATTGATGAAGTTGCAAAAGAATTAGGCATTCCTGTACTTGCAAAACTTCCGATTAACCCTGCAAATGCAGCACTTGTTGACAAGGGATGTATTGAACTCAGCGAAGAAAAACAGTTCATTGATGTAATCAAAAAGATGGCTGAATAATAAATAGTTGAAAACAAACTAAAAAGGCAGTTTGGTTAATCCAAACTGCCTTAATTTATTTTATATATGTATCAATATAATGTCTTTGAAAGTATAAAGCAAGTCCAGAGGGCAATTACAAACAAGCCTTCTGCAGGAATTGCGAGCTTTGTGTAAGGACATTTCCAACCCTTATCAACACAAAGGAAGATTGTTCGGGTCACAAAAACTGTTGTTGCGAAGAAAAGACCACCAATCATTGAATAGTAAGGGGTCTTAAGTGCTAACTTAACGAAAAGACGCATGCGGGGCAGTCCAGATGCAGTCCTACAATAATAAACACGGATTTCAGTTTTACCTGCATTATCAACAGGCTTGATTGAAAAGCTTTCAGCATTTTTCAATGGACTGATAATAAAAACAATTGCCATTCCGAAGAAATAGAGAATAAGACCGATTGAGGCAACTGCCGCAGGAATATTTGACATTAAAATTTCTTTCATTTTATAAAACTCCTTTATGCTTTGATTGTTTCTTTTTCAACCTTTTTATCAAAGAATGATGTAAAGTTAATTGTAAATAATAATGCATAAGCAACCCACATAGGAAGGTTTTCTATAAACGCACTCTTACCAACGGTTACCAAAAGTGTGAGCATTAAAAGAAGAATAACAACAAAGATAATTGTTGCAATTATATATCTTTTGTTCTTTTGCATACATTTGTGGAAAAGGAAAATAATAACACCTGCTGCTCCTAAAAATGCAAAGATGAGAGCTGTTGCCCAGTGACCTAAGCAGCGTGCAGTCATAACAATTTCAGTACCAGCAGACGGAACATTTACTGTTACAAAAATTGATGCACAACCAAGTGAAGTAACAATAACACCAGCTTTACCCTGATAATTGTTTTTACGATACATATAAAGAGTGTTTGTGAAAATGGAAAGTGATGCAAAAACACCCCATAATCTGAATGGCCACGGATAACGAAGACCAAGCATACTTGCAGTAACATCTGTTAAAATGTTGCCGAATTGCTCGGGGAAAGGTAAAAATCCGTACCAAGTGATAAATATGAAGCCTACTATAAGGTTTGCGATACAGAAAGCAGTTGTTGCTTTTGAGAGCTTTTCTGCAAAAAGGATTTTTCTTATAAACAATGCATATAAGAAGAGTAAAACTGTTGAGCAGATTACCCAGAGCCAGAAAACGGTAGCATTTGCATATAAAGGTTCATAAAGCATACCGTCAAATTTTGCAATAAACTGGTCAGCAGGTAAGCTCATATCTGCATCTGTGGGAATTATGTACGGATATTGGTCCCAACTCATAAAGACGGACATCCACAAGCCATAAACGACTGCGATAATTCCCCACATAACAGTATAAATTTTCATCATTTTTTTATTATCTGCCATATCAATCCCTCCATAATGGTATATTATCATAATATAAGGATTTTTGCAATGAATTTATAAATGTACCCAATAAAAAAGGACTACCGATTTGGTAGTCCTAAATTTTAAATGTATTGAATTATTCTTCGTCTTCGCAGCAATCACATTCGCATTCGCAATCGAATTCAAGATTTTCACCGCAAGCAGGACATTCAGCCTGACCGTCGAGAATGATTTCTTCATCGAAGTAAATCACTTCACCACAGTTTGGGCATTCAACTTCATACATATCATCGTCGCAATCGCAACAATCATCGCAGTCACAATCACAATCGTCACATTCATCATAGAAGATGTCTTCAAGCTCAGCAAGGTCTTCGTCAACCTCGTCAAGCTGTTCTGTAACGAGAGCCATTTCATCATCAAGGTCGCTTACTGCAAGAGCAAGGTCCTCGAGTACATCAAGAACTGCGTTAATAACTTTTGTTTCTTTTTCGTCCTTGTCAAAGTCAAGACCTTCAACAAGTCCCTTAAGATATGCTACTTTTTCTGTTACTGTCATCATTAATATTCCTCCATTCAGAAAAATTAAAGGCTATAAATATTATTAGCCTTATGCTCTTGACATATACTCGCCTGTACGAGTATCAACGTTAATCATTTCGCCTTCTTCAATGAAGAGAGGTACTTTGATTTCTGCACCTGTTTCAAGAGTAGCAGGTTTTGTAGCGTTAGTTGCTGTGTTACCTGCAAAGCCAGGGTCAGTCTGTGTTACCTGAAGCACAACAAAGTTTGGTGGTTCAACACCGAAAACACTACCCTTATATGAAAGGATTTTACAAATCATATTTTCTTTAACAAACTTAAAGTTGTCGCCAAGGTCTGAAGCATTTACAGGAACCATATCGTATGTTTCTTGGTCCATAAAATAATAGAGACCGCCATCATTGTAAGAATATTCCATATCTTTTCTTTCAATGACTGCTGTTGGGTACTTTTCAGTTGGGTTGAATGTTCTTTCAACAACACCACCTGAAATAACGTTCTTAATTTTAGCTCTTACGAAAGCAGCGCCCTTACCTGGTTTAACGTGCTGGAATTCAACGATTTGGAATACGTTGCCATCCATTTCAAAAGTTACGCCGTTTCTGAAATCACCTGCTGATACCATAGGTAATATACCTCCAATTTGTTTTTATTAACTATAAAATAATACAATAAAATTTATTGTTTTTCAAGTCTTTTTGTAAAATCAAGGAATAATTATATAGCTTTCTGCTTTGCTGGATGCCAAATTTTCATAAAATTCTACATTTTCAACATGATTTCTGATAGTCGGAATAACCTTAACAGTAGAAAAATGGTTCTTTGCTTTATTGTTAAAGGTTACATAATTGTCTTCAATATACTTAATATAATCTCCCTCTTCAGGAATTTTGAGTAATGGAGAACTTATATGAGCTGCCGTATCGAAAAGTGTTCCGCCCCATTTTTCTGTATTACCACCGTCAATACCTTCAACAGGAGCACCAAGGATAACGGGTCTTCCGTTTGCAGTTTTTACTGCTTTTTCAACGAATTGCATAAGAACAAGATTTCGGTTAAGTGTGGTATCGTCATCAGTATATACAGGCACAGAACCATTACGGGATTCAGGGAATTGAACAGAATTAAGGTATATACAGTCAGCACCCAATGCGGAAACTTCACCAACCACAGAAATAAGATAGTCAGTTGCTTTTGCATTAGTAGGGTCTAACCATACTTTGCCTCCCAAAACAGCCGGTTTGTCAAACCAAATCTGTGTTTTTTCTTCATCTTCATATATATATGCAGGAAGTCTTTGTGGAGCAATCGTGTCTTCAAAACAATAAATTCTTCCGATAACTAAAAATCCTTCGTGTTTGATTTTTTCTATTAAAGAATGGTCAATTTTATTGTAATCATCCTGACCCGGATAATTCATAAGCTCAGAATCATAGGTTAAAATACCTTCCTGAGTTTTAAAATCAATCATAATTGCATTAAAATTGTTCTCCTTTGCGATAGAAAGTGCATCGGAGAGCCGACCTGTATCATTAAGAATGCCGTTGTCAATATAAGTTGCACGAACAACGCCCATATTATCCATTGTAATCATCTGCGACTTGTCAGAGCTGTTATTGAGTGGACGAGTTGAAAGGTTGTAGCAGAACTTTGTAAATATAAATACACCTACAAAAAGGCAACACAAAAAGACGCAAAAAACAAATTTTTTAATGCGTTCTCTTTTTTTGGCCTTTCGTGTTTCGTGAATAGGACGTTCACCACGACGGGATGGATATTTTTTTTGGAAACCGTAATAACCTTTAAGTCTACGTTGAGAATTTTCGTTCTTAGCCATAAAAAAGTTCCTTTTTATTACAGACGTTTAATTTTGAGCGATGTTTTCACTTTTTCCAATATTTATTTATTGCACACTACCTGTCCCTGTAATATTATAAAATAAGAGTATTTATAGTATTTCAGGGGGTAAAAATGATATTTGAAACACTTAATGATAATGTAATGCTTGTAGAATTATCAGGAGAAGAAATGGAAAAGTTCCATATTACATACGATTTATTAGATAACAGCAACGAGAATGTTCAGCTTGCCATAAAAACTCTTCTGCACAAAATTGATGGGAAAAACAGATATTCAAAAGGTGAAAAAGTCATTGTAGAAGCATTGCCGACAGAAGAAGGTGGTTGCTTTTTCATTTTCACATTTAAACCAATAAGTAAGAATAAATACAGGTTGAAGAAAAAGGATAAATTCCTGATTTTTTCCACTGAGAAGCTTGATGATTTATTAGATTTTGTTTCTATTGTAAAAACAGAAAGAATAAATCAGAAATGTGAGCTTTTCAACATGAAAAATGAATTTTTTATGGTTATTCCGGAATCCAATGAAAAACTCAAAGCAACCATCAGTGAATATGGTGAAGTTTATCCTAACATCAATTATATCAGGCTAAAGGAATATGGCAAATATATGGGAATTGTTTATTTACAGTAATTTTCTTCTGCGATTTTCTTGAATTTTTCAATTGTACCCTTACGGTCATCGCTTGAAAAGATTGCATTACCTGAAACGAAAACATCAGCACCTGCTTTTGCAGCAATAGCAATAGTATTTTCGTTGATACCACCGTCAACTTCGATTTCACAATCGAGTCCACGTTTTTCGATTTCCTGTCTTAACGCAGAAACCTTTGGCATCATATCTTCCATAAAGCTCTGACCACCAAAACCAGGTTCAACAGTCATAACAAGCACCATTGAAAGCTTGTCGAGATATGGGAAAATATCTTCAACAGGAGTCTTTGGCTTAACTGTAAGAGATGCCTTTACGCCATTTGCAAGAATCTTATCGAT
>JAZSHP010000042.1:0-8332 GCA_045533355.1 Candidatus Fimenecus sp.
CAATGGGATGATTACAGTCCTTATCATTGGTCAGGGCGCATTTATGCTGATGTAGAAGATATTTTTGTTTTAGATAATCCGATTGATATATCTGAATTCAATTCATACATATTGGTTTCAAGGCAAAGTGCAATAACGCCGTTGGCATCAAAGGAATTTGTTCGGTTAAGAACTTTAATTAGTTCCAAGAATCGAAATATTCCTTTGTGGTTTATGGAAAGCAAAATCGGGGATTATAATTTATCAAAGATTAATAAGAATAACTTTCTGAAAATTACAAATTCTTATCGGAAGAGATTTTTACTTGAAAGTGATTTTCGTTCGTATTATGTTGATTATTTTTTGCAAACCATATCAGGCAAAAAGTTTTTCAGAGAATGTCAATGTCATACGATACGAACTCCGTTGGCTCGTGTTGATAATGTTTTTGAGTTTAACGATAAAAAAATATTGTTGGAAGTTAAACTTAATGTTGCTTTAGAGAATAACTTGATTGCGCAATTAGATCAGTATATTAAAGCTGATTATATCAGTCTTTCTAATGATATCACAAAGATAATATGTGACTTTGAAAAGGAATTTATGTTGGTAATGGATGTTTATTCGCTCTACAAATATGATATAAAATCAGGTCAGATTTTGAAAATGTTTGATTTAGATAGAATAAATAGGTTATCGGATATTTTTTCAGAAATGAATAAAATTTGTACAGAGTAAAAAATGCTATTAATATATTCCGGAGCAATACTATGAAACTTAAAGGACTGATTTTAATGCTTACAATAACACTCACACTTTTTGGCTTTTGTGCCTGCGGTGATAAAAATTCTGCAGAGGGCACAACGGAAAATTCGGCAGAAAACACAACTGCCGCCATGACCTACGAGCAGATTTCTCAGGATGAGGCAAAGAGGATAATGGACACGGAAGAGGGCTTTGTCATCATTGATGCCCGTACCGAGGAAGAGTTCAGTGAGGGACACATTGAGGGTGCAATTCTCATCCCCGAATATGAAATCGCAGAGCGTGCTGAGAAGGAAATTCCCGAAAAGGACACTCTGATTCTCGTCTATTGCCGAAGCGGAAGACGAAGCAAAATCGCCTCCGAAGCCCTCGTACAGCTTGGCTACACCAACGTCAAGGAATTCGGCGGCATTATCGACTGGCAGTACGAAATCGTAAAATGATGCAAGAAAAATGTTGCGGATTTGTTATTTATTGTTGCAAATTGCGGTTTTTTGTGGTAAAATGAATAACAACGCCACATGCGTTGTGGTGTGGTAAGAATTAATCGGCTCTGCTGCACGGCAGAGCTTTATTTTTTTTCAGAAGGAGAGTCGTATTTATGGCTGTCAGTTATAAAAAACTATGGAAACTCCTGATAGATAAGGATATGAAGAAAAAGGACCTTTGCGCTTTGTCAGGCATCAGTCCGTCATCCCTTACCAAAATGGGCAAAAACGGTCACGTAACAACCGAAGTTCTCGCCAAAATCTGCAAAGCCCTCGACTGCTCTGTGGAAGATATTATGGAATTTGTTCAGGAAGAGTAAGCGGATATCCTTTTATAAAACTAACTATTTTATGGAGAAATAATTATGATTACAGGTGAACTTAAAAATAAAATCGACAGTCTGTGGGATGTTTTTGCAGCAGGCGGTCTTGTTAATCCCCTTGATGTAATTGAGCAGATTACTTATCTTATGTTTATCCGCGACCTTGATGATTCGGATAATCTTCGTGCAAAAGAAAGTGCTATGCTGGGACTTCCTTATAAAAGCATCTTTGCAGGCGAGGTCATTGTAGGTGACCGCAAGATTGACGGCAGTCAGATCAAATGGTCAGTATTCCGTGATTTCCCTGCAGGAAAAATGTATGCCACTATGCAGGAATGGGTGTTCCCGTTTATTAAAAATCTTGACGGCAAAAAGGATAGTGCATACTCAAAATATATGGATGATGCTATCTTTAAGCTGCCCACCCCTCTGCTTCTTTCCAAGGTTGTTGATGCTCTTGATGAAATCTATGCCCTTATGGCAAAAGAGCAGGACAAGGATGTTCGAGGAGATACATACGAATACCTTCTTAATAAAATTGCGCAGTCGGGACTTAACGGTCAGTTCAGAACTCCCCGTCACATTATAAAAATGATGGTTGAGTTGATGAATCCCAAGTCTGATGACGTAATCTGTGACCCTGCCTGCGGTACAAGCGGATTTTTAGTAACTGCAGGAGAATACCTTAAAGAAAACTACAAGGAAGAAATTTTCTTCAACAAGCAGAAAAAGGACCATTACATGAATCATATGTTCTTCGGTTACGATATGGACAGAACTATGCTTCGTATAGGTGCTATGAATATGATGACTCACGGTGTTGAGCATCCCTTTATTGAGTATCGTGACAGCCTTTCCGACCAGAATCCCGATAAGGACAAGTATTCTCTTATTCTTGCAAATCCGCCTTTTAAGGGAAGTCTTGACTATGATACGGTATCAACCGACTTATTAAAGGTTTGTAAGACAAAGAAAACAGAGCTGCTTTTCCTCGCTCTTTTCCTTCGTATGCTTCGCATCGGCGGTCGCTGTGCCTGTATTGTTCCCGACGGTGTGCTTTTCGGCTCCTCTACTGCACACAAGGCTATCCGTAAGGAAATTATTGAAAACAACCGCCTTGAAGCAGTTATTTCTATGCCCTCGGGTGTGTTCAAGCCCTATGCAGGCGTTTCAACAGGTATTCTTATTTTTACCAAGACAAACCACGGCGGAACGGACAATGTATGGTTTTATGATATGACCGCAGACGGCTTGAGCCTTGACGATAAACGCACAGAGGTTAAGGAAAACGATATTCCCGATATCATCGCACGTTTTCATAACCTTGAAGCCGAAAAGGGAAGAGAAAGAACAGAAAAATCCTTCTTTGTCCCCAAGGACGAAATCATTTCAAATGATTATGACCTTTCAATAAATAAGTACAAAAAGACAGAATATGTCCCCGTAGAATACCCCTCTACCGCTGAAATTATGGCAGACCTTAATGAGCTTGAAATGAGAATTACAAAGGGTCTTGCCGAACTGGAGGAGCTGCTGTAATATGACAAGAGTTAAAGCTGAGAAATGCAGTCCCAAAAGTGAGTACTTTATGGCTGAGGTGCTTAAACGAATGGAAAAAATGATAGATGAAAAATTGTCTAGCTTAAAAACTTTTATTCCTATTTTGTTTACTGTTATTACTTCTGTTCTTGCATTTTTGTTTGTTCAAGATGTGTCAAATGAGAAAGTGATGAAGTCTTATGCGTTTATTATAATCTTTTTGTTGTTGGCTTTTATTTCATTAGTATTGTCATATTTTGTAAAAAACTATTATAGAGCAGAGCAAAGAAAAACAGATATTGATTTTTCTCCATACAACTTAAAAAGTTATTGTTTTTTATCTGACAAGGAATTCTTAAGAAAACTTTCGGGATATGCTAAACGACCTTTGACAGAAAAAGAATTAGTAGTGGCTAATTTTATTAAACAAAAAATCAACGAATATGTAACAAGACGAACACATGCAAATTTTGCCCTTTTTGTAGTTATTGTTGGTGTTTTTTGTATTGTCGGCATGTTTTTAGTTTACATATTTACTTTATAATACAAAAAAGTGTGGTGGTATAATGGCAAGATTAGGTGATTATATAGAGCAAATTCGCGGTGTCTCATACAAGCCTGAGGATATTTGTGATAAAAATGCTGTGGATGCTGTTGCTGTTCTTAGAGCTAATAATATTCAAGATGATGGCTTAAATTTTGAAGACTTGGTCTATGTCAAAAGTAAAAAAGTATCTGATGTGCAATATGTAAAAAAGGGCGATATAGTTGTTTGTGCATCAAGTGGAAGTAAAAATTTGGTTGGGAAAGCATCAATTGCAAAAGAGGATACTTGTTTATCATTTGGTGCTTTTTGTAAAGTTGTTAGAGCAAAAGATATTCTTCCTGAATATTTGGGGTATTATTTTCAAAGTCCTTCATATAGAAAATTGATATCAGATTTAGCAGGTGGAGCAAATATCAACAATATTAGAAATGAACATATTGATGAATTAAATATAAATATTCCAAATATTGAGGATCAAAAGTTTGTCGTAAAAGAATTTGATAAACTTTTTGATTTAATTATATACAGGAAAGCACAACTTCAAAAACTCGATGAACTCGTAAAATCCCGATTTGTCGAACTGTTTGGTGATATTCTTTGCGATAATGATTTGCCGTTAGTACAGCTTAAAGAACTCGCAGATATAGGTTCAAGTAAGAGAATATATGCAAATGAATATGTTGACTCGGGCGTTCCTTTTTATCGCAGTAAGGAGATACGGGAATTAGGAACTGGATTAAAGCCATCTGTTGAATTGTTTATTAAGCAAGAGCGTTATGATGAAATAAAAGAAAAATATGGAGTACCGAAAATGGGCGATATTCTTATTGCGGCAATTGGTGCTACAATAGGTTATTCTTGGATTGTTGATACTGATAAACCGTTTTATTATAAAGACGGAAACTTGATTATTCTCTCAACGAAGAATAATGTGAACCCTATTTTTCTTAATCACACAATAGGTATTCTTATTGAAGATTTTAAGAGCAACGGTGTTGCAGGAAGCGCGCAATTGGCACTCACAATTGAAAAACTCGAAAAAATGCAGGTTACAAATCCTAACATTGAACTTCAAAATAAATTTGCAGCCTTTGTCGAACAGACCGACAAATCAAAATTTGAAGTTCAGCAAAGCCTTGAAAAACTTGAAACACTAAAAAAATCATTAATGCAGAAATATTTTGGGTAAAGCGTGCTTATTTAATTTTACAAACCTTTAACTAAATACATTGAAATGTTAAACGATTTAATATAAAAATTATTGTGATGATAAAGGAGGAATATGAAATGTACTTGATTGAAGAATTTGAAAACAAAACACCGTCAAAATGTGAATATGAAACTATAGAATTAAAATGTGGAAAAACAATTAAAGTTTATACAATAAAGACAGTACATGACTTAACTCAGTTCATAGGATATGGTAAGTATATGAATTGTCAGAATCATAATGTTTATTTAAGAGGCCAAACATCTTTATATTCCGGGAAAATGACTCCGTCCTTATATCGTAATAAAACAAATATAGTAAGCATTAATCAAAATTATAGTACACGAATAAATAAGCTTATAAAGGAAGTAAAATCTTTTCAAGGATATAACAGAAAAACTCTTGAGCCTTTGTTACAACATTACGGAATAAAAACACCTTATATTGACCTCGTTGATAATGTTTGGGTTGCTCTTTGGTTTTCTCTGCATCAAGCTAAAGCAGAAACAATAAACTCACATGAGCACATATATTACTATCCTAATGAAAATGAGTATTCATATATTTTTTTAATTGCAACAGATGCTCTCAAACATACAGAAGACAAAGGCATATATGTTGGGGAATCAACAATATTAGCAGATTTAAGAAATTCGTTGCCTTCCTATTTTTTGCGTCCCCATGCACAGCATGCATATATGTTAAGAAAAAAGGATCGCTTGTGTAACGATTACAGTGATTTAATAGTAGGCATTGCACGAATTCCAACAAAACTTGGTTTTGAATGGATGGGAAATAGTGAATTTCTTACAGTCCGCAGTTTATTCCCTGCTGCTTATTTTGATTCTGGATACAAATTATTATTAAAGAATTATCCTGAAAACGCACCTGGATTTGTAAATCAGTATGGTTCAATCCAAATTATTACGGACTAAAAATGTTTAACTAGTAGAATCCAACAAAGATAGAGCATTTATAAAAGATAAAGATGATAAGTAGATTTTTTAACTGCCGATAAATAATAAAAACAGTTTTTTGAACAGAAAGGATGTTAAATATATGGATCCCGAAAAAGCATTAGATGCTGCAACAGAAGGTGCAAAAGCGGTTACAAAGTTTCAAGAAATAATTCAAAAAGTTTTTAGTCCGAGATGGACAAGAAAACAAGCTGATGCCGATGCGTATGCTGATGATAGAAAACTTCAAACCATTCGGGAAAATCCTGATATGGATATAGTATATATTGAAGGTAAAATAAATGCTCGTCAAAAAACTCCAGAAGCCTTAGATTATCGAGCAAAACAAAGAATGCTCGCTGATTCAATTCGTCAAGAAGAAAATCTTGAAAAAGTTTTCGAGTTGGCTGCAGAAGAAATGTATATTTCAGAATACATTTCAGAAGAAGCCGTTGATGAAGATTGGATTTATCGGATAATTAATATTGTAAAAGAGATAAGTAATGAAGAAATGCAATTTTTATGGGCGAAAATTCTTGCGGGAGAAGTTAAGCAGCCGGGAAGTTTTTCTTTAAGAACACTTAATACAATTCGTAACATATCACAAAAAGAGGCACAGGTTTTTCAAAAAATTCTTCCTTTGTTAATAACTGGTGATGATAGTTGGTTTATTTCGTCTAATTCATCGATTCATAATAAATATGGAATAACATATGATGATATTTTGCTTTTGGATGAGTGTGGATTGATTGTTTCCAATGGGACAGTATCGATAACTATAACAATTTCTAAAGACTCAATAATTGCACACAATACTAAGTGTGCGCTCCTATCAGAAGGCTTAAGAGGTGAAAAGGATTTCACTTTTGGAATATATTCGCTTACTAATGTAGGTGTAGAATTAATAAAAATATTGGAATATGAACCCAATAATGCATATTTTTTTGAATTTGCTGAGTATGTATTCAAACAGAATTATCATAGCAAATTAAAAATTCAACCAATAGAAAGTATAAATGGCAACAAAATACACACTACAGGAAACAGTTTGAGAGAATTTAAGATTTCTTAATTAAGGTGATTTTATGACCAACTTTGATTTTTTAACAAGGGACAAGCAGTTTGAGAGTTTTGCTTCAGTTGCTATTGCAGCGGAGAGGACCTTACATATTGACTTGTCAACCTGCATCATAAATTGCCGAAGGGCGATGGAAATGGCTGTCAAATGGATGTATTCCGTTGACGGTGCCCTTCAGATGCCTTATGATGACAGGCTCGTCTGCCTTATGAACAATGAGGATTTCAGAGAGATTGTTGGTATTGATATCTGGCGCAGAATGAAGCTTATCAGAGAGCTTGGCAATGAAGCAACCCATACGGGCAAGAAAATCACAAAAGAACAGGCTGAGCTTTGCCTTGAAAATCTCTTTGTTTTTCTTGACTTTGTGGCTTATTGCTATTCTGACAGTTATACAGAAAACAGCTTCAAAAGAGAGCTGCTTGAGCTGACAACAGAAGAGGCTCTTGATTTCGTAACACATACGGATGTTAATCTTTCTGAATTAATTGCGGAAAATCAAGCACTCAAGGCAGAGCTTACTGCTCGCCGTGAGGAGCAACAGCAGACCTATGTCCCGAAGCCTCTTGATATTTCGGAATATAAGACACGAAAGATATATATTGATGCAATGCTTTCCGATGCCGGCTGGACAGAAGGCAAGGACTGGATAAATGAGTATGAACTGCCCGGTATGCCTAACAAGTCGGAAGTTGGTTTTGCAGACTACGTCCTTTTCGGTGATGACGGAAAGCCTCTTGCGGTTATTGAAGCAAAACGCACCTGTGTAGATGTGTCAAAGGGCAGACAGCAGGCAAAGCTTTATGCTGACATTTTAGAGAAAAGGTTCGGCAGACGTCCCGTTATATTCCTTACTAACGGCTTTGATACGAGAATTACGGATAATCTCTATCCCGAAAGAAAGGTCGCAACAATTTACTCGAAGCGTGACCTTGAAAAGATGTTCAATCTGCAGACAATGAGAACAAATCTCAATTTTGTGAATGTGGATAAAAACATTGCAGGAAGATATTATCAGGAAGGTGCAATTAAAGCTGTTTGTGACAGCTTCGGCAAGAAAAACCGCCGAAAGGCTCTTCTTGTTATGGCAACGGGCTCAGGTAAAACAAGAACTGTCATTGCCCTTTGTGATGTGCTTTTGCAGCACGGCTGGGTTAAGAATATTCTTTTTCTTGCAGACAGAACCTCTCTTGTCACACAGGCAAAGAGAAGCTTTGTGAATCTTCTGCCTGATTTGTCGGTTACAAATCTCTGCGAGGATAAGGATAACTACAATGCTCATTGTGTTTTCTCCACATACCAGACGATGATGAACTGCATTGATTCCGTAAAAGATGAAAATGGTAAGCTTTTCACCTGTGGTCACTTTGACCTTGTTATCTGTGACGAAGCTCATCGTTCGATTTACAACAAATACCGTGACATCTTCAACTATTTCGATGCTCCT